>NZ_CP045333.1:4558435-4860740 GCF_009363335.1 Labrenzia sp. THAF191a
GCCGGCAAGTGCAAGCAACAGGGCAAGCAACGTGTTTTCCGGGCGGTGATAGACAGAGTTCTGTGACATTCAGCGGTTCCAGGTAATTTCAGGAAAGTCCTATCACTGCTCTGGCAGCCAAATCAGTCGTGAAAACCCCATAACGGGTATGCGTATACGCATCACATTGCTCCTCTCCCTGTATATTGGTATAACCTACCCATGAACTGGGATGATCTGAAACTGGTTGATGCGGCTGCCCGCATGCGCTCTCTCTCCGGGGCGGCAAAGGCACTGAACATTAGCCAACCGCAACTAAGCCGCCGCCTGAAGAGCTTTGAAGACCGGATAGGCGCAAGGCTATTCGACCGTACGCCGACAGGACTGAAGCCGACGGATGCCGGGCTGCGCCTGATCCCACTAGCAGATGACATGCGCAAGAAGGCGGAGGCGGCAGCACGGATCCTGCCTGATTTGTCCGGATCGGCACTAAAGGTTGTTCGGGTCGCCGTGGACGAAGTCCGTGCGCGGGTTCTGACTGACCGGTTTGAACTGCTGACAGGCCTGCTCGATGGTGTCGAGCTTGAACTGATATCAAGCCACCAGCATGTCAATCACCAGTCACGCAGTATTGAGCTGCAGATCCGCAATTGCCTTCCGGAAACCGACACGTTGATTGCACGGAAAATCGGTGAATTGGCCTATGCAATTTACGGTTCGGCTGATTACGTCGCAAAACACCCCGCCGCCAGAACACCGGAACGTTACAAGCTTTGTACATGGCTTGGCTTTGCTCCAGACGACCTCTGGTATCCCTCGCAGATGCGCTGGCTGGAAACCCGGCTGGCACAGATGCCGAAACTGCGCTCCAATACCATGACGACTCTCATGAACATGACCGCATCGGGAGCCGGATTGTGTCTCTTGCCGGTTTTCATGGGCGACGGTAACCGCGAGCTCGTCAGATTGACTGAGCCGCTTGCGGAACTCACGAACGTCGAACACATCATCGTTCACCGGGACTTGCGCCGGGAACCCGCCGTGCGCCAGGCCATGGATGCCATCGCCGAGGTCTTCCGTCACATGGCACCGCAGTTGCGCGGCACCTCGTTGAACGAACCCGTCGCAGCAGCAGAATAAAACGGCCGGGAATACCCGACCGTCTTACTTACGCTTTTCGATTGTGTAGTCTGTCTCAGGGCTGTCTGCGAACGAAGCAGTCACCACCGGCTGCCTGGAGGCTTTCGCACAAGCCAATTGCTTCATCGCGCGACCCGGTCGGGATCCGCGCCCTGTAGAACACGCCCCTGTCTTCAACGGTCGCTGCAACGATCACCGCGTTCCGATTGCCCAATACAGCCGGGAACCGCCGTTGCAGTCCTGAGTAAGCGTCGCTTGCAGCGGCTTCAGAACGTTGAGACGTTACCTGAACGATATAGGTCCCAGACGGGATACTGCCGCCGGAGGTGCTGGCAACAGGCGCCGGTGCTGCGGGCGCAGTTGTTGCCGGGGCAGCAGGCTGTTGCGTCAGGTTAAGCGGACTATCGTTCTGCTGCGCCTGCACCGGTGTGGTGACGGCTGGAGCACTGGCAACCTGGACAGGTGCATCCGGTTTCTTGCGTGGCACAACTGACGGCACCGGTGCAGCAGGTTCACTTGCAATCGGTTCCGGCGCTACGTCAGCACCGGTTACGATTGCCGGTGTATCGGGCTGAGCCGGTTCCGGTGCAGTGGCTGACGAATCTGCAGGCGCGACATCCGCACCGGTCACGACAGGTGACGTGGAAACCACCCGCGAACCGTTCTCGCCGGAAGCCGCATCAGGCTCCGCAGGTGCCGCCGGTTCAGGCTGCGCCGGTGTCGCCACGGCAGGTTCTTCACCTTCAGGAATGATGGTTCCGTCCGGTCGCACGACCACAGTCCTTACCCGTTTCGGAGTTCCGGGAACGAGATCGGCGTCGCCATTGGTGCCAGCAGGTGCCGGCGGCAGCTCTGCGGGTTGTGGAGATTCTGTCGGGATAAGCCTGTCTGGTCCGGCTACACCAGTGCCGTCGACCCGATCATAAATAAGCTTGCCGGCCTGATCGTTTGCCGAAGCCTGGCTCTGCTCCGGATATACCTTGAGCGGCTCCTGCAGACCGCTGATGACCGGTGGCGGACCACTGGGTACAGGAACGGCGTCGCTATCGAACAGAAAGAAGCTTGCGCCACCCAGGACAGCAACGCCAAGCACTCCAGCTGCAACGAACAAGCCTTTCCGGGATTTTTCGCCCGCATGCGGTATCGCGTTGCGTTCAGCTGCCGAGTGAGGCGGCAGGACGCCAGCACCTGTAAGGCTTGGATCGCTTTCCTGCATTGCCCGTGCAACCGCATCAAGGTCATAACCTTCCGGCGGTGGCGGCGTTTCGTCGTCTTCCGATTGAGGAACCGCCTCAGCTGCGGCCGGCCAAGCCATATCGTCCAGATCCGGCTCTGTTGACGAAGTGTCCTGCGACGATGGATCGAACGATCCACCAACAGGCTTTCGAGACGTTGGGGCCGGGAAATCAAGATCGGCAAAAAGGGCGTCTATGCCGGCAGGATCTCCTGGCTGTTCCGGCGCGGCGGCCTCCGCCTTTTGCGCGGCCGGTTCGGACTGAACCGGGTTCAGCGCAGCAAAAAAGTCATTCTCGTCTATCTGCGGACGCTGCCCGGTTACCGGCTGCTGGTAGCTGGAGGTTTCGAATACCTCCTCATCCCCAGCAACTGCCTCAACCGGTTCATCGTGCTGCACGCCGCCAATCCGGTAGTCGTCCGATGGACGAGGCGTATCAATTGGCTTCGAAATGCTGGACGCTGCGGTCCCAATGGCGGGAGACACGGACGGTGCGCTCGGCACCTGTGTTGCGCGGGTCAAGCTATCAGAAGCGGCAAAATCCGTTTTGTCGCGGGAGTATGAAGATGCCGTTGGCATCACAGGTACTGAGGGAGTTTGAGGAGCAGCCTCTTCCACCTCGTCTGCATATCCCATATCGGGCGTGGTTGCCGGGTGTGTCTCGTCCACGGACTGACGCAAGGCGCCGATCAACTCGTCTTCCAGCTCTGCCGTCAGATTCTGTTCGAGATCCATGGCAACTGAAGGTGCGAGATAGGATTTGTCGTTTGCGCCCTCCGGCTCAGCCTGCACTGGGGCAGCCTGCGGCGTGCGAAACTGCACGACATGATCCACCGGAGCATGTGACGCGCCGACCGGGGGAGCGACTGGTTGTACAGGTTCAGCTACCTGCTCCGGCTCGCTCGGCCAAAGCGAAGAAACGTGGGAAGAAGGCGTCACTGGAGCGGGTTGAACCGGCTCTTCCAGCTGGAAAGACTGCTCGAAGCTGGACGGCGGTGTAGCCGCGTAGAAATCATTCCTGGAGGCGCTGTGTGTTCCTTCAGGTTCTTCCGCGAAGTCCGCGCCAGCAGTGGCTTCAGGAGTATTCGACACCGGACGAAGATTTGAAAACGAAGGTTCGATGCGCGACGGCGCCGGGGTGGATTGTGCAGGCGCATCGCCTGCCACATCGTCCAGCCCCGCAAAATAATCTGTACTACCAACGCGGCCGCTGCTCACATTTGCCCCCGATTGCTTGTTCTTGTGGACAATCCGGGCCAATTCAACCAGCGGATCCTCCGCGGCCGGCCGTTCGCCGCCCGCCTCGTTTTGCGAGGCGCGCAAATCTGATCGCTTTGTTTCGTAGTCTTGTGACATGAGCTTTACGAAAACCGGTCCACTTCAAGTCGCTGGCGAGCCATTTAGTCGTTCCCAGCGGCCATTAAAACTAGCGCATTTCTTCAGGAGCATTCACGCCGAGAATCATTAGACCTGAAGCGAGCACCAAAGATACTGCACGAACCAAAGCAAGACGCGCTAGGGTTAATTTCAAGTTACCGGCCTGAATAAAACGTAAATGAGGCAATTCGTAGCCTTTATTCCAGTGGCCATGCAAAGAACTAGCGAGTTCATGTAGATAAAACGCAATTCTGTGCGGCTCATGTGTTTCTGCGGCTGCTTCGACCACTTTCGGCCATTCCGCCATCTTGGCGATTAGCTCCTGCTCGCCGATGTCATCCAGCAGGGTGAAATCGGCCCCGGCAAGATCATCAACCGCATACCCGGCTTCCTTGAGTTCATCGGCCGCCTGCCGCAACACCGAACAGCAACGCGCATGGCCGTATTGAACATAGAAGACCGGATTGTCTTTCGATTGTTCCGTAACCTTTTTGAAGTCGAAGTCCAGCGGTGCATCATTCTTGCGGAACAGCATCATGAAGCGAACCGGGTCCGGCCCGACTTCATCCACGACATCGCGAAGTGTGATGAAATCGCCGGAGCGTTTCGACATCTTGACCGGCTCGCCGTCACGCATCAGCTTCACAAGCTGGCAGAACCGGACGATAACTTCCGTCTTGCCGTCGGAAATCGCCTTTCCGACTGCCTGAAGGCGTTTGGCGTAGCCACCGTGATCGGCACCAAGAACGTAGATCGTTTCGGAAAACCCGCGCTCGAACTTGTCCTGAAAATAGGCGACGTCGGCAGCGAAATACGTGTAGGAGCCATCGGACTTCTTGAGAGCCCGGTCGGTATCGTCTCCAAAGTCGCTTGCGCGAAACAGTGTTTGCTCGCGGTCTTCCCAGTCATCAGGAACCTGACCCTTGGGTGGCGGAAGCGTGCCTTCGTAAATCAGCCCCTTGTTCCGGAGAGTTTCGAGCATGTGATCGATCTTCGAACCGTTGCCCGAGCCGCGATCATGCAAGGTTCTTTCGGAATAGAACACCTCGTGTTCGACACCGAGCGCTGCCAGGTCCTGCCGGATCAACTCGAGCATGGCGGCGATCGCCCGCTCCTTTACCAGCGGCAGCCATTCGCTTTCTTCCTTGCTTGCCAGCGACGGACCGAACTCCGCTTTGAGTTTTTCACCGACGGGCTTCAGGTAGTCGCCCGGATAAAGGCCAGCCGGAATATCGCCTATGTCCTCTCCGAGTGCCTCGCGGTAACGCAGGAAGGCGCTACGGGCCAGCGTATCGATCTGCGAGCCTGCATCGTTGATGTAGTATTCCTTGACCACGTCATTGCCGGCAAATGCCAGAATGTTCGCCAGGGCATCACCCACGACCGCTCCACGAATATGACCGACGTGCATCGGACCTGTCGGGTTCGCGGAAACATATTCAACGTTGACCTTCGGAGCAGGAGAACGTTCCTGTGCTCCGAAGCGGATACCCTGATCCAGTACGCTGCCCAGAACCTTGTGCCAGACCCCCTGGGCGACACGCAGGTTGATGAAACCAGGGCCTGCGATCGTCGTCTCGGTAATTTCCGGATCAGCGTTGAGCTTGGCAACAAGCTGCTCGGCAAGATCGCGCGGCTTCATGCCGAGTGGTTTTGCAAGCACCATTGCAGCATTGGTGGCAAGGTCGCCATGTGCCGGATCACGCGGAGCTTCCACGACGACTCGCGAAAGATCTGGCGCCTCTCCATTTGCATCTTTTAAATCAAGGTCTTGGAGAGCGTCTTTGACGCGCAGCGTGAAGTCCGCGAAGATATTCATAGAACACCGGTCAAGTTTTGGTTTTCAAACACAAAGCCCCCGCGCGCTGCGAAGGAAAAGCCTTCGGCGCCACGGGGCTGTAAAGTTGCCTCTGCGCCTACCCCAAATCAGGAGTGTCGTCAAACAGTCTGCGGTGCTCTTCGATAGCGTATCGGTCGGTCATTCCGGCGATATAGTCGCAAACCAGTCGCGCGATTTCCGTTTCACCCAGGTTGCCAAGGCCACTGTTCCACGGTTTCGGCATGAGGTCCGGTTCCGCAAGGAACCTTGCGAACAGGTCCCGCACAACCCTGGCAACCAGCTTTCTAACGGCAAGAACATCTTCATGCCGGTAGACCCGGGCGAACAGGAACCGTTTCACTTCCTTTTCCGCAGCGGTCATGTCCGCAGAGAAACCGACGAGGCAACGTCCCGCCATGCGAATCTCCTGGACGCTTTGCGGAGCAACGTCGTTCAGATTACGCACCGCTTCGCGAATGACATCTTCAACCATGCGCGTGATCGATCGCCTGACGATCTCGTGGATACGTCGGCTCTCTTCGAGACCCGGATATTTGCCGTCGACCTCGGCAAGGATGTCGGCCAGGAACGGCACATCGCGCATGTCTTCGATCGCAAACAGCCCTGCCCTCAATCCGTCATCGAGATCATGCGCGTCATAGGCAATATCATCGGCAATGGCTGCGGCCTGTGCCTCTGCGCCAGGCCAGGTATGCAACAGGAGGTCCTGTTTCCTGGCATAGTCGCGGATTGCAAACGGTAACTGGCTGTCCTTGAACTTTCCGAGCGGCGCACCGCTGGCATCAATCAAGGGGCCGTTGTGCTTGACCAACCCTTCCAGGGTTTCCCAGGCCAGGTTCAGACCGTCGAATTCGGCATAACGCTGCTCCAGATGAGTGACGACCCTCAGTGATTGCGCGTTGTGGTCGAACCCGCCGAAGGGTGCCATGCACTCATGCATGACGTCTTCGCCTTCATGCCCGAACGGCGTGTGACCGAGATCATGTGACAAGGCCAGGCATTCCGCCAGATCTTCATCAAGCCGCAAAGCGCGTGCCAGCGAGCGCGCGATTTGCGATACCTCGATGGTGTGGGTCAACCGTGTGCGAAAATGGTCACCTTCGTGATAGACGAAAACCTGCGTCTTGTGCTTGAGCCTACGAAACGCGGAGGAATGAATAATCCTGTCCCGATCCCGCTGGAAGGGTGTCCGCGTCGGGCTTTCAGGCTCGGGGAAGAGTCTGCCCCGGCTTTCCAGAGGGTTTTCCGCATATATTGCGCGGGATTGTCCCCCAAATCCGATATCCGCTTTCATCAGTTTCCAGCCATCCTTCACAGAACCGGTCTGCGTTTGCTGTTGCTCGGGCCGCGGGCAACACATTGACGCGGGCGGCCTCAAAACATACTTATCTGAACAAATCAGGTTTAACGTTCCCGCACATTGCCGGAACTAAGCGAGTCGGTGAAAGATGACCGAAACACTTGAAATTGGCGTAACAGTCAGCGACCGCGCTGCCAAGCGCATTGCTGCGATTTTGTCCAAGGAGCCGGGCGGCAGCATGCTGCGTGTCAGCGTTGAAGGCGGCGGCTGTTCCGGACTGCAGTACAAATATGACGTGGTCGACAGCCGCGAAGACGACGACCTGGTGATCGAAAAGCCGGGGGCAACGGTTCTGATCGACTCCATTTCCCTTCAATACATGAGCGGATCGGAAATCGATTTCGTCGATGATCTGATTGGCCAGTCATTTCAGATCAACAACCCGAATGCGGTCGCCGGATGTGGCTGCGGCACCAGTTTCACGATCTGACACTGTTGCTATACCCATTTGACGCCGGTTGCCCCGGCAGTTTCGAACAATTGAGGCAACCGCGCTCATGAAAATTGCGACCTGGAACATAAACGGCGTCAAGGCACGTATCGACACTGTCCTTGAGTGGCTCAAGGAAGCGTCTCCGGATGTCGCCTGCCTTCAGGAAATCAAGTCCGTCGACGAGAACTTTCCCCGTCAGCCGTTTGAAGACCTCGGTTACGCCGTCGAAACACACGGCCAAAAGGGTTTCAACGGTGTGGCGCTTTTGTCCAAGACGCCGCTGACTGATATTCAGCGCGGCTTGCCTGGAAACGATGCGGACGAACAGGCCCGTTATATTGAAGGCAGTCTGTCGACGGATAGCGGCCAGGTTCGAATCGGTTGCCTCTACCTTCCCAACGGCAATCCGCTGGGAACAGAAAAATTTCCGTACAAGCTCGAGTGGATGGACCGCTTGATTGCGCACGCTCAAAAGCGGCTTTCAGAAGAAACGCCATTCCTGCTTCTGGGGGACTACAATGTCATCCCCGATCCCTTAGATGCCAAGAACCCGCAGAACTGGCTGGAAGACGCTCTCTTTCAACCTGAGAGCCGGCAACGCTTCCGTGCCCTCACCCACCTCGGCTTGACCGAAGCAGTCCGGTCCTGCAGCGAAGCGCCGGAAACATTCACGTTCTGGGACTATCAGGCAGGTGCCTGGCAAAAGAACAATGGCATTCGGATCGATCATATTCTGATGTCGCCGCAGGCCACAGACCGGTTCTCAGGGTGCGGTATCGACAAGCATGTGCGCGGCTGGGAAAAGCCGTCGGATCATGTGCCAGTCTGGGTGAAGCTGGCTGCTTGAGACTGAAACTGCCTCCAAAAATCCGGCTCCACCGCTGATGCAGGCGTGAAGCGCGGTGCGTGCCCGGAAACCGTGCTTGCAGTCGGCTGACGTCATGGTAAGCTTTTTTCCATCATGGGATGACGCTCAGCCGACCAACATCCGCGACGGCGACATGCGGAACAGACACACCGGTAACGACTTCGATTGCCGGGCGTTCGGTTTTTACGGTCACCGCCTTGTTGTTTTCCGGACTGATTTTGGGTCTGGTTCTTGGGACAGGCAGCACAGCTCGGGCGCAGGACGTCTCGTGTACCTGCCGATACAAGGGCGAGAAATACGGCGTAGGTGAATCTATCTGCCTGAAGAGCCCGTCCGGGCTGCGAATGGCGACTTGCGAAATGGTGCTGAACAACACGTCCTGGCAAATCAGCAACGCGCCTTGTCCACTGACCCAAATTCTAAGCCCTGCGATCGATAAAAGGACGACAAGTCGTCCGACGACACCAAGTCATCCGTCAGGTTGAAGACCCACTCGCAAGATAAAGCTGATTTTCTGCAGCCTTGGCACGCTCCTGCTTCGAACCCGAGCAGAGCTGGGACGGCTTGTGCGAAAGCCATCCAAGACGCACGATCACACCCACATAGTGCTCAGATCGGGCTCTAGAGCTTGAGGTTATTGTGCGGGCAACTGCTGTGCTGTGAGCACGTCCGGGCGATTTTGCTTCAACCATCCGTCAGCCATTGATCTGGCCATCTGCCTGACTGGTTCGGGCGAAACCGCGAAATACTGCTCGTGCATGGAATGGATCCAGCTGGCATCCGTTCCCTTGGCCTGTTCCCGGGCAACGGTCATCCACATCAGGCCGCGAGCTTTTTTCTTGTCCGACGTACCGAGTGCATAGAGCGTTTCACCAAGGCGTGCCTGGGCGCCAACATGCCCCTTGAGCGCGGCAAGATTGTACCAACGAACAGCCATGCGGCTGTTGTTTTCCTGGTACATGCGGCCAAGTTCATACTGGGCATCGGCATCGCCGAAATAGGACGCGGCATGCGTGAAGATCTGACGGGCACGCGATTCATTCTTGGGCACAGCGCCGTCGATGCCGTTCAGATAGTAGGAACCGAGCGCAACGAAGGCGCTTGAGACGAAGGGAGCATCCGGTGCATCGGGACGATCTTCACCGTGCTCACGAACAATCTGGCTGTAATATTCGAAGGCCTTGAGGTCGTCTTCCTTGACGCCGTCGCCGGAGGCATACATTTCACCCAGCTTCCAGGCGGCCATGGGCTGACCGTTTTCGGCGGCATACTGCAGCGAACCAAGCGCAGCGGCCTTGTCGCCGGAATAATATTGGCGGGCACCGGCCCGCAGTGCTTCAGACGGGGAAAGATCGTTCGGACCGATCGCCCGTGCAGGCGCCGGCTGACCGTCAAAGGCGGCCACAGGCCCTGTCAGGCCGATCAGGATCAACGCACCGAGCACGGTTCCGGCTCTTCCCATGCGTTGAAGCTTTGTGCTGTTCTTAGGCATCCCAGTCACACTATTATCCGTCGGCAACGAAACAGATCCCCGACGGACTTTCTTGTTTTTTGTCCGCGCCAAGCGCATTTTCTGTCTCTTCGGCCCCAAAGCATATGCCTGCAGGACCCACTGTTTCGGAGTGGCCTAAATTGGCCGATCATTTCGTCTTAAGTTGGGCCATACGACGCCGAAATAAGACCATTTCCTGACACTTTTGTCCGGACTGTGAACCACTTCAGGTGTTGAACCCGATCTGGTCGTCCCAGACATTAGCGTAACGGGTGACGGGCAAACATGGCCGAACAGGGGCAACGGTGGCAAACCGGGGCCCTGCAAATGACTCTGTCAGTAACTGTTGCGGAATTGGCACATATTGTGACCGCCCCTCTCCCATTCAAGACCCTTATTTCAACACAGGCGGGTTGATGATGTGTTTCCAGGTCGGATTTTTGGGCCCCTGGCTGTTGAAAACGGGGGCTTTTGGCCAATTACCTTTGCCGTTCTATCTTTGTCCTTCAAACTGAGACATGATTCGGTGTAGGTAACAGCGCTGAGTTTGTAGAAACTGTGACCCAAGACCCATCAGGCGATACGGAATGAGCGCAAAAGACGATCTGTTTGCAGGCAACGCGGCGGTCTCTGCCCCAATGACACAAGATGAGCCCGCCCCAGCTCCGCAAAAGCCGCGTCCCGTTGCGCCTGTCGCGGTCAGCGACGATTATTCAGCGGCCGACATCGAGGTTCTCGAAGGGCTCGAGCCGGTTCGGCGCCGGCCAGGCATGTATATCGGCGGCACCGACGAAAAGGCGTTGCATCACCTCTTTGCCGAAGTGATCGACAACTCCATGGATGAAGCGGTTGCCGGCCATGCGACGTGGATCGACGTTTCTCTTTCCGGCGATGGCTATCTGACGATCACCGACAACGGCCGCGGCATTCCTGTCGATCCTCATCCGAAGTTCAAGGACAAGTCCGCTCTCGAAGTGATCATGACGACGCTGCATGCGGGCGGCAAGTTCGACAGCAAGGTCTATGAGACCTCTGGCGGTCTGCACGGTGTCGGCATCTCCGTGGTCAATGCGCTGTCAGAGGAACTGATTGTAGAGGTCGCGCGCAGCCGCAAGCTCTATCGCCAGATTTTCCGCCGCGGTCACGCCCAGGGCCCTCTCGAGCTGGTTGGCGACACCCAGAACAGACGCGGGACCCAGGTCAGCTTCAAACCAGACGATCAAATCTTCGGCAAAGGCGCCAAATTTGTCCCGGCGCGTCTTTTGAAGATGGCGCGGTCCAAGGCCTATCTCTTCGGCGGTGTCGAGATCCGCTGGCACTGCGCGCCTGAATTGCTGTCTGAAAAGGACGAAACACCAGCCGAGGCCGTGTTTCACTTCCCCGGCGGGCTTCGCGACTTTCTCAACGAGAGACTGACCAAGGAACGCCGTGTCGTCGACGACGTGTTCTTCGGCCGCACCGACAACGCCGGCAAACACGGGTCCGTGGAATGGGCCGTGAGCTGGTTTGCCGGCGACGGCTTTGTCAGTTCCTACTGCAACACCGTGCCGACACCGGAAGGCGGAACTCACGAAGCGGGTTTTCGATATGCCCTGCTGCGTGGTCTCAAGGCATATGGCGAACTGACAAACAACAAGAAGGCATCCATCATCACCGGCGATGATGTGATGACATCAGCCGGCGGAATGCTGTCCGTCTTCATCCGTGAGCCCGAATTCGTCGGCCAGACCAAAGACAAGCTGGCGACCAACGAAGCCACTCGCATTGCGGAGACGGCTGTCCGTGATGCATTTGACCATTGGCTGACGGCCTCCCCCAACCAGGCAAACAAGCTTCTGGAGTGGGTGATCGATCGCGCGGATGAGCGTTTGCGCCGTCGCCAGGAAAAAGACGTCGCCCGCAAGACAGCCGTGCGCAAGCTGCGCCTTCCTGGCAAACTTGCCGACTGCTCGGCAAACCAGTCCGATGGCACCGAACTCTTCATCGTGGAGGGTGACTCGGCAGGTGGCTCGGCCAAACAGGCGCGCAACCGTTCCAACCAGGCCGTCTTGCCCTTGCGCGGCAAGATCCTGAACGTCGCAAACGCCGGGCGCGACAAACTCGTCGCCAACCAGCAGCTTGCCGATCTCATCCAGGCCCTTGGCTGCGGCACGCGCTCCCAATACCGGGAAAGTGACCTGCGATACGAGAAGATCGTCATCATGACGGATGCTGACGTCGACGGCGCCCACATTGCATCACTTTTGATTACTTTCTTTTACCGCGAAATGCCGGAACTTATCCGTGGCGGCCATCTCTTCCTGGCCGTGCCACCCCTCTATCGCCTCAGCCAGGGGGGGAAGAGCCTCTATGCACGCGACGATGCCCATAAAGACGAATTGATGGAGACCGTCTTCAAGGGTAAATCCAAGGTGGAAATCGGCCGTTTCAAGGGTTTGGGTGAAATGTTGCCGGCTCAGCTGAAGGAAACGACAATGGACCCGTCCAAGCGGACCATGCTGAAGGTCGTTGTCGAAGAAGAAGCTGTAACAGACACCAACGACACCGTTGAACGGCTGATGGGCAACAAGCCGGAAGCGCGCTTCCGGTTCATTCAGGACAACGCTGAATTCGCTGAGGATCTTGATATTTAGCCGCAACAGCAGGTATTTTGATCTATATCTTTTTTTGAAGAGGTTGGGCGGGCGTATATTTTTGCCCGCACTGCCTATTTGACCGGTCGGAAACGTAGCATGTTAAACCGGATGTATTCGATACTGGACAGACGGCTTCGCCCCTTGCGAAATCATGTCTTCCTGGCTTTTCCCAAGCACAAGATCGCCTTTGCCCGTATCGCGGAACCTGCTTTTCAACTTCTGCGCCCGGTTCTTCATTGCCTTGCCGGGACAGACAAGCTCAAGGCCCTTTCCGGTTTTGATCTTCGGACCGCCGCCACGGAACGGCTGCTCTTCCACGGGAATGTAGAGTTACTGACAGCACGCGAACTCAAACGGCGGCATCCCGAAATGAAAGTCGCAGCCTGGGTTCAGGATCCGATGCACCGGCTGGCCTACTGTTACGAGAAAGTCATCCTGAGTGCCGATCCACTTCCGGCCTATTATGAAGAGCGCCAGTTCAATCAGGACATGACACCTCAGGAGTTCGTGTCACACGTTGCGTCGATCTCGGACCTGGAAGCAGACAATCTGTTTCGCAGCCAGACAGCTGCCCTCACCTACAAAGGAATGTTGACGGCCGATCTGATCTTGCAGCTTGAAGATTTCGACCAGTCATTCGCGACTTTTCTTTCGGAAAGCTCGCTGAGGTTCCGCACGAAATCTCCTGTCGCGTATCACGTGGACAATTTTGTCGGCAGGGACACGCTGCTGTCGTTTACCGAAGACGGCCTGGTTCAGCAGCTGCGGCGGCGCTACAAGTCAGACTACGACCTGTTCTACAAACCGACGGCTCTTTCTGCCTGACGCTGCGCAATTTTACGTATCGAATACCGGCTGAAACGATACTTTCGGAAACACATACCATTGTTTGCGCCTGCATTTTGGGCAACGCATACTGATTTTGCAGCCGATTTCATGAACCAACTTGGTTGCACTATTAACTGAGATGGCAAATCGTACTCGGAATTACTCGATTTTCTTGAGATTTTACCTCTCAAGCGCATTGACACCTGAGCGCATGAATGTAGGGTGTGCGCACATTGGCACCGGCGGTTCCCACGGCGCCGCCGATTAACAATCACAACATTCGGGCAAAGCGCTCCATGGCATTTAATACTCTCGGTCTTAGCGAGAAGGTCCTCGCTGCAGTTGAAGCAGCAGGTTATAAGGAACCCACGGCAATCCAGTCGGGAGCCATTCCGCAGGTGCTTGAGCGCCGCGACATCCTTGGCATTGCCCAGACCGGGACCGGCAAGACCGCAAGTTTCACATTGCCCATGCTGACGCTGCTCGAAAAGGGCCGCGCTCGTGCGCGGATGCCGCGCACGCTCATCCTGGAACCGACGCGCGAACTCGCTGCGCAGGTTGAAGAGAACTTTGCCAAATACGGCACCAACCATAAACTCAACGTTGCCCTGCTGATCGGCGGTGTGTCCTTTTCCGACCAGGACAAGAAGCTCGACCGTGGCACAGATGTTCTGATCGCGACGCCTGGCCGTCTGCTTGATCACTTCGAGCGCGGCAAGCTGTTGTTGCAGGGTGTTGAAATCCTCGTCATCGACGAAGCCGATCGTATGCTCGACATGGGCTTCATTCCGGATATCGAGCGGATCTGCAAACTGATCCCGTTCACCCGTCAGACTCTTTTCTTCTCGGCGACGATGCCACCGGAAATCCAGCGACTGACAGAAACTTTCCTGCAGAATCCGGCCCGTATCGAAGTCGCACCGACCTCGTCGACGGCTGAAAATGTCGCTCAGTTTCTGAAGGCGGCCGAGTCCAAGGACTACGAAAAGCGCGCAGCCCTGCGCGAACTGCTGGAAGGTGCTGAAGACCTCAAGAATGCGATTGTCTTCTGCAACCGCAAACGGGACGTGACGACGCTTTACCGGTCTCTGGAGCGTCATGAATACAACGTGGGCGCGCTCCATGGTGACATGGACCAGCGCACACGCATGATGATGCTGGACAACTTCCGGAAGGGAACGATCAAGCTTCTTGTCGCGAGTGACGTTGCCGCGCGTGGCCTCGATATTCCCGAGGTCAGCCACGTCTTCAACTTCGATGTTCCGAGCAATGCCGAAGACTATGTCCACCGGATCGGCCGGACGGGCCGCGCCGGACGCAAGGGCACTGCCTTCACGCTCGTAACCGGTGAAGACCAGAAATACCTCGATGCCATTCAGACATTGATCAAGAAGGACATCGACTGGCTGGGCGATGCGATAGATTTCGAAGCTGCCGCTCAGGAACGCAAGGCACGCCGCAAGGCCGGCAAGCCTTCCAGGAACGCACGGTCGAGCAACGACAACGAGGCTGCAGAACAACCCAAGCCTTCCAATCGTCGCCGGTCGCAGAGCAAGCCACGCGAAGTCGTGGAAGAGCAGATGGAGGAACTCCCGGAAATGCTGAACCCGACACCGGTCTCAAACCTGCCGCAACGGCAGAGTGGCAAGCGCTCCAGAAACGATAAACTGGAACCTGCCTTCGGTGCTGGCGTTCACATTCCTGCGTTTCTTCTGCGTGAGCCGCGGCCTAAAAAGGCCTCGTAACGCCGAATTCTCTCCAGGTTTTGCCTTAAGCTTAACGGCTCCTTAAACCTTCCAGCCGAGTTTAAAACCTAGTTCTTGTGTCCGTGTGGGGCGGATTCGCAAGGCATGGGTGAGAGAAACTTGATGGCGGATGAAGACGACCATAAGCGGACTATCCAGTATGGAGAGTCCGCAATCAGTTACATCAAGAAGAATGTGCTGCCAGCCTACCCTCGTTCTTACGAGCTTTGGTACACTTACGCGGCTGGATACAATCAAGGCCTGAACAGGGCCGTCAATGAATCCATAAAATCCAACGGCAGGATCAGCACCGACGAGATGCTGACCCTTTATGGCCGTTTCCTGTCGCCGACACGGCTCGGTGATCGCCTGGACGAAGTTGGCTCCAAGGTTTCCCGGGAAGTTGAAGAACTGGTCGATACGCTAAAGCTGAGTGCCGACGCCACGTCCGATTATGGCACCGCGCTCGAGCAGGCAGGCGAAAAGATCAGGTCGGTTTCCGATCCGGAGAAACTACAGAATTACGTCACACATCTGGTGAAATCGACCCAGAATGCAGTTGCTTCCAACCGCAAGCTGGAGAGCCAGCTGCTGGAGTCCAAGAAACACATTGAGAACCTGCAGTCGTCACTGGAAGCGATCCGCTACGAATCCCTGACGGACGAGTTGACGACACTCAACAATCGCAAGCACTTCGAGAACTCGATTGAACGTGTCATCGATCAATCAAAGGAGAGCGGTCGTGGCTTCTCCTTGCTGATGACCGACATCGATCACTTCAAGAAGTTCAATGACACCTATGGCCACCAGACTGGCGACCAGGTTCTGCGACTTGTCGCACTTGCGGTTAAACAGAACATCAAGGCACAGGACATCGCCTGCCGGTATGGCGGTGAGGAATTTGCGATCATTCTGCCACATGTCGGGCTCGAAGATGCCGCCGAAATTGGCGAGAACATCCGAAATGCGGTGATGTCCAAAGAACTCGTGAAACGTTCAACGGGAGAAAATCTCGGCCGTGTGACGATCTCTGTCGGCATCGCAACCTACGAGAACATCGATACGGTCCATTCCATCGTTTCGCGCGCGGACGAAGCGCTTTACCTTGCAAAAGATTCCGGTCGAAACCTTGTGAAGACTGAAAAGGATCTTGCAGGGGTGGATCAACGGGAAGACGTTGCCTGACCCAAGGCATCGTCCCTGATCAAGTATCAAGTTTCTAAATTCATTGGAAAAACAGGGGCTGAGCAGAAACTGTCTCAGTCTTTTGCATTCAGCCCCATCTGCCAGAAATCACTTTCCAGACGGCAGGCCTTCTCGAATATGGACAGCACGCGCGGGTATCGATGCTCCGTCAACGTCTGGCCTGCAGTTCCGTCTAGCCAGGCGATAAAGCCCTTTGCGAGTTCCTGATAGCCTTCACTGGCGTATTCCCGGATCCAGCGTGTGTAGGGATTGCCATCGGTGTCGCAGCCTTCCGCGGCCAGCCTGGCTCCAATTTCCGCGTATCCAATCACGCAAGGCGCAAGAGCGGCCTGGAGGTCCAGGAGATCACCAGCCATACCGGCATCGAGCACAAAGCGCGTATATGCCACTGTGGGCGTGTCTTCTGGTGCCTGCTCGATCATGTCACGCTCCATGCCCCAACCGCGGCACATCTCGACATGTAGGTCGAGTTCATCATCCAGAATCGCCTTTACCCCCTCCAGTGACTGACGCATGTCGGCGACTGACGGGCTTTTGTAGACGCCAAGCGCATAAGCGCGGGCGAACTGGATGAGAAACAGATAGTCCTGAACCAGGTAGTGCTTGAAACAAGATAACGGCAGCGTACCCGCGCCAAGCTGCTGAACAAATGCGTGATGGGTGTAGTCGGACCACTGCGGGCCGGCGTCGGCCTTCAGCCGCTCGAAAAGGCTCATGAAAATCTCATCGAATAGATAGAAAGGCGCGTTCAGCGTGCCAGGGCGTTCAGGTCCGCAGCCTGAAGCGAAACGGATTCCCCACAGCCACAGGCAGACACTTCATTCGGGTTCTTGAAGATGAAGCCGGAACGGAACTTGGTCACTTCGAAGTCCATTTCCGTGCCGAGCAGAAAGAGCACGGCAGAAGGATCCACGAAGAGTTTCGCCCCCTTGTCTTCAACGGCATCATCACCTGGCCGCGCCGCATCCACCATTTCCATGGTGTATTCCATACCGGCGCAGCCGCCCTTCTTGATACCAACACGCAAGCCGATGGCATTCTTGTCGGAATTCTCGACAAGTTCCTTCACGCGCTCGGCGGCGGCGTCAGTCAGGGTCATCACCTGGAATTTAGCGGCGGAAGCCATATGATCCTCGTTCAGTGCAGCGAATGCTAAACCTGATATGGGGTTTCAGCTTATCCGATTAAAGGCTTGAAGCTCAATACCAGTTGAGCGCAACCTTCGCTTCATCAGACATGCGATCAGGTGTCCAGGGAGGGTCGAAGACCATATCGACGTTGACCGGTCCCACCCCTGCAACCGCAGAAACGGCATTTTCCACCCAGCCCGGCATTTCGCCAGCCACAGGGCAGCCAGGGGCCGTCAGGGTCATGTCGATGTTGATCGACCTGTCATCCTCGATATCGACCTTGTAGATCAGGCCAAGCTCATAGATGTCACACGGAATCTCCGGATCGTAGACCGTCTTCAAAGCACCGATGATATCGGTGGTCAGCTGGTCGAGTTCATTTGCCGGAATGGCGCTCTTGGCCGAGACTTCCGTCTGCAACTCTTCGCCGTCCGCGCCGGTATCGATTGTGGTAGCGTTTTCCATGGGGTCCGTCCTTACCCGAAAAAGCTCTGAGCCTTCAACAGGGCTTCATACAGCGCGTCCACTTCCGCACGCGTGTTGTAAAGCCCGAAGCTTGCCCGACATGTAGAGGTCACACCATATCTTGCCAAGAGCGGCTGTGCACAATGGGTTCCTGCCCGCACAGCGACCCCTGCCCGGTCGATGATCGTGGCAACGTCGTGTGCGTGGGCGCCCTGCAGTTCGAACGAGACAATTGCGCCCTTGTCCGGCGCATCCCCGAAAATTCGCAAAGAGTTGATCTCGCGCAGCTTCCGGTGGGCATAATCCTTCAGATCTGCTTCGTGGCGTGCAATGTTTTCTCGGCCTATCGCATCCATATAGTCGAGAGCCGCGCCAAGACCGATTGCCTGCACGATCGGCGGCGTCCCGGCCTCAAATCTGTGTGGCGGTTCATTATAGGTAACAAGGTCCTCGGTCACGTCGAGGATCATCTCGCCGCCGCCATTGAAAGGACGCAAGGCTTTCAACCGATCCGGCTTGCCCCACAGGACCCCGATGCCCGACGGCCCATAGACCTTGTGTCCAGTGAAGACGTAGTAGTCGCAATCGATATCCTGAACGTCGACAGGAAGATGCACGGCCGCCTGACTTCCGTCCACAAGCACCGGGATGCCGCGTTCATGTGCGATCCGGCAAACTTCCTTCACCGGAACGACCGTGCCCAGAACATTCGACATGTGCGTGAGCGCAACCAGTCTTGTCTTGTCCGTCAAGGTATCAGCAAAGGCATCGAGATCGAACGAGCCATCTTCGCGAACATAGACCCATTTCAGCTTCGCACCGTGACGTTCACGGTGAAAATGCCAAGGCACGATGTTGGAGTGGTGCTCCATGATCGACAGAACGATCTCACCGCCATCGGCAAAATAGTCGGGCCCGAGACCATATGACACCAGGTTGATCGCCTCGGTCGTGGACTTGGTGAAAACCACCTCATCGACGGATCCGGCATTCAGGAAACGGCGCACTTTCTCGCGCGCGGCTTCATAGTTGTCCGTTGCGGTATTCGACAGGAAATGCAGGCCACGATGAACGTTGGCGTACTCCTCCGAGTAAGCCTTGGTCACCGCATCTATCACCTGCTGGGGTTTCTGGGCGGAAGCACCGTTATCCAGATAGACCAGCGGCTTGCCGTAAACCTCCCGCGACAGGATCGGAAAATCCCGACGGATGGTTTCGACGTCGTAACCGGTGTTGCCGGTTGTTTCTTCTGCGGTCGCGACCGTCATGCGGCGCTGCTCCTTATTCCCGTTCGCTTCAGATGTCAGTGATTGGCAAGCCAGTCACGCACGCGCGCTTCCAGGCCTTCGGTCACATCATCCTCGCCGTATTCTTCAATCGCTTCGGACAGGAAAGCGAGTACCAGAAGGGTCTTTGCCTCGTCTTCCGGAATGCCACGGGCGCGCAGGTAGAAAAGCAGGTCCTCATCGATCTGTCCGCTGGTCGCACCGTGAGCGCACAATACGTCGTCCGCGAAAATCTCCAGTTCCGGCTTGTTGGCCATTTCCGCGTCCTCGGAGAGGAGCAGAGCCTGGGTCATCATCTCGCCATCGGTTTTCTGCGCATGCTGGGCAACGTTGATGCGACCCTGGTAGACACCCCTGGCCTCGCCGTCCAGCACGGTCTTGAAGAACTCGCGGCTGTTACAGTGTGGCACAGCATGATCGACGATCAGCGTCTGATCAGCCAGCGATTTACCGCCCGCCATGGTTACGCCGTAGATCTTCGCTTCCGAATTTTCACCGGTAAAGTTGATGAATTGCTGGTTGCGCGTGAACTGCGGTCCGGCAATGAACCCAAGCGATTTCAGCTCGGTTTCAGCGCCTAGCGTAGCAATTGTCGTGAACAGCTGCGCGGCGTCCGTCTTGCCGACGATCAATCGCGTGGCAGCAAGCGCTGCCTTGTCGGCGAGATCGTAGTCAAACACCGTGTTCAGTTCGCCTTCGCCGGTATCTCCGACAAAGGTTTCCAGAAGACGCAATTTTGCGCCTTCGCCAAGTTTAATGCGGTTGCGGACGGCCTGAGCGCCCTTGGAAGTCGCCACCTGAACCAGCTCGACCGGCTTGGACACTTCCACGCCCGCCTCGACTGTCACGACGACGCCGCCTTGGAGGAAGGCAGTGTTCAAGGCAACGACACCGTCGGACGGTCCCGTCTTTGGCGACGCAATCAGCTGGGTGCCTGTTTCGCCGGCAAGAGCATCGGCAACGTTTGTCAGGGTTACACCTTCGCCTGCGAGCGCTTCCACGTCCGAAAGCTCGGCAAGATAGGACCCATTGGCAACGACGATGCGGTACCGGTCGAGATCTCCGAAGCCGTCCTGTGTCTCGATCAGCTTGCTGGCAATGGCTGCGTCAGTTGCACCCGCAAGGGAGGCAGCCGACTTCATGTAGGCACGCAGGTCGGAATACTTGTATTCCTCTACCCGGCGATGCGGCAGTCCACGGTCCCGAATCTGGCCGAGCGCCGCTTCGCGGAGAGCCTTGACGGCAACCGAGCCGGCCAAACCGTCTTTCGCGCTGTCGAAACGCTCCAGCAGGTCGCTTTCCGCCTGGGTGTGTTTGATGGGTGCGCTGGCGTTCATATCGCTTTGCTCCCTCAGGCGGCCGTGTCGATGTAGTCGGCGTAACCGTTCTTTTCCAGCTCCAGCGCCAGGTCCTTGTCGCCGGTCTTGACGATGCGGCCCCTGGACAGAACGTGGACGACATCCGGAACGATGTGGTCAAGCAGACGCTGATAGTGGGTGATCACCACCATGGCGCGATCGGGACCGCGCAGCTTGTTCACGCCTTCAGAAACGATCCTGAGTGCGTCGATGTCGAGGCCGGAATCGGTCTCGTCGAGAACGCAGAGCTTCGGCTCCAGCAAGGACATCTGCAGAATTTCCGCACGCTTCTTCTCGCCACCGGAGAAGCCCACATTGAGCGGACGCTTCAGCATGTCCATGGAGACGTTCAGGTGGCCGGCAGCCTCCTTGACGCGCTTCATGAAGTCCGGGATCGACAGCGTGTCCTCACCGCGTGCCTTGCGCTGTGCGTTCATCGCCGTCTTGAGGAATTCCATGGTGGCAACACCTGGAATCTCGATCGGGTACTGGAACGCCAGGAACAGGCCCGCAGCAGCGCGCTCATCCGGCTCCATCTCAAGAAGGTTCTCTCCGTTGAACAGGATCTCGCCTTCGGTAACCTCGTAGTCGTCCTTGCCGGCCAGGATGTAGGACAGCGTCGACTTGCCGGAACCGTTCGGGCCCATGATGGCGTGTACTTCGCCTGCATTGATGGTCAGATCGATGCCGCGCAGGATCTCTGTTTCGTCTTCCGCAATGCGGGCGTGCAGGTTCTTGATCTCAAGCATTGTTTGCTTCCGTCGTCTCGTTCGTTTTTTCTTTTTCGATCGCCAGTTGGCGAAGATCCTCAGCTCTTTTCTTGCGTGTCGTGATGACTTTCCTCGTTTTCACCGCGACATGGGCCAGAGCGATCACGGCCGTAAATCCTGCTGCGTAAACCGCCATCTGACGGTCGACAAAGATCAGCAGGAACGACACGAACAGCAGGATTCCAAAAACTGTCCCAAAGATGAGTTCGGAAAGATACAAGTGCATGTATTTTCCCTGATCCTGGAGCCCGTCCTGCCCTTCCATTCGGCGTTTCGCAGCCAATATCTGTGACTGCGCAACAGCCAAGTCATGTGTCTCCGACCCGTGTCCCAAAGCTTCGCTCCTGCCTCAGACCGTTTTGAAAATCATGAACCCGCCAGCAGAAACTGCTTCGTAACGGTGATCTTCCCGACGATCACGGAATTTATTCCGTCCAGTTCTTCGGAGCCCCCACAATTCCACTAACCCAACGGGCCGATGGAGGCTCATGGTCGCCATCATCAGCTCAGCCCACGGATCCTTCCAGGCTGATCGAGATCAGCTTCTGTGCCTCGACGGCGAATTCCATCGGCAGCTGCTGGATAACGTCCTTGACGAAACCGTTGACGATCAGCGCCACGGCTTCTTCTTCGGAAAGGCCGCGCTGCAGGCAGTAAAACATCTGGTCGTCCGAGATCTTCGAGGTGGTCGCCTCGTGTTCGAACTGGGCCGAGGCATTCTTGCTCTCGATGTAAGGCACTGTGTGAGCACCGCAGTCCTGACCGATCAGAAGCGAGTCACACTGGGTGAAGTTGCGCGCATTCGAGGCTTTCCGGTGAGCGGAAACCAGGCCACGATAAGTGTTCTGGGACTTGCCTGCGGAAATGCCCTTGGAAATGATCCGGCTGGAAGAGTTCTTGCCCAGATGGATCATCTTTGTGCCACTGTCGACCTGCTGATAGCCGTTGGAAACCGCGATCGAATAGAACTCACCACGCGAATTTTCGCCGCGCAGGATGCAGGACGGGTATTTCCAGGTAATCGCTGATCCTGTCTCGACCTGCGTCCAGGAGATCTTGGAATTCTTGCCGCGGCAGTCGCCACGCTTCGTGACGAAATTATAGATGCCGCCCTTGCCGTCCTTGTCGCCCGGGAACCAGTTCTGGACGGTGGAGTATTTGATCTCCGCATCATCCAGGGCCACCAGTTCAACGACAGCGGCATGAAGCTGGTTCTCGTCGCGCTGAGGTGCCGTACAGCCTTCCAGATAGGAGACGTAAGCGCCCTTCTCGGCAATGATCAGCGTGCGTTCGAACTGACCGGTGTTCTGTTCGTTGATACGGAAATAGGTCGACAGTTCCATAGGGCAGCGAACGCCTTCAGGCACATAGACAAAGGATCCATCCGAAAAGACAGCCGAGTTCAGCGTCGCGTAGTAGTTGTCGGTCACCGGAACGACGGAGCCGAGATACTTCTTCACCAGATCCGGATATTCGCGCAGTGCTTCGGAAATGGAACAGAAGATAACGCCGGCCTTCTTCAGCTCTTCCTTGAACGTGGTCACGACGGAAACGGAATCGAACACAGCATCGACCGCAACCCGGTTCTTGGGCTCGACACCGGCCAGGATTTCCTGCTCGCGCAGCGGAATACCGAGCTTTTCGTAGGTCGCCAGCAGTTCCGGATCGACTTCGTCCAGGCTTTTCGGGCCTTCGACGGATTTCGGAGACGCCCAGTAATAGAGGTCGTCGAGATCGATCTTCGGGTAGGAAACGCGCGCCCAGGTCGGCTCTTCCATCTGCTGAAAGCGGCGCAGCGCATCAAGGCGCCATTCCGTCATCCATTCCGGCTCGTTCTTTTTAGCCGACAGAAAGCGAACGGTTTCCTCGGATAGGCCTTTGGCGCCTTTTTCCGACTCGATATCGGTCACAAAGCCGTATTTATACTGGTCGACATCGATGGCTTTCACCGTATCGATGGTTTCCTGTACAGCTGGCATGTCTTGCCTCCATTCAACAGGCCTCGTGCCTGCTTTTGTTATTTCCTGCAGGGACCTTGTCACCTGCGCCATGTCTGGCAGCGAAGCTGCCTAAATCTTGT
Source organism: Labrenzia sp. THAF191a (assembly GCF_009363335.1). Taxonomy (GTDB): domain Bacteria; phylum Pseudomonadota; class Alphaproteobacteria; order Rhizobiales; family Stappiaceae; genus Roseibium; species Roseibium algicola. The sequence goes on from NZ_CP045333.1 coordinate 4,581,663, forward strand.
CGTCAAGCCGCCTGATGACGTGCTTGCGGATTGAGCCTGCCGACGATTTTCGGCCACAGCTCAAGGAACCTGTCGATATCGGCGCCGCTGGTATTCCACCCCATGCTGATACGCAAGGCGCAGCGGGCAAGATCTTCCGGAACGCCCATGGCTGTCAGCACATGAGACACGGACACCTTGCCGGAAGAGCAGGCTGAACCGGATGAAACCGAGATATGGTCGAGATCGCAGGCGATCAGCGCGGTTTCTGCCGGAATGCCCGGAACGGCAAAGCAACAGGTGTTGGACAGTCTTTCAGCCTTGTCGCCAAAAATAACTGTCGAAGGACAAATCGCGCACAGCCCGGCTTCGAGCTTCGCCTTCATATCGCTCAGATGGCGCGTATCGGCCGATTCTTCAAGAGCGGCCTTGCTGGCAATGCCGAAGCCGGCGATTGCCGAAACATTCTCCGTTCCGCCGCGGCGCCAGTTTTCCTGACCACCGCCAACCATGAGTGGCGCAGGTACACGGGCCGTTGAACGCACCACAACCGCACCGATGCCTTGCGGACCACCGAACTTGTGAGCAGACAGCGTCAGGACATCTGTCTTCCAGCTTTCCAGATCGATCGGCATCCGGCCGGCAGCCTGAACCGCGTCGACGTGAAAGTAGTGGCCGTGTCTTTCGGCAATGGCACCGATTTCGGCAAGAGGCTGGATGACACCGGTTTCATTGTTGGCAGCCATCACGGAAATGAGGCTTGGCCCGGCGTCCTTGACAGCCAGTTCGAGGGCACCGAGCTCAACACGGCCATCGCTGTCGACAGGTATGACCACCTGATCGGAAACCGCAAAGCGTCCGCCAGTCATCACGGAAGGATGCTCAATAGCGCTCCTGAACAACTTGTCGAGGTAAACGGGCGCTCCCTGGTCCTGCCAGGCCGGTGAAAGCGCCGTCATGTTCGCTTCCGTTCCGCCGGAAACAAATGTCACTGCACGGTTCCTGGCGTTGCAAAGACGGGCGACCTGTTCGCGTGCGGTTTCAATGCGTCCACGCGCCTTGCGGCCGTGAGCGTGAACGGAGGATGCGTTGCCTGCATCATTCAGCACCTCGATCATGACCTCACGCGCGGTTTCGCGCAAAGGCGCGCCGGCGTTGTGGTCCAGATAGATCGGGGCTGACTGCTGCTGCATAGCGCCTCTTACGCTTGAACTCGAGTTTCGCAAAGAATCGAATTTTCGCTTTACTATCAGCTACATGTGCGAAAAACCTTGAATTTTTCCGCCATGATGACGATAACTGCCCCCAACCGGTCGAACCGAGCATCGTCTGCCTGCTGAGGGATGGTGCGAACTTTCGAATAATTCTAAACAGGGTTCTAGAAACTCGGAGACAAAGAGTCAAGTTTAGACTTACGGGAAACCACGTATCGTGAGCCCAAATTACCGCGCGATCTTCCTCTGCGCGACAAAATGACAAGGACATAGCGTTTCATGCCTGAGGTGATCTTCAACGGTCCCGCCGGCCGGCTTGAGGGCCGGTTCCATCCCGCCAGAAAACGCAACGCACCCATTGCCCTGGTTCTGCATCTGCATCCGCAATTCGGCGGCACGATGAACAACCAGATCGTCTACCAGATGTACTACATGTTCGCCCGGCGCGGATTTGCAGTGCTGCGTTTCAACTTCCGCGGCGTCGGCCGTTCGCAAGGCTCCTTCGACCATGGCCAGGGCGAACTGTCCGATGCAGCGGCGGCCCTCGACTGGGTGCAGACCGTTCATACAGACGCCCGCGCCTGCTGGATTGCCGGTTTCTCGTTCGGTGCCTGGATCGGCATGCAGTTGCTGATGCGCCGCCCTGAAGTGGAAGGCTTCATCTCGGTCGCCCCACCGGCAAACCTGCACGACTTCTCGTTCCTGGCCCCCTGCCCGTCCTCCGGCCTGATCATTCATGGTGATAACGACAAGGTCGTTCCGCAGAAGGATGTGCAGACGCTGGTCGACAAGCTTAAAACCCAGAAAGGCATCGTGATCGATCACGAAACCATTCCGGGAGCCAACCATTTCTTCGAAAACGATATGGACGAGCTCATGCAGCGTTGCGGCACATATGTGGATGGGCGGCTTGGGCTGACGCCATCCGATTACGTCGACATCGACTGACACGACACCGAAGCCCGCCACCCGGCGGGCTTTTCATTTGTCCGAACGCCTGCGGTTCTCATGCCCGTCTCAACAGACAGTCTCGTCATCCGCTCGGCAAAGTCCGAAGATTTCGAGGGACTTTGCGCGCTCTATGCCCAACTGATTTCCAACGACATTGCCGCTGATGATGATTTTCGCCGCGAAACTTTTCACCAGATCCTGACACAACAAGGTGTCGATTTGCTTGTCGGAAAACTGGCAGGCACATTGGTTGCGACCTGCATGCTGATTGTCGTGCCCAATCTGACACGTGGCTGCGCACCATTCGCCCTTGTTGAAAATGTCATTACACATTCCGACTGGCGAGGGAGCGGAATTGGAAAGGCACTACTTCGTGCTGCCACCGACAAGGCGTTTTCGGCCGGGTGTTTCAAGGTGATGTTGCTGTCGGGTACAGCCAACAAGGACGCTCATCGGTTCTACGAGAGACTAGGGTTCACAACCTCCAAGACTGGCTTTGAATTGCGCGCTCCAGGGTACCCTGCACGCAATTGAGAGCAAGCGCCAAGTCCTTGTAACAATTAGCAGACTGGACAGACCGGTATTTGCCTGCCTTGATTTTCCAGATTGAGAACCGGGAGGCATGAACACGATGGCTGGCTACTTCGGGACCGAACAGCAAATCAAGCTCCAGCAGCGAGCTGAAGAACGTTACGGCTGGAGCATGAAGACGCCCGGAGCCTGCTGCAATGTACGCACGCTCGGTACGGACGATCCTGATGCCCTGGGGGTCGACACCATCTTCGAAGTACTGGCAGAAGATGGCGTGTTCGGGTTTCGTCTTCTTGAAAAAGTCCGTCAGCCCGACCTGGAAAACGCTCTGACGGATAACGGCTACCGGCTGGACACCTGGGATGTCTTCGTGGGCGACACAAATGCGATCCGCGCCGCAACAAGGCCCACCCTTTCAACCGCCCTTCCAGGCGGCATTCGCGCATTTTCAGAGCTTGACGGCGCAGAGGGGCCACTGACGCGTTCGTTCCAGGAATTCATGGCAACGGCTGGAATCGCTCCGTTCTCAGGATCGTTCCTGAACGGCGATCATGGTGCGGTTGTTTCCGTCGGGTTGATGGATGACGCAGGCAGTCTTGCCGCTTGTGCCCACGCCTATCTGCCGCACAATCATCACAGCCCCTATCACAGTTATGCCTGGGGTGGTCTCGTTGCCGTTGCGCCCGAACAACGCGGTAAAGGGCTTGGCACTTACGTCAATGCGCTGATGGCGGACGCAGCACTGACACGGCTTTCTGCGACACATGTCTATGAACTGGTCGCGGCAACGAACACAACATCACGCCGAATGGTCGAAGGTTGCGGGCTGTCGTTGTCGCAAGAACTCTATTCCGGGCTCGCTACCAGGGGAGCAGAACGGTTTACACGATAAGACCCAAAGTCGTTTTCCGACTTCTGCCTACCCCTGGAAGGGTTTCGGACGCGGTACGCCCGGACCAGTATCCAGACCGTCGTCAGGTCCAGCCAACGGGTCTTCACCCTCTGCAACGGTGCCTTTGATCGGAGGACCGGCATAATCTTCTGGCGGCGGAACGCTTGAGGCAAGTTTACAATCGGTCAGCCAGATATCGTACACGGGGTGCTCAACCGCGTGGAGGCCCGGGCTGGCTGCAAACATCCAGCCGGAATAGATCCGCCGTACTTCGTTGTTGAGTGTGATTTCATCGACCTGAACAAAACCGGTCGTAAGAGGCGATTCCGTCTGAGGGCGCGTGTGACAGACCCTCGGCGTGACTTGCAGCGCACCGAACTGGACGGTTTCACCAATGTAAACATCGAAGGAGATGATACGTCCGGTGATCTTGTCGAGGCCCGAAAAGACAGCGACCGGGTTTTCGATCTTTTGAGCGTGTGCAGAAACCAGGGGCATGACCATCGCCATCGCCGCGATTCCAAGGCCTGCGCCCAGGCGCTTTACCGCTTTCATCGTGTCAAACTGGTCCGCCATCAGCTTCAATTCGATTCCTCAGGTGCTAAGCATACGTGTGTTCTTTTATGCGGCGCTAGCACCGAATTGCGGCCCGGAAAAGACAAAGCTCGTTCCGGGCCGAGAAATGATCTAGCCGATTTCCGCCAGACGACTGAGCGCCGTCTGGACCTTCTCCAGCTTTTCCTTGGATTCGGCAACTTTTTCGCGTTCGCCGTCAACAACCTCTTCGGGGGCCTTGGCAACGAATGCCGGGTTGGAAAGCTTCTTCTCGATCTTCGAGATCTCACCTTCCAGCTTGCCGGCTTCCTTCTGAAGCCGGGTCTTTTCGGCACCTAGGTCGATGACCCCGGCGAGTGGCAGACAGACTGTGGCTTCGCCGACAATAATCTGGGCCGCTCCGGAGGGAGCTGCATCAGCCAGGGAAACGGCCTCTGCCCTTGCCAGACGAAGAATGGCAGATTCGTGGGTCTTGAGCCGGGCCTTGGTCTGGTCACTGGCCCCTGCGACGACCACTGAGACCTTCGCACCTGCCGGAATGTTCATTTCCGCGCGAACAGATCTGATTTCGGAAATCAGATCCACGAGCCAGTTGATCTCACCAGCCGCAGCCTCATCGGAAACCTTGGCCTCCGGCCATGCAGTCAGCATCAGCAGGCCATCGTGCGCGTTGCCTTCGTCTCCGAGACGCTCCCACAGTTCTTCCGTCAGGAACGGCATGATCGGATGCAGGACCTTCAGAATTTCGTCCAACGCCCATGCTGCCGTTGCCCGGGTTTCGGCCTTGGCTGCTTCATCTTCACCGTTGAAGATCGGCTTTGCGAGTTCCAGGTACCAGTCGCAGAACGTGTTCCAGGTAAATCGATAGGCAGCACCGGATGCATCGTTGAACCGGAAGTCCTCGAGTGCCTCGGTAACCTCGGCGATGCAGCGGCCTGTTTCCGTTGCGATCCAACGGTTGAGCGTGTGCTTGGTTGCTGCCGGGTCGAATCCTTCCATCCGTGCACAGCCGTTCATTTCGGCGAACCGGGCAGCGTTCCAGAGTTTGGTCGCAAAGCGCTGACCGCCTTCGGCTGCCTGATCGGACATCCGAAGCATCCTGCGGGCCTGCACCTCCTGGCTTGCAAGCGCAAACCGGGTAGCGTCGGCGCCAAAACGGCCGATCAGATCGAGAGGATCGATCACGTTGCCGGTCGACTTGGACATTTTCTTGCCCTTGCCATCAACAACGATCGAGTTGAAGTAAACCGTGTGGAACGGCACTTCGTCCATGAAATGAATGCCCTGCATCATCATCCGGGCAACCCAGAAGAAGATGATGTCGAGACCCGTGATGAGCACATCCGTCTTGTAGTAGCGCTCGAGTTCCGGCGTCTTGTGTGGCCAACCAAGCGTCGAAAACGGCCAGAGCGCAGAGGAGAACCACGTGTCTAGGACGTCCTCATCGCGCGTCAGCGCCTTGCCGCCGGCCATTGCAACGGCCTCTTCCTCGGAATGCGCGCAGTATTCCTTGCCATCTTCATCGTACCAGACGGGGATCTGATGGCCCCACCAGAGCTGGCGGGAAATACACCAGGGCTGAATGTCGTTGAGCCAGTTGAAATAGACCTTGTCGGCGTTGCCAGGAATGAGCTTGGTCGTGCCGTCCTGAACGGCTTTCAGGGCGGGAGCCGCCAGTGTCTTGGCATCGACAAACCATTGGTCCGTCAGCATCGGCTCAATGACGACCTTGGAGCGGTCGCCGAACGGCTGCATGATCTTCTTGGATTCAACCAGCGGCAACCGCTCCGGCGCTTCCGCGCCTTCCTCCAGCGGCCGAACGACGGCCCGGCCAAGCGTGTTCCATTCAGGGGCCTGCCCCTTCATCCAGGCAACGTCCGGATGATCCGCCGGCGCCGTAACTGCCAGACCTTCCGCCGTGATCTGTTCAATAACCCGTTTGCGCGCCTCGAACCTGTCGAGACCGCGCAGGTCGTCCGGAACGATGTTGATGAGATCGACCTCTTGAATGGTCATCTCTGCGCCATCGATGATCGCCTGGGCCTTGGCGGCCTCTTCGACATAAGGCGCACCATCGGCGCGCATCGCACCCTTGGTGTCCATCAGGCGGTACATCGGGATCTTGTTGCGCTGAGCGACACCATAGTCGTTGAAATCATGTGCACCGGTGATCTTGACCGCCCCCGAGCCGAAATCCGGATCCGGATATTCGTCGGTGATGATCGGGATCAGACGGCGATGTTCCTTCGGCCCGACCGGGATTTCGCAAAGTTTGCCGACAATTGGCCTGTAACGCTCATCGTCCGGATGAACGGCAACGGCACCGTCGCCCAGCATGGTTTCCGGCCGCGTCGTGGCAATCGAAATATAGTCACGGGTCTCGCGAAGGGTGATGTTCCCCTCTTCGTCTTTCTCGACGTATTCATAGGTCGCGCCACCGGCCAACGGGTAGCGGAAGTGCCACATGTGTCCATCGGTTTCGATGTTCTCGACCTCGAGATCCGAAATGGCTGTTTCCATCTTCGGATCCCAGTTGACGAGCCGCTTGGACTTGTAGATCAGCCCCTCGTTATAGAGGTCGACAAAAACCTTGCGGACAGCCTCCGACAGGCCTTCGTCCATGGTGAACCGCTCACGCGACCAGTCGCATGATGCGCCCAGACGCTTGAGCTGAGTGATAATCGCGCTGCCGACTTCTCCCTTGTAGCGCCACGCACGCTGTACGAATGCCTCGCGGCCGATCTCTGTGCGGCTCGGCTCATTGCGTTCGGCCATCTGTCTTTCGACAGCGATCTGAAGCGCGATCCCCGCATGATCGGTGCCCGGCTGCCAAAGAGTATCGAAGCCCTGCATGCGCTTCCAGCGGATCAGGATGTCCTGAAGCGTGTTGTTGAGAGCATGCCCCATGTGCAGCGAACCGTTTACGTTCGGCGGCGGAATTACGATGGAAAAGGAGGCTGCACCCTCTTTGGCACCAGCTCCGGCCTTAAAGGCCTCCGCCTTTTCCCAGGTTTCGTAAATCCGCGGCTCAACGCTGGCCGCATCGTAGGTCTTATCCAGCATCAGGGTCACTCAATGGGAGAATGAATTTCGATTTTCGTGAAGCCCGTGTAAATCGGATGCGCTGCCGCAAGTCAACCGCCTATGCGGGCCAAACCTGCTGCCCAGTAGCGCTTTTGATAGGTGAAGTGCCTGTCTGCCGATCAGAACTTGGGTTGAATGACGTTTGCTGCGATAAGCGGGGCATGACCGTTTCAATCCGTCCACACCACCTGCTTTGCATGCTGACCTATCTGGGCAAAGGCTATACGCCGGCCTTTGTCGAAAATTACAGCACAATCGTTCAGCGCCTGAATGAAGGTGAACCCATTGAGCTGGTAGAAGGTCCTGACACCTTGTGCCAGCCAATGTTGGACGAACCGGGTTGCCATTGTCGAAATGAAAGCGTTCGCAACAGGGACCGGACAGCGGCGGCTGATATTGCACTGGTGCTCGGACGCCCTCTTGAAGAGGGCAATTCCGTCGTTTTGGACCGACAGACCCTGTCTTTTCTGAGGGATGCGTTCGCTAACGGCTCAATCCGCAAGGCATGCCAAGGCTGCGAATGGCAGAGCATGTGCTCAGCGATTGCCAGAAACGAATTCAGGGGATGCCATCTGACACCCCCTGACTGAAAATCGTCGGATAAATCCGGCCTAGCGCCGGCGCGTCACGCGCTGAATTTCCTTTTGAACCATCTGCTCGACCATTCCGGGCAGGTTCTGGTCCAGCCATGCCTTCAGCATCGGCCGCAGCATTTCCTTGACCAGCTCCTCAACCGTCTGCGCCTGCGAGCCTACAAACATGTTCGACAGGTTGTCGAATGCTGCATGAACAGCTTCACCGGTGTTCTGCGATGTCAAAGGGGCGTCGTCCGCCACATTCGGCAGATCGTCAGGCACCGGCCGAGCGGCCATCACAGGCTCAGGGTCGAAAACAGGTTCCGGTTCGGGATCAAATTCAGGAGCAGGTGGAGCCGCGAAGGAAATGTCCCCTTCGTCGCCGTCCAGGTCCTCTGCCATTCCTTCGACAATGTCCATCGCATCATCGTCAGGAATCGCCAGTTCCTCGGTCAGCTCCAGAACGTCTTCGCCTTCGTCTTCTTCGGCATCCGCAGCCATGGCTGCAGCCATGTCATCCGCGTCGTCGTCTTCTACCGGAAGGTCGTCTTCGTCGTCGTCGCTGCTCATGTCGAACAGCTTGTCGAGATCGTCCTGGGACATTTCGGAGGCATTGCCCATATCGTCCGCCGCCTCTTCTTCTACTGGTGTCTCTACGGGTTCGCTGCTGCCGCTTTCGCCGTCTTCGGCTCCCTGGGAGTCCTCATCGGATATGATTCGGCGGATCGACGCGAGGATTTCCTCCATCGACGGCTCATCAGCCTTCTTCGCCTGCGCCATGACTTCCCCCGTACTTACCGGCTACGCTCAGGAACAATCTGTTCCATCAAAATGATTCGTTAACCGAAATTATGCGGGTCAATAAGAAACGCGCAAAGTGAACGCGCCCCGAAGCATCGCCTTATCCCCTTTTTAGTCGGGAATTACCGATCAAGGGTGGAATTCAGCCAGGCGTTTCACGTCATCCTTCGTAAATTTGTCAGGATGTTCAGCCGAATAACAAAAGCGGCTGAAGATCTTTCGACCGTCAGCCGCCATCGTGAAGAATATAAGTTACCAGTTTCTTACCGGCCATCCGGAGTGCGCAGACCAAACCACTGGTCCCGCACGGCTTCGTAATGCTGCTTCGGATTGTAGCGGGCAACGTTGAGGCCAAGTGATTCAGCGTCCAACCGGCCAATCGAAGCAACCAGCTGATATCCGCTGACAATCCGATTGCGCTGCGCTGTTACGAGGTTGGACTGCTGAATGACCAGTTCGCGCTGCGCGTCAAGAACGTCGAGCGTGGTGCGCTGACCGACGCGCTGCTCTTCAATGACGCCTTCCAGAGCCAGCTGCTGTGCTTCGACAGCGGCCTGGGCTGCAACAATGGAAGCTTCAGCCGCCTGGTAGTTACCCCAGGCGGAAATGACGTTGGCGCGAATCTGATCGCGCGCCACATCCAGCTGCAGACGGGTCTGGCCCAGTTCTTCCTTGGCCTGTCGCACACGCGAAGACACGCCACCACCCTGATAGAGCGGAATGCTGACGTTACCGAAGATCTGCGCATTGTCGCTGTAGTCGGTCGTTGCAGACGGGTTCCACGATCTGGAAATGCTACCATCCAAGGTGACGGTCGGCAGAAGTTCACCTTCGATCGTCTTGATGTTGAAAATGGCGGCATCGACAAGGTGTTGCGCCTGCCGGATCAACGGCTGATGTGTTTCGCTCAGCTGCATCGCCTGGTCAATGGACTTGGGAACGTAGCGGCTGATCGACGTATCGGCCGAAAGGCTGCGTGCCTCAACGCCGATCACCTGACGGTAGATGGCGCGACTTGTATTCAGGTTGGCCATCGCGGTGTTGAGGCTGGCGCGGGCTTCGGCAGCGCGGGCTTCCGCCTGGCTGACGTCCGTCCGGGTGCCCTCACCTACGTCAAACCGGTCACGTGCGGCTCTTACCTGTTCCTGAAGGAAGGCAAGGTCACTGCGCTGAAGCGACACCAGAGCCGTATCCCTGATCACATCCACGTAGGACGTTGCCGCATCCAGCAGCGTGTCCTGTTCCGTCGACATCAGGCTTTCGCGCTGAGCACGCACGACAGCTTCTGCCTGACGGGTGGAATTGATCGTCCGGAAGCCGCGGAACAGGGTCTGACTGATCGTCAGCGAGATCGACGCGTTGTTGCGATAGTCGATCGCCGAGTCGGCCCCGGCTGCGAGGCGTCCGGCCGCTGCGGATGCTGTCACGGTTGGCCGCCAGCCTGTCAGTGCCTGAGGCACATTCTCATCCACACCACGAAGCTGCGCACGCGCCGCGTTCAAGGTGGGATTGTTCGAATAGGCAAGCGCCAGCGATTCTCTGATGGTTTCAGCATCAGCGGGGGACAGGGAGGCACCGGTCAAGGCGGTGGCGGAAACGCCACCCAACAGCCCAATAGCAATGGTCAAAACTTTTAGAGTTGAACGACCAGACACCCCACACTCCTTCCGGGTCAACCTATTTGATCCTGTTGAGTAAACTGATGGGTGTTATTCTTCAACCGTTTGAGAGCGGATAATTGCGAATTTCCGCGAGTGCGGCTTAATGGCAACAAGTTATCGCTGCGTTAAGCCATTTCTCGGCTTTTAAAGCAAAAACCCGCCATCATTCGGCGGGTTTCTGTCAGTCCGGACCAAATTGATCGCTCAGAAAACGAATTCGTCAGCCTTGTCGAAGCCAGGAAGCACGCTAACGGAGGCATTGAAACCGAATCGGCTGCTCACCGCAGATCCCGATTTCTGGTAGAGTTTGGCGACACCAGCACCACCGCGCCCTTCAATCACTGTCAGGCGTCCTGTCGGCTTCAGCTGGTCAGTCAGTGCCTTGGGCAGCACTTCGACGGCTCCGTCCACGAAAATGACGTCGTAAGGACCTTCGGAAGAATAGCCCGCTGCCAGTGCACCTTCCACGACCACCGCATTTTCGATGCCGAGATCGACCAGAACCTCGGTCGCGGTCTTGGCAAGGTCCGGATTTTCCTCAAGAGCCACGACGGATGCAGCAAGTTTGGAAACGACTGCAGCGCTGTAACCGGTGCCAGCTCCAATGACCAGAACGACATCACCTTCCCGGATATCCGCCAGTTGAACCAGCTTTCCGAAAATATGCGGCTTCATCAGCATGCGGCCGGTTTCGACTGCTCCAATCGGCAGGTCTTCGTCGATATAGGCAACGGCACGTTTGGATGCGGGAACGAAGCGCTCGCGCGGCACCACTTCCATTGCGTCCAGGATCCGGTGATCGGTCACATCGTTGGTGCGCAGCTGGTTATCCACCATCTTGCGGCGGGACTGATTAAAGTCCGTCATATCGGCCCTCACTTTGACATGCCGGATTACCGGCGCCTCTTGAGAAACGTTCATTAGCGATGCAAAGGCTGCCTGACAAGTATCCGCGCGAGCAGATCCTGCGATGGCACCCGGTTTCTGCCGAAAATAAGCAGCAACTAATGGCTTTCCTCAAATCGATAATCGGCAACGGTGGAAATGTGTACGACGTTGAAAACAGGGCTTGACCAAATCGCGCAACTGTTTGATAAGGCGCGGCACACCACCTAGGGGCCCTGTGGCGGAGTGGTGACGCAGCGGATTGCAAATCCGTGTACACCGGTTCGATTCCGGTCGGGGCCTCCAGACACTTTTTCAAATCATTGCATGTTTTTGGGCGTTCGTTGTCTTGAACGAAGCCGATGCTACATCTTTCCCTTGCGTCATGTTAGCTTCTGTCCAGAAGCCTTGAAAAAGGGGATGTGCCATGAAAACACCAGGTGGAAGTCCGCCAGCGCCAGGCAAACCGGCGCGAGTGATCACGACATCAACCATGAAACGCGTTGAACCGCCCCGGCCGCGCAAGACACCTCAAGCTGTTTCCGCCAGCGACAATACCGCGGCTCTTGTGGAAGCCTTGCGCCAGCGCATCAATGACCTGGAAAACCGAATTGCTGATCTGGAAAGCGTGATTTCGCTACAGAACCAGGATGTCATCATCAGTGCGCCGAAAAGCGTGCTCATCCAGGGCATGGACACTGTCGAGATCTCGGCCGGCAGCAAATTCAAGGTTTCTGCCAGCATGACCGAGACAAGCACTCCGATCGCCAGGTTTTCCGGCATTCTTGAGTGCGACATCGTCAAGGCGAACACGGTGATGGGTGCAGCCTATACGCCTGGCGCGGGTAACATCTGGTAGTTTTTGGCAAGGATGCGGGTGTCGATCGTTTCTCAGGTGCTCCATCCGCATTTATCCTGCCTTGACCGAACGCTGTAACAGCACGGAAGCTGCCTAGCATGAAGGAACCGAGTTTCAGCATTGGCGTCGAGGAAGAATATCTCCTCGTCGACAGATCGACCCGCATGTTGGCGAGTTCGCCACCACCGGAACTGTTCAAGGCCTGCGAAACCGCCCTTGAAGGACGAGTCAGTCCTGAATTTCTGAAATGTCAGATCGAGGTCGGAACACCGGTATGCTTCAGTCTGCAGGAGGTACGCACGGAACTCGGCTATTTCCGCAAGACCATTGCGCGCGAGGCGGCAATGTTCGACATGGCGCCGATTGCGTCTTCAACCCACCCGTTCGCCGACTGGACGGACCAGCCGCACACAGACAAGGAACGTTACAACGAGATCGCCAGGACCATGCAGCTCGTGGTCAAGCGCATGGTGATCTGCGGAATGCATGTTCATGTCGGTATCGAAGACGAAGAACTGCGCATCGAACTGTTCAATCAGCTCGCCTATTTCCTGCCGCACCTGCTCGCACTCAGCACTTCATCCCCGTTCTGGCGTGGTCGGAACACCGGCCTGAAGTCCTATCGTCTATCGGTTTTCAACGAAATGCCGCGGACCGGCCTGCCACCCGGATTCGACAGCTACTTCGACTATCGGCACACGGTCGACATTCTCGTTCGCGCCGGTGTCATCGAAGATGCCACCAAGATCTGGTGGGACCTGCGCCCCTCCGACCGGTTTCCGACACTGGAAATGCGCATTACTGATGTCTGCCCCTTGCTTGACGACGCCGTCGCCATAGCGGCGACTTTCAGATGCCTGTGCCGCATGCTTTACCGGTTGCGCCGCGCCAATCAGGGGTGGAGGCAATATTCACGGTTTCTCCTGGCGGAAAACCGCTGGCAGGCACAACGACACGGCACAAATGCACAACTGATCGATTTCGGCCGCAACGAAACGGCAGCCTTTCCGGACATGATCGAGGAACTGATTGAACTCATTCTCCCGGACGCAGTTCATTTTGACTGCGTGTCCGACGTGAGCCATTTGAGGGAGATCGCCGCCAGAGGCACCTCCGCGGAACGCCAGCTGGAACTGGCTGGCGATATTCCTGAAGACGGTCACCTGCCCCAGGACATTCTCGACAGGATTGTCGATCAGTTGATTTCCGAGACCCAACGAAGGCTTTGATCAATCCAATCGTGCTGTCGGCCCTCGCCACGATCAACCAGGTTGTCTTGGCGGCGTTCCGTGAGCGCCTGTGTGAAAAAACTCGGTCGAACCGGTCAGCACAAAGGCAAACTCGTCGATTTCCTCTATCACCGCGGCGGCAGAGCGTGACAGTCCGGATCTGGAGCGCATGCCGCGCTGCGCCTTGATCAAGGCCTGCCGCGCCAGCGCAAGCTGAGTCAACAGGGCTTCGCGTTCCGCGTCCAGCAATGGTGAATGGTGGTTTGTCTTTGCCATCAGGGCGTCCTTCGGTGCACAATGTTCTTCTTTTGTTCTTTTTTCTGCACTTTGACGGATCTGTCAATGCGCCCAAAGTTGCGTTGCTTTCGGCCGTACCCGCCTCCCTTGCACCCTAATGATAGAAGTGCGGTACCGAACACGGATAAATGTTTGAAAAGGCAGGCAACAGCGCATAACAGCTTTTGGGACAGGACGAACAAATGCGCAGGACGTTCTTGCGGCAACGCATGTCGGGAACCGTCTGTACTTTTGGCCTTCCTACCGGCTAGATGAGTGACAAGAGGCAGATCGGCCGACCTGCCAACTGCAAGAGGCATTTTCATGGAACACGGCGGGGATTTGACCCTTGCGATAGAGCGCTTTGGCGGAACGCATGACGACTGGCTGGATTTATCGACCGGGATAAATCCATACAGCTATCCCGTGCCTGACGACCTGCAGCTGTCCACCTGGACCAGCCTGCCGGCACGCGGGGCCGAAGAACACCTGATTGCAGCTGCTCGCCAAGCTTATCGCATTCCCGACAATCTCGCTGTCTGTGCAGCGCCTGGAACACAGGTTCTGCTGTCGCTTCTACCGATCATACTTCCCGAAGGGCCGGTCGTTCTCGCCTCGCCCACCTACACCAGCCACCGGGATGCCTGGACGCGGGAAAGCCGAGCACCTATCGAAGTATCCAGCGTCTACTCCCTGCCCGCTGATGCAAAGATCGTGGTTCTGGTCAATCCGAACAATCCGGACGGACGTCTGATAGATGTCAAAAGCCTGATCGAAATCGCGCGGACACTGAGCGCACGCGGCGGTTATCTGGTGGTGGACGAAGCCTTTGCCGATGTCGTTCCGGGCGCTACCTTGCTGCCGCACATCGGAACCGAAAACGTTGTCGTTTTGCGGTCCTTCGGAAAGTTCTTCGGTCTTGCGGGACTGCGGATCGGCTTTCTTGCAGGCGAAAAAACCGCCATTTCCAGAATGTCCGGCCTGTTGGACAGCTGGAGCCTCAGCGGACCGGCACTGGAAATCGGAGCCAGGGCACTGCGTGACAGCACCTGGCAGGACCGGACAACCAGGCAGTTGATCGAAGACATGGCGGATCTGACAGTCGCACTTTCCGAGGCAGGTCTCAGCGTCTTCGGCGGCACGCCTCTCTATGCGCTTGCCGGTCTGCGCAATCCAAAAGGCCTGCATGAGGCCCTTGCCCGCCGAAGGATCTGGACGCGGATCTTCGACTACGCACCAACCTGGATCCGCTTTGGCCTTCCAGGTGGACCGGAAAATCTCAAACGTCTGACAGACGCTCTTGCAGAAGCGCTAAAAGAGGTCTGACGGACCGGGATGCTGCTTTACGACCACGCTCTCTGGCTGCTTCTCGCCGCGCTGTTGCTGGACGCCCTGATCGGTGATCCCGACTGGATGTGGCAACGTCTGCCGCATCCGGTTGTCTGGATCGGCAAGTTGATCGGCCTGTTCGACCGGCATTTCAACAAAACGGAATTCGCACCGGCGACGCGCAAGCTCGGCGGCGTGCTGACACTCCTGGCGCTGCTTGCCGGCGCCGGACTTGCCGGTGTCGTCATTGAGGCCGTTGCGAAGTGGCTGCCATATGGCAGGGTGCTTGAGGCTGTCGTAGCTGCGGTGTTTATCGCTCAAAACAGTCTTTACCGTCACGTGGCAGCCGTGCGGGATGGCCTGTTGAAGGATGGGTTGGAAGGTGGCCGCAAGGCGGTTTCCATGATTGTCGGACGTGACCCGAACCGGCTGGACGAAGCCGGTGTCTCGCGGGCAGCCATCGAATCCTGCGCCGAAAATTATTCCGACGGTATCGTGGCGCCCGTATTCTGGTTCGCCTTGCTCGGCCTGCCCGGATTGATTGTCTACAAGGCGGTGAACACAGCCGACAGCATGATTGGCCACAAGAACGAGGTTTACGCCGACTTCGGCTGGGCGGCTGCCCGTTTCGACGATCTGGTCAACCTGCCCGCCTCACGCCTGGCAGGGCTGTTTATCGCCCTGTGTGCGCCCTTGTCCCGAGGCTCGGTCCGCAAAAGCATTGCCTGTATTCTGGACGACGCCCGCAAGCACCGCTCGCCAAATGCCGGTTGGCCGGAGGCTGCCATGGCAGGCGCACTGAACCTGGCTCTTGCAGGACCGCGGATCTATCCGGGTTACACTGTCAATGACCGGTATCTGAATGCGAGTGGACGAAAGGATGCAAGGGCAGAAGATATTTCGCGCGCCTTGAGGATCCTCATTGGCTGCTACGCACTCGAGGCGTTGCTGATTGCAGGTCTGGCGCTATTGCTGGCCTTCTAGGTCAGACGTTTTCAGCCGCGCCGCGTGCGATCGTCAGGATGGCCTCCACGTCGAGGACGCTGTCCAGATGCCCTGCAAGATCATCCAGAATCCTGTCCATGTCCCTGTCGTAACTGATGTCTGAGCGAACGCCGAAGGCATTCAGGTATGCCGTCCGGAAGGCATCGTCGGTGAACAGGCCGTGAATGTAGGTTCCGTAAACACGCCCATCCGCAGAGACCGCACCATCGGACCGACCATCATCAACACGCATCATGGGATTGGCACAGTCTGGCCCGGTCGTTCGGCCAACATGAATTTCGTAACCGGAGACAGGGGCTCCGCTGGCAACATGGGTCGCGCGTGCGGCAACGGTCGATTTGTCTGCCGTCAGTATGGTCTCGACATCCAGATAGCCTAGGCCTTCGACTGTTCCGGGAGATCCCTCGATGCCATCGGGATCCGAGATGATCTTGCCCAGCATCTGATACCCACCGCAGACGCCCAGGATATGCCCGCCCCGTCGGTGGTGTGCCTTGAGATCTATGTCCCATCCCTGTCTGCGGAAAAAGGCGAGATCACCAATCGTGGACTTCGACCCGGGCAAAAGCACGACGTCGGCGTCTCCCGGCAACGGGGTGCCGGGTTGAACAAGCTCAAGCGTTACACCCGGTTCAAGCCGGAGCGGATCCAGGTCGTCGAAGTTGGCGATCCGCGAGATCACGGGAACGACGATCTTGAGCCCCCCGTCACCAAATCCGTCCGCCAGACCGAGCGCATCTTCAGCCGGAAGTTTCGCAGCATCCGCAAACCACGGGACAACACCGAGACCTTGCCATCCAGTGCGCCGCTCGATTTCTCGCAAGCCTTCGTCGAACAGGCTCGGGTCTCCGCGGAACCGATTGATGAAGAAGCCCTTGATGCGCTGTCGTTCGTTTTCTTCCAGCACCGCACAAGTTCCGACGACCGATGCAATAACCCCGCCGCGATCAATATCCGCACAAAGGATCACCGGCAGATCCGCCGCCTCGGCAAATCCCATGTTGGCGATGTCTCCAGAGCGGAGGTTGATTTCCGCAGGGCTTCCTGCCCCCTCGACAATCACCAGATCAACACCTGAGGCGTTTATCGAAAAACTCTCCAGAACCTTCGGTAATAATTCAGCTTTCTGCTTTCCATATTCGCGCGCCCGCATCGTGCCATGTCGCCTGCCCTGTACGATTACCTGAGCACCGGTGTCGGTTTCAGGCTTCAACAGAACGGGGTTCATGTGAACACTCAACGGAACGCGGCAGCCCATGGCCTGAAGCGCCTGGGCCCTGCCGATTTCGCCGCCGTCGGCTGCTACGGCAGCGTTGTTTGACATGTTCTGCGGCTTGAAGGGGCGAACGTTCAGGCCGCGGTTGGCAAAGAGACGGCACAGACCGGCGACGACCAGGCTTTTGCCAACATTCGAGCCTGTGCCCTGGACCATGATTGCCGGCACCTTGCCGGCCGCTTTTGTCTCAACCATGCAACGTCAATCTTTACCGAATGGTGCTGCGCCATATGGCCGAAATTCGCTTGGTACCGGAAGATTGGCGAGCCGCAGTTCCAGCATCAAGCGAACCGTCGGCCGAACGGCAAAGAGAACGGATCCGATCACGAACAACCATGTTCCTGCATACATCAGGCTGTCGTAGAAAAAGAAGACGCTGCCGACAAGAAACGTCAATGCAGCCAGAAATTCGACAACGGTTCGGTAAAGTTCGTATTTCCGGACCGTTTCCACATGCGCCTTCGAGGCCGTGCGAAGACTGTGGTCGAATAGCTTGCTCATCCTCGATCCCCTTTGATTACCTCTGGGTTTCGTGATCCAAGTGCCCGGCTCTAAAACTCGATGCCTTCCTGTGGTTTCACACCAGACCGGAAGGGATGTTTTATCTGGGTCATGTCGGTGACAAGGTCTGCAATGTCGATCAGCTCGTCCTTGGCATTTCGCCCCGTGATGACGACATGCACATCGTCCGGTTTTTCGTTCTTCAGGAAATCGACCACTTCGGCGATGTCCAGATAATCGTAGCGCAGAACGATGTTGAGCTCGTCGCAAAGGATCAGGCGATATTCACCGGATGTGATCATGTCCTTGGCGGCTTGCCAGGCTTCGTTCGCCGCATCGATATCCCGCTGCCGGTCCTGTGTTTCCCACGTGAACCCCTCACCCATCCGTTTGATCGTGACGAGGTCGGAGAACCGTTCCAGCGCCATGCGCTCACCGGTTTCGATCCGGCCCTTCACGAATTGCACCACGCCCACCTTGTGGCCGTGACCGAGAGAACGGAACACCATCCCGAAACCGGCTGTCGACTTGCCTTTGCCCTTGCCCGTGTGGACGATCAGCAAGCCCTTTTCGATGGTCTTGGTCGCCATGATCTTGTCACGCGCAGCCTTTTTCTTGCGCATCTTCTCGGCATGGCGGGCATTGAGTTCTTCTTCGGTCAGTTCCGGCTTGTCCTTGTCGGCGGTCACGATGCGTCCGTCCCTTCCAGTCTTGTTTTCAAATCATTCAGTGCAGCATGGGTCGAATTGCGCCGCGGCGTCCAGAGGCCGCGTTCAATTGCTTCATGAAAGCGGTCCAGCATTTCGGTGAGACCCGCCGGATTGGCATCCTTGAGGAAATCCAGAACTTCTTGGTTATCCACGTAGGCATCATACAGCTGATCAAAATGGTGATCTCCCACGGCACGGGTGGTCGCGGCAAATGCGAACAGATAATCGAGCGTCGCAACCATCTCGAACGCGCCCTTGTAACCATGCCGCATGACACCTGCGATCCATTTCGGGTTTGCCGCACGAGCGCGCACCACGCGGCCGATCTCTTCCGAGAGGGTACGGACCACCGGACGCTCAGGCCGCGAATGGTCGTTGTGGTAGACCGTCGGTGCTTCGCCTTTCAGTGCTTCGACAGTCGCTGCCAGTCCGCCCTCGAACTGATAATAGTCGTCACTGTCCAGAAGATCGTGTTCGCGGTTGTCCTGATTGTGCAGGACTGCGTCCACGGTTTTCAGCCTCGTTTCGAGATCGTGCCTGGCGACGGAGCCTTCCGCACCGCCACCGTAGGCGTAACCACCCCATGTCAGAAAGGCATCGGCAAAATCCGAACGTTCCTCCCAAAGCTTCTCGTCGATCAGCGCCTGCAGACCAGCACCATAGGCACCCGGTTTTGAGCCAAAGACACGGAACCCGGCCCTGCGTTCGGCTTCGTTCTTGTCCAGCCCTTCAGCCTGAAGCCGTGCACTTTCCGATCGCATTCGTGCGGCAATCGGATTGGCTTCGTCCGGTTCTTCAAGCGCACCGACCGCACGGGCGGCGCTGTCAAAAAGATCCATTTGATGCGGGAAGGCATCGCGGAAAAACCCGGAAACCCGCAAGGTAACGTCGACACGCGGTCGTCCAAGCTCTGAAAGCTTCAGAATTTCGAATCCGGTGACACGGCCCGAACCCTGCTCCCACACCGGACGAGCCCCTATAAGCGCCAGCGCCTGGGCAATGTCGTCACCTCCGGTTCGCATGTTGGCAGTGCCCCAACATGTCAGGACCAGCGATTTCGGCCATTCGCCTTCTTCCTGGAAGTACCGTTCTGCAACGAGAGATGCGGATTGCCAGCCGAGCCGCCATGCGGTTTCGGTCGGCACTGCGCGTACATCGACGGAGTAGAAGTTCCGGCCAGTGGGCAGCACATCCGGACGCCCGCGCGAAGGCGCACCGGATGGCCCGGGGGCAACGAACCCACCTTCCAATGCCGTCAGCACCGCGCTTGTTTCTGCGTGTCCGGAGCCGGTTACAGCCGGCCGCAGAACCTGGTTCAGATCATCCAGAACAGCAAGGGTCGATTGCCACGCCCCAGATACTTCTCGATTACCCGCGACGATTTCACGGGCGAGAAGCTCGATACGTTCGACCGTATCGCCTTGCGATCTCCAGGGAGCCTCCAGAACATTTGCAAGGAGCTCCGGTCGACCTTGCTGCCAGGGGGCTGCGAAATCGCAATCCAGTGGATCAAATTTTTCAAAACCGAGGTCCGAAGCGATTGCCCTTTGCAGGCTCTGCTGTTCCGGCCTGTTGCCGCGCGGTACCCTTGCCAACGCAACCAGCAGATCCATCAGTAGGTCGCCTTCGGGGCTTTCACCAAGAATATGCAACCCGTCCCTGATCTGCAGTTCCTTGAGGTCGCACAAGTGAGCATCGAGGCGCGCAAGGCGGGTTTCCTCGTCCATGGTCTCGGTAATGCCGATATCCTTGTCCAGACCATGCCGCGCAGCAGTGTCCAGGATGTCCCGCGTCAATGCCTTCAGGCGGCGCGGGTCAACGCCGCTCGCCAGATAATACTCATCAAGCAGCGTCTCCAGCTCTTCGGCAACGCCATGGCTCTCCGCCCGGGCCAAAGGCGGTGTCAGGTGATCGACAATGACGGCCGAGGTCCGTCGTTTGGCCTGCGCCCCCTCGCCCGGATCATTGACGATGAACGGATAGATGTTCGGAATTGGCCCCAGAACGGCTTCCGGGAAACAGCTTTCAGCCAGGGCCAGTGCCTTGCCGGGGAGCCATTCCAGATTGCCGTGTTTGCCGAGGTGTATGACGGCATCGACGGCGAATTGTTCCCGCAGCCAGATGTAGAAGGCAAAATAGTGGTGCGGCGGCACCAATGCCGGATCGTGGTAGGTTTCCTTCGGATCGATGTTGTAGCCGCGCGCAGGCTGAATACCGACTACCTGGTTGCCGAACCGGTGCAGGGCCAGCCGGAAATGGCCATCCGTTACATGAGGATCGTCCGACGGTGCCCCCCAACGATCAACAACTGCTGACCGAACAACGTCGGGCAACTTGTTGAAGGAACGCTCGTAATCCTGAAGCGACAAGGCCTGATATTCTTCCTTGCCTGATCGGCCCTCCAGGGCATTGGTTACGCCCGAAGTCAGGATATCCATCAAATCGGCGGAGCTTGCTGGAACCCTGCCGGCGTCATAGCCCTCGGCGGACATGGCCTTGAGCAAATGCACGCATGACGCAGGCGTGTCGAGCCCTACGCCGTTGGCAAGACGCCCGTCCCGGTTCGGATAGTTTGCCAGGATTAGGGCCGACTTCTTGGCTGCAGCCGGTTTCCGGCCGAGTTTCCCCCAGGCAGCCGCAAGCGCCGCGGTAAACACGATCCGATCCGGAACAGGCGTAAAGGCAACCGGCGTCGACTGGGTGGCCTCATCGAAGATCCCTTCTTCCTTGAAGGAGACAGCCCGGGTCAATATCCGGCCATCAATCTCCGGCAAGACGACATGCATGGCGAGGTCACGTATCGACAAGCCCTGATCGCTGTCTTCCCAGCCCTCTTTGGAGGAAGACGAAAAGACGACCTGCAGCACAGGTTTGCCGGGACGATCGAGCGGTGTCGGCTGATGGGCTGCTCCCGCCTTCGAGACGGCGAAGGCAGTACCGTTCAACACAACATCAGGCGGAGCCTCATCGAACAGGCTTTCCAGAACGGCGACGGATTCCGCTTCCTTCAGGCTGGACACATAGATCGGCAGTGCATTTACGCCGGCTTTGTCGAGAGCAGCGATCAACGCATCCAGTGGTGCGGTTTGGGCACCTTGCACCAGAGCGCGGTAGAACGTGATCGCTGCAACAGGTCTTTCAGGATCCCGCCAGGAGGCCTTCAGTTGCGCTATATCGGGGGCGGCCTTGCCAGCAAGATAGATACCCGCGCGAGGAAGGGGCACCGGATGCGCGGGCTCCTCGCCCTTTCCGATCAGGTGCGCTGCATATCTCAAGGCATTGGCGTAATTCTCCGCACCGCCTTCCACACAGTATCGCCAGAAGCGATGCACTTCCGCTGATGATCGGGTGGAACGAGACGTCAGTTCTTCGTCCCACTTGTCGTCGCCCGGAATGACGATCAGATCGATACCATTCGCGCGGACTTCTTCTTCAAACCTTTCCAGGCCGTAGCGCCAGTACTCCACTCCACCCAGAATTCTCAGAACGATCAGCCGAGAGCCACGGACGGTCTGTTCGGCATAAAGATCGACCGAATAGGGATGCGACAGGGCCATGAGATTGGCGAGCCGCAGGTCTGCACGGGCTGTTCCAAGCCGTGATTGCGCAGCGGCAAAGCTTCCCAGCTCGGTGTCTGCAGCGGATAGGAACAGAATGTCGGCAGGGGACTGGTCGAGGTCGACCGCGTCCCCGCCGTCATCGATCCGGCGCGTCTGGCTGGCGAGAATGTGCATGCTTGGTCTTTATTTCCAGCTTCTATCCAGCGTGTCAGGCAGCAGCCGTCAATTCACCCAGCAGGCTACGAACCGCAGTCAGGTCGAGGCCCTTCAAACCGATCACGACCAGTCTGCCGCTGCTCTCGGCGCCGGCGGCGAACCAGGTTTCGACACGCGGTCCGACAGCTTGAACCATTGCAGGCGCTGCCTTGCCCTCAATTTTTACAGCCCCCTTGATGCGAAGGACGCCTTTTTGCGCCATGGCTTCCAGAACCTTTGCCTCAGCATCTTTCAGGCTGGCGAAAGACGAGACTGCCAGCACGTGACTTTCAAAATCGTCGTGATGGTGATGATGGTCGTCATGGCGATGATCATGATCATCACCATCGTGATCGTGATCGTGATCGTGGTCGTGGTCATCATGATGGTGGTGATGCTCGTGCCGATCAGCCATGTCGTCCTCGGCAGCAGAGCCCCTGCCGAGCAGAACTTCAATCGGAAGCGTGCCTTTTTCGGATGTGACCACGTGAACCGCCGGACGAACATCGGCGGCGATCTTCTCATGCACCTGCTTCAAGGCGTCTTCGGAGACGAGATCTGCCTTGTTCAGAACGACGAGGTCTGCGCAACGCAATTGGTCGTGGAAGAGTTCTTCAACCGGACTGTCATGATCAAGAGCTTCGTCGGCAGCACGTTGCGCGGAAAGTGCATCTTCATCAAGTGCGATCCGGCCTTCGGCGAGTGCTGCAGCATCCAGCACCGTGACAACACCATCTACCGTTACCTTCGGCTTGACGCTCGGCCAGGAGAAGGCCCGAACGAGCGGCTGCGGCAGAGCCAGACCAGAGGTTTCTATAACGATATGCTCCGGCGGATTGTCCCGCGCGAGCAGCATTTCCATGGTTGGCAGGAAATCGTCGGCAACGGTGCAACATATGCAGCCATTGGTAAGCTCAACCACCTCTTCCGCGGCGCAATCGGGATCAGCGCATCCATTCACAAGGGACCCGTCGAAGCCCATGTCCCCAAACTCATTGACGATAAGGGCAATGCGTTTGCCATTGGCATTGGTAAGCAAATTGCGGATCAGCGTGGTCTTGCCTGCTCCGAGAAACCCAGTGACGATCGTTGCCGGAATTTTTGCGCCCGGCTGCAAGGATGAAGTGGTCATAATTTGATATCCGGTTGTGAGGTGGGTTTCAAAAGTATCGGCAGGCCCGCAGCAACGAAGACAACCTGTTGGCACCTATGCGCCATATCCTGGTTCAGTCGTCCCTGCACATCGCGGAACGACCTCGACAGACGGTTCTCCGGCACGATCCCCATACCAACTTCGTTGGAAACGAAGACGCACGGCCCCTGAAGACCCTTCAGAACCGCGCAAAGCCGCGCCGTTTCGGCGGGGATGTCCTTGCCTGCAAACAGCAGGTTCGACAGCCACAGGGTCAGGCAGTCAACAAGGACCACCCGGTCTTGCCTGCATTCGTTTTCAAGCACGTCCGCAAGTTCGAGCTGTTCTTCCACGGTGCGCCAGGACGGTCCGCGTTGATCTTTATGAGCGGCGATCCGGCTGGTCATTTCATCGTCGTGGGCAGCACCAGTCGCGATATAGATTTTTTGCAGACCGGTTTCATGGACAAGCTTCTCCGCGAACCGGCTTTTTCCGGAGCGGGCACCGCCGAGGACCAGCGTTGTCCTCTCGCCGTTTGAATGCGTCATTCCTTCTCCCAGCCGTCCGCCCGACAGCGCCATAGGGTTGACAATGTGACGGCCGGTCTCCTGGCTTGCGGCTCAGCGCGGTCTGTACCCCTTCCCGGCCCCATCAGGACGCCAGTGGTTTTCGTACAGCCACTCACCGCTCACAGTTGCGGGGGCAGCTCCGGATCTGGACTTGAAAAAGACCGCACCGGATTCCCGTTTCATCCGGATCAGGCAAGGCCTTTTCCGGAACCGTCAGTTTCTTCCTAAACGTATCTTGAGGCCGACACAAGCAGCAGAAAGTCGCTGACGACTAACCTTGAAAATCGGCCAGGCAGTCAACACGGACGCCTTCTTGCGCCAAAGTCAGAAAAAGGCACAACGGATTTAGTCTGCCCGGGGTGTTCCAATCGTAGCGAAACGTAGGGTTTTCCAAGCGCGACAGAACGCCTAGCCATCTGAAATATATCGAGTTTTCCACACCGAGATCAAAAAAATGACGGCTTGATGAAAAAAACGCCCTCGGGGGCTTGGCAAACGGATCAAGCCTTTGATATACGCATCTCCATCGACGGGGCGGCAACGCGCTGGCCCCGAGCGTGGTGATCCCCAGTAGCTCAGTTGGTAGAGCAAGCGACTGTTAATCGCTGGGTCGCTGGTTCGAGTCCGGCCTGGGGAGCCATCACCACCTATTCCTAATCCTCCCGAATGCTGCATTTCTGAAGACCGGAACGCTGTTCAGTAACCGGGTTGATCTTATTAACGCGTGATCTTGCAGCAATCTGCACCGCCTCAAAAATCGACAGTCATTTGATGCGAACTCGTCTTTCGCGGCAGTAACGTTCGGTACCATCTTCCTAAACAACATTTCCTGGCTACGTTTAAAACGAAGATCGCTCCTCCAGTGGCTCTGCGTTGTTGAATCGCGCTTCTTGATAAAGCTCAAGGTTGCTCCTATCGTAATTTCTCCTAGGGGAGCATCATGAAGAATCGCAGCTAAGTCCAGCGCCCCTGAACCCGCAAATCTTCAAATGCGTGGTACCTTTTATGAGCGGCGACAACACGCACACCATTGCCACCGTAACCGCAGCACCAGGTTATGCCGAATTTCTTGAAGCCTACTGCGACAAGGAACAGCCCCTGCTGATCAAGGGATTGGCGAAAAACTGGCCCGCGCGGGAAAGGTGGCAATCCGGCCGATTACGAGCAGAACTCCATACGCTGCCAAAGGTCCGCGACAGAGGTGTCTTTTTCGTCAGCCGCTCACCAGTACTGGAACAAGATATCGAGATGCCGGAATTCCTGAAGAAAATCCTCGCATCCGACCGGATAATGCAAGATTCCGTTGCCTGGAGATTCTGGATCAACAGCAGGAACAACCGGACAGAATTCCACTACGATACCAACGCCGAGAATGTCATCACCGTTCAGGTGAAGGGTCGTAAGGAATGGGTACTGGTTTCGCCCGAAACACCGTTACCGTGCTACCCGTTCACCAACTTCTCTCTGCTGAAAGACGAACAGCGACTGCTACGGAACAAGCGTTTCTACAAATTCGACCTGGAAGAAGGTGATCTTCTCTATCTGCCTCCCCATTGGTACCACCGGGTGGTTGCCAAGGAAGACGAAAACATCAACATCAATTGGACCTTCACGAAACGCGAAACCGTGGTCATCTCGAAGGAATTCAAGCGTGACATGGAGCGGTGCGGCCTGCTGCATTCATTCAAGAACAGTGATTCCGCGCTGGTACGGCGCTGTTACGAAACTGCTATCCGCGCCCTTCCGAATGTCGGCGGAATTGGGTGGGGTCTGAAATCGTTCATTTCTTCACCCTACAAGCCAAGCCGCGGAGCGTTGGTCAGCCGCTTCTTCAAGGAATTGCTGCAAATACCAAATACGCTGCTGACACTTCCAAACGTTCGCTCAACGCTGAAAAAGGTCGACAAGACCTAACCGGCAAACGCGCTGCAAATCCCACAAGTTTGGCGCAGTTACCAAACCACCAGAGTATTTGCCGGGCTACGTATTCGAGAATTGCTCTCCCGCAATCCATACGCCCTCAACCTCATAGGCATTGCCAAGCTGTACGAAGTCGGCCGGGTAACCTTCTTCTAAACGACCGAGCGGGCGTCCAAGAACGTCCGCAGGATCACTGGTCGCCATTGCAAGAGCAGCTTCAACCGGAAGCTCGAGTGTACCGGTAAGAAACTTCAAGGACGCCGGCAAATCTATATCGGCGCCGGCAAGCGTGCCGTCTTCGAGGGTCAATGTGCCATCGCGGCGAAAGATTTCCCGACCTCCGAGAAAGAAGGACGTAACATCGGTGCCGGTCTGGGACATGGCGTCGGTAACGATAAAGATCCTGCCCGGGCCGGTCTTTGACTTGAACGCGACCCGCATCGCGACCGGGTCGACGTGGACACCATCAGCAATGATGCCCACGTTGAGCGCGCCCAGATCGAGCGCGGCACCCACAAGGCCGGGTTCGCGGTGTTGCAACGGGCTCATGGCGTTAAAAAGATGGGTGACCATCGAAGCACCCGCTTCAGTCGCAGTCTTGCACTGCCGGTATGTTGCTCCGCTGTGGCCAAGACTGACGTGAATTCCCGCGTCAGCCAATTCCCGCACCTGTTCTGGTGGCACCGTTTCCGGTGCCACCGTCATGATGAGGCTTGGCAATTCCCGCGCCGCGCGCAGGTAGAGTGCCATGTCTTCGCGGCTCAAAGGCCGGATCAGATTCGGGTCATGCGCGCCCTTGCGCCCCGCAAACAGATGTGGCCCTTCGAGATGCAGACCGTGAAACCCCTTCACGCCCCGCGACCATGCGGCGATTCCCAGATCAACGACTTTGCGCGTCACGTCGGGCGTGTCCGTGATCAAAGTCGGTGTCAGGGCTGTTGTCCCGAGGCTGACATGGGCGGCGCAGATACGTTCGATATCGTCGACTGTTTCCGCATCCCCCAGCATCAAGCCACCGCCGCCATTGACCTGCAGATCGATCAATCCCGGTGCGAGAATGCCGTCGCCAAGATCGACAGTCTCTACACCAACGGGCACCTGATCGGCCGAAAGAAGGCCAGCCACCTTGCCATCTTCGACAAGCAGGGCTGCATTCGCATGGATTTTCTCACCATCAAAAACCCGGCTGCAGAGATAGGCGGTTGTGGAGGTCATACGGTCTGGGTGACTTTTTTCAGGTGCTTGGGAACGTCCGGATTGAAACCGCGCTGCCGTGCGAACCATTCGATGAAGGCGTAGAAAGAAACAATCTGCACCAAGGCGTCTGTCAATGGATGCCCGGTTGCCTGGAACGCCAGCTTTTCTGCCCGCTCCACCTTGTCGGTCGTTGCAAAAACACTTCCGCCCTGGTCCACCATGCGATCCGCAGCCTGGGCCAGCCCCTCTTCGGCTGCATCGCGCACACCAAGTGCCAGGATCGGGTATCCGTTTTCGACGATCGAGACGGGACCGTGCATTACCTCGGCGGACGAATAGGCCTCCGCATGGATCTGGCAGGTTTCCTTGAATTTCAGCGCAGCTTCATTTGCGATTGCCAAACCAGGTCCGCGTCCAATGACATAAAGCGAACCCCGCTGCTCGATCGGCTTGGCAAGCGCGCGCCAGTCCTTGTCGATTGCTTTTTCAAAATGCTCCGGCAAGGCAGCCAACGCGTCGAGCAGTTCCTTGTCAGCCCCGATTTCCGCCAATAGCAGCAGGCCCGCCAAGACGGAATTGACGAAGGTCTTGGTCGCGGCGACACTACGCTCAGGACCTGCGCAGATATCGATGGCGGCACTGGAAAGTTTTGCCAGTTCACTTCCCGACGTGTTGGTAAACCCTACCGTGAACGCCCCCTGCTCGGTTGCACTTTCAACCACCGAGAGACTGTCCGGGCTGGCGCCGGATTGGGAAATTGCAATCACAAGAGCCTGCCCCAGCTTGACCTTGCCGCCATAAACCGAGGAAACGGATGGGCCGAGAGAGGCCATCGCAAGACCAAGGTAGATCTCCGAGGCATACTTGAGAAACGTTGCGGCGTGGTCAGAAGAGCCGCGAGCGACGCTTGCCAGAAACACCGGCGCGCCTGCTTTCCTTGCAATGTCGCGGATCAACGGGTGTCCATCGGCCAACAGACGGCGCGCAGCGTCCGGGATTTCTTCGATTTCCCGGCGCATGTGCGTCGGCGTGGCCATGGTACTTGCTTCAATCATCAGGATTAGTCTTCCGAAATCTGAAGTTCGGCGATGAAGTCATATGCATCGCCGCGGTAAACGGAACGGGTGAATTCGACGACATTTCCGGACGCGAGATAGGACACACGTTCTATTTTCAGCCCGGCAGACCCGGCCGGCACACCGAGAATGTCGGCATCGATTGGCTCAAGATTGCGGGCTGAAATGCGCTGAATAGCGCGGACAGGCTGCAAGCCGGCCGCGCGCAGAATGGCATAAAGAGACGTGGTGACCCGCTCCGGATGAGGCAGGACGCTCTCGGAAAGGGAGGCACGCTCGATTGCCATCGGTGTGCCGTCAGCCTTGCGAAGCCTGTCGACACGGGCAACGCGCTGACCGGACGTGAGACCGAGCGTGAACATTTCTTCGGGCGAAGCTGGAAACAGTCCGCGGCGCAGCCACTCGCTGCTGGCGGAAAGACCACGGCGTGCCATATCCTCGGAAAAGGACGTCAGGCTGGAAAGGCGCTGTTCAACCTTGTGCACCTTGGGCGCGACAAAGGATCCGCTGCCACGCTTCTGGACAACGACCTGATCCTCGACAAGACCGGCAACCGCCTTGCGCACCGTCACACGGGACAGATCCGTAATGGAGGCAATCTCGCGTTCAGACGGAAGCGGCTCATTCTCCTTCAGCACGCCGTCGTCAATAGCCTGCTGAATGCGCCGCCGCAGCTGCAGGTATCGGGGACCGCTGGAATTCGCCAACCAGTCACCATTTTCCAGCAAGGAAATGAAGTCAGTCATGAAATGGGGCGCCTTAGGAGATGAAAATAATACCTTTCAGATACCAATTTAAACTCTATCGAAACCGAAAATCAAGTGTTAAAACAATTTCCGAACCTGCATCACCACCGCTGGAGCACCCAACGGAAACGTTCCCGGAGCGTGATCGACTTGAGAGACTTAATTCCGCGATACGAAACTTGGTGTGCCTCCGAGTTCCTGAACCATGAATTTGCCGACGACCGAAGACCGCGATCCGATTTCCATTGGCCTGTCCAAAAAGTCTGATGAAGACGTCCTGTCGCTGCTGCTGCAACGGCAGAAAGATGCGCTGAATGCCACCGAAACGGCCATTCCGGAGATCGCAAAAGCCGCCGAAGCACTTCAGACAGTCACTGTTTCAGGTGGAAAAATTGGTTATGCCGGCGCCGGCAGCGCCGGACTGACAGCCCTCGCAGATTGCCTGGAATTGCCGGGAACGTTCGGCTTTCCCGTTGAGCGCATGCGCATGCTCTATGCCGGGGGTGCTGCAAACCTGCTTCACCTTGCCGGCACATATGAGGACGACGAAGAAGCCGGCTTCGCTGACTTTCAAAAATCAGGCCTTGGAGAAGGAGATATCCTGATTGCAGTTTCTGCAAGTGGATCAACTCCTTATACTCTTGGCACGTTCAGAGGCGCACAGGCGGCAGGCACGAAAACCGTTGCATTGGCAAACAATCCTGACACTCCCCTCCTCCGTCAGGCGGATTTTCCGATCTTCCTGAAAACACCTCCTGAAATCATCGCGGGCTCTACACGTCTCGGTGCGGCAAGTGCCCAAAAAGCTGCTCTCAACATGATCTCTACATTGGTGGCGCTGAGGCTTGGACACGCAGTTCGTGGTCACATGGTCAACCTGGTTGCGGATAATGAAAAACTGCGTCAGCGCGCCTATCGCATTCTTCAGGATCTGACGGGCTGCACGGCAGAAACTGCAGCGGAAAAGCTCCAGCAAGCCCAAGGCAGAGTGAAGGTTGCGGTTCTCATGATTCGAGAAGGCCTCGACGCGGAAAGCGCCGAAATGTCGCTCAACGAGCACAGTGGAAACTTGCGCCCCTTCCTTTGACGCGTGCCAGCGCCTCCAACAGACACCAGGCACGCTTTCGAACATAATCTCGTCCGCAAACAGCGGGCTTAGCCTCCTTACAGCACTATTGAGCTTGGGCGCTGTAGCCGTTGTTTTCGACAGGTGTCAGCCGCCCAATTCCTTTAAAAAATGATGCCAATTTCTTTTTTTGGTTTACTACCAATGCGATTGGTTGCATATTGGTATTATAACTGGACGTTAACAAATATAACCCAGAGGCGTTTGAACAGGCGATGACCACCTGTTTTGATATCGGCGGCTCCTTCATCCGACATGGAGAGCTCCAAGCGGATGGAACCGTTGCGGAAAAAGGCCGGGTAGCGACACCCGGAACCGACTGGCAGGCGTTTGTAGACGCGATTGCCAACTGCTCAGGGCCGGATGGATCTCCCATCTCGATTTCGCTTGCAGGCGCCTTTGATACCCGCAGCGGCATCGCGGATGTGGCCAACATCCCCTGCCTGCATAAACGACCCGTGCAATCGGATCTGGAAACCGCCCTCAAACGTCCTGTCGCCATTACAAATGACGCCAATGCTTTTGCGCTTGCCGAAGCCGTCGACGGCACCGGTCGAGGCAAGCCGGTCGTTTTCGGTATTATTCTCGGGTCTGGTGTCGGTGGCGGGCTTGTCGTCAATGGCACCCTTGTTACCGGTTATGGCGGCATCGCGGGGGAATGGGGTCACGGCCCCATCATGGACCCGACAGCTGGTGGCCAGTTGAAAGGTATTGAGCACTACCCCTGCGGCTGCGGCCAGACCGGATGCATCGACGCGATCTGCTCGGCCCGTGGCATGGAGAAGATCCACCGGTCGCTGCATGGGCTGGATCAGGCAAGCAAGGATATTACTGCCGCCTGGCATGCCGGTGATGCAGCTGCCACACAAACGCTCGACGCCTTCACCACTCTGCTTTCGCGAGCGCTTTCCGCTTTCGTCAACACCCTTGGTCCGGATGTCATACCGGTGAGTGGTGGCCTTTCGAACGATCTTGTTCTTCTCGACGTGATCGATAGAAAGACACGTGACCTTGTTCTTGCAGACTATAGCGAGCCACTCGTCATCAAGGGCGAATTTGCCGCCAATGGCGGCCTGCATGGTGCCGGCATCGTGGCCCGTACGCTCATCAAGGAGGCGGCCCGGTGACCAGGATCCCCCTCGAGGTATGTGTAGACACCCTCGAAGGCGCCTGGACGGCAGCCGAAAACGGCGCTGACCGAATTGAATTATGCGCAGCTCTGTCCGAAGGCGGCCTGACCCCCTCCCAGGGGTTCATGGTGGCCGCGGCCAGACTACCGGTTCCCGTCTACGCGATGATCCGCCCCCGATCCGGTAATTTTGAGTACTCGGACCTGGAAAAGGCCTTAATGCTGCGCGACATCCACGCGACTGAAAAAGCAGGTCTTGCGGGAATCGTGATCGGGGCAGTCGACAGCCAGCACAACCTCGATCGAGACTTTCTGGCCGCATCCCTGGACAGCACGAGACTGCCGGCAACTTTGCACCGGGCCATCGACACCGCACGCGACTACGAAAAAGCTATAGAAGACGCGATCACGCTTGGTTTCGAACGCGTGCTGACCTCTGGACAGGCCAGCAAGGCAGAACGCGGCCTTTCACTGCTTCAACAAGCGGTCAATGTCGCTGCAGGGCGGATTTCCATCATGGCAGGATCGGGCGTCACTGCCGCCAATGCTTCCCAAATTCTCAAACGATCCGGCGTGCAGGAACTGCATGCGTCCTGCTCTTCCGTGAAGCCCTTGCCGGAGCCGCAGGACCTGGAAACGCGCCTCGGCTTCGTTTCCGAGGCAGGCATCAAGGACACCGATGGAAACGTCGTCCAGGCACTTCGCCGTGCCATGGACCAATTTACGGAGGCCGCAGCATGAAGACCGGCTATGTCGGACTGGGCGCGAGAATTGCCAATGTCAGCAACTGCCTGCAGGAGGTTTCAGGAGATCTTGATCCCTGCGCTTACGTCGACCCGACACCCGCCGGCCTCAAGCATGTCGAGGCCAAATGCGGCCACAGCCTGACCGCCTACACTGATCTCGACAGGATGATCCGACAGGAGAAACTAGACCTCCTTATGATCGGGTCACCCAATTTCATGCACCTCGATCATCTGCGAACCGCGCTCAAATCCGATGTTCGCTACATCTTCTGTGAAAAGCCGGTTGTCGTCAGCGAAGAGGAAACCTTCGAACTCCTGTCCCTGATGAAGGAACACGGTGGATCGAAACGAGTCCTTGTCGGACTGGTGCTGCGATATTCGCCGCTCTACACCGAACTTCAGAAAAGTCTAAAGTCTGGCCAGATCGGCAAAGTGGTCTCGATTGAGGCGTCCGAGCATATCGGTCCCTACCACGGTTCCTTCTTCATGCGCGACTGGCGCCGCTATGACCGGAATTCCGGCGGCTTCATGCTGGAAAAGTGCTGCCACGATCTGGATCTCTACCAGGGTGTCACAGGTTGTCGGCCACGTTTCGTTTCCAGCTTCGGCGGACGCAAGAGCTTTGTTCCGGAGAACCGGCCGGATCAGGACCATACCTTTCCGACACCGAAAATCGAAGGCAGGGTCGATCCGTTCACACCACGCTGGGGTGGTGGCAACGCCGACTTCGACAGTGATGGCGACATCATCGACTACCAGACAGCGCTGATCGAATACGAGGACGGCGCGAACCTCTGTTTTCACACCAACATGTATGTACCAGACGAATTCCGGCGCTTTGCCGTCATGGGGACGAAGGGCATGGCGGAAGGAGACTTCATTCGGAATTACTACCGGGTGCATGACGCCCTGACATCCGCCTGCCTGATCGACAAGCCGCAGGTCGTCGATGCCAGGCGGCACGGCCACTATGGCGCCGATGAGGCCATGGCGCGTGATCTCGACCATTACTTCCGTAACGGCGGACATCTGCCGGTCAGCGTTCTGGATGCGCTTGAGGCCGGTCTGACGGCGATCAAGCTGGACGAAGCGCGCCGGACGCGCAGCGTCATCGACCTTGCCGAAACCTGGCAGCAATTCGACAGCTACGGCGTGGCATAGGGGGCACCATGGCGCACTCGCGAAAGAAGACCGACTATTTTCCTTATCTGCTTCTGGTGCCGGCGTCCCTCGTCATGCTGGCTATCGTCGCCTATCCGCTGTTCGAAACGTTCCGGCTTTCCTTCACCAACACGAGCATGAGCCCGAACTACGAATACGTCGGGCTGGAAAACTACGAGAAGCTCATGTCGCGCCGCTTTCCGGAAGTGATTGCGCGCACCTTCTACTGGATGGCTCTCTCTGTTGCCCTGAAAATGCTGATCGGAACCCTGGGAGCCGTGCTTCTCAACGCGATGGTGCCGGGTCGCACCCTGTTTCGCGTGCTGGTCATGCCGCCGTGGGTGATCCCGATCGCCATTGGCGTCTTCATCTGGGGATGGATGTACAACGGTCAGTTCGGAATGATTTCCGGAATGGCCCAACGGCTCGGTATTCTGAGCGGGCCATTCGAATTCCTCGCCTACAAGAACTCCGCCTTCATGTCGACCATCGTCACGGACGTGTGGATCGGCGTTCCAATGGTGACGCTTTATCTGCTGGCCGCCATGCAGTCCATTTCGAAGGACCTTTATGAAGCGGCCTGGGTGGACGGGGCCTCTCGGCTCTACAGGTTCCGCCGCATTACCTTGCCACTGATCATTCCCTCGATCGCGACGATGGCGCTTCTGTCGGCTATCGCGACCTTCAACTCCTTCGACATCATCTGGATCCTGACCGAAGGCGGTCCGCGCGGCGCAACCACCACGATGATCATCGACACCTACAAGACCGCGATCAGCCGCTTCAAGTACGGCGAAGGCGCCGCCAGAACGGTGATGATCGTGGTGTTCCTGGGCTCGTTCATGCTGGTCTACTTCATGCTGCTGTCGCGCCTTGCCAAAAGGAGCCCGCACAATGCTGCATAAGTATCGCTGGTACGAATATGTGCTGATCTATCTCGGTCTCGCGGTGTTCCTGACCTTCGTTCTGGCCCCCTTCGTCGAAGCCTTCGTGGTGTCGCTGAGGCCGCTCAGCAGCCTGTTCTCGATCCCCTACAAGTTCATCACCGACAAGATGAGCTTCGATGCCTACATCACCATGTGGCAGAACGTGCCGCTGTTGTGGGTCTACATGCTCAACTCGTTCTTCATCGCCACGGTGGTGACGGTCCTCGGCCTGTTCTGCATCATCCCGGCAGCCTATGCCTTCGCCCGGTTCGAGTTTCCAGCGCGAAACTCGCTGCTCGGCATCTTCATAGCGGTAAACATGTTCTCCGGTGCGGTGCTGATCATCCCGCTGTTCAAGCTGATGCAGCAATACGGGCTGCTGAACACCTATTTCGCGATGATTGCGCCAGGAACGGCCTTCGTCATTCCGACCGGTATCTGGCTTCTGCGCTCCTATCTGATCCGGATTCCCAAGGAGCTTGAGGAAGCAGCCTGGGTGGATGGCGCCGGCAAGATCTACACGCTCTGGCGCGTGATCATTCCCGTAGCGTTGCCGGGCATCGTGGTGGTCACGATCACCGCTTTCATCACCGCTTACGCGCAGCAATTCATCTATGCGCTGACCTTCAACTCCGTGAACGAACTGAACCCGCTTCCCGTGGGGCTGTTCCAGTTCTTCGGACGCCAGACCGTGGTCTGGAACGAACTCATGGCCGCCAGCCTCGTGGGCATCCTCCCTGTGCTGTTCGTCTATGTGTTCCTGCAACGTTTCATCGTCGCCGGTCTCACGGCAGGCGCCGTCAAAGAATAACAAAAAGTAGAAACCAACCAGAAAAGGGAAAACAGATGACACTTAAATCAGTGCTATTGGGAGGGGTCTTCGCGCTCTCTCTCGTCGGAGCCTCCCAGGCAGAAGACAAGGTCATTCACATGATCAACTGCGGCGACAACACCGGCGCCGGAATTCCGCTGCAGGATGAGTTGATCAAGGGTTGGGAAGGCGAAAATCCGGGCTACAAGGTCCAGCTCGAGTTCGTTCCCTGGGGCCAGTGCCAGGAAAAGTCCACGACGCTCGCGTCCGCCGGGAACCCGCCGGCCGTTGCCTACATGGGCTCGCGCACGCTGAAGCAGCTCGCGGCCAATGACCTGATCATTCCGGTCAACATGACAGAAGAAGAAAAGGCCACCTACGCGGCCCCGATCCTGGCAACGATCACTGCCAACGGCCAGCAGTGGGGCCTGCCGCGCGCCTTCTCCACCAAGGCACTCTACTGGAACAAGGATCTCTACGAGGCCGCAGGACTGGATCCGGATACGCCGCCGAAAACCTGGGACGAAATGTACGATTTCGCCAAGGCAATCAAGGACAAGACCGACTCTGACGGTTTCGGTCTCGCGGCCGCATCCTTCGACAACACCATGCACCAGTTCATGAACTACGTTTATACGAACGGTGGTCAGGTCATCAATGAAGACGGCGAAATCGTCTTCAATTCCCCGAACAACGTTGAAGCCCTCGCCTTCTACGGCAAGATGGCCGAAGTCTCGCAGCCGGGCCCGATCGCCTATGACCGCGCGAAGCTGCGTCCGCTGTTCTCCGAAGGCAAAATCGGCATGTTCATTTCCGGTCCCTGGGAGCGCACCCGCGTGACTGACGTGAACTGGGGCGTCGCGCCGATCCCGGTCGGTCCGTCCGGCACTCCGGGCACTTTGCTGATCACCGACTCCCTGGCCGTTTTCAAGGGGTCCGGCGTTGAAGAGCAGGCGCTTTCGCTCGCAAAGCTTCTGACCAACCCGGAAAACCAGATGGCCTTCGAACTGGCTGAAGGGTTCACGCCGCTGCGCGATCTGCCGGAAGTGCGTGCGCTGGTTGAGAAAGACCCGACCTGGTCGGCCTTCCTCGATGCGATCCCGACCGGTGGTCCGGAGCCGTTCGTAACAGATTACGTCGGTCTTCAGGATTCAATCAACGAAGCCGTTCAGGGTGTTGTCCTTGGTGAAGTCGATCCGGCTGAAGCCGTCGAAATCGCCGCGGAACAGCTTGAGGAATTCAAGTAACACCTTGAGCACTGTCCGGGCCCCCTCTCCCACTTTCGGGGGCCCGGTCACCTCTTCAAAAAAGGAATGACCATGGGCGAGTTGCAGCTGCGCGACGTACGCAAAAGCTATGGCCATATGGAAGTCATCAAGGGTGTCAATCTTGATGTGGACCATGGCGAATTCATTGTTTTTGTCGGTCCGTCCGGATGCGGAAAATCGACCTTGCTGCGCATGATTGCAGGGTTGGAGGAAATCACGGGCGGCGATATCACGATCGAGAACAAGGTCGTCAACGATCTGCCGCCGGTCAAACGCGGCATCGCCATGGTATTTCAGTCGTATGCGCTCTATCCGCATATGTCTGTCTACGAGAACATCGCCTTCCCCCTGCGCGTCGAACGCCTGTCCAAAGACAAGGTGGAGGAGAAGGTTCAGGCCGCTGCAGGCATTCTTCAACTGAAGGAAAGACTTCAGCACAAACCGGGCGAGCTCTCCGGCGGGCAACGCCAGCGCGTCGCCATCGGCAGGGCCATCGTGCGCGAGCCTTCTGTTTTCCTGTTCGATGAACCCCTGTCCAATCTGGATGCGGCACTGCGAGCGGAAATGCGTGTTGAACTTGCCAAGCTGCACACGGAACTTGACGCGACCATGATCTACGTCACCCACGACCAGGTTGAAGCCATGACCATGGCGGACCGGATCGTGGTGCTGGATCACGGTATCATCTCCCAGGTCGGTTCACCGCTGGAGCTTTATCACAAACCGCAGAACACCTTTGTTGCCGGCTTTATCGGCAACCCCAAAATGAACTTCATCGAGGTGTCCGGAAAGAGTTCCGGTCCTGAAGGCGTTGTCGTCACCTTGCCATCAGGCAAGGACCTGACAGTCAAGGTAGATGCCGCGGAAGAGGTTGCAGGAAAGAGCCTTACTCTTGGTATTCGCCCGGAACACCTGACGTTGGGTGCCGCCGATGCATCCATTGAGATTGTTCCGACCGTCGTTGAACATCTCGGCATTCACACCGTCACCTACAGCACTGTTGCCGGTGCCAAGTCCACCTTCTGCAGCGTCTTGCCCGGATCCGCTCCGGCGAAAGTTGGTGTGCCGGTTTCCATGGGACTGAAGGGTGTAGACTGCCACCTGTTCGACGGTAACGGAAACGCTTTTGACCGCCAGCTTTCGCTTGAAGAACTGGATGCTGCGGACATGCATATCTGACACTTGGCATCAGATAGCCCGAATGAAAACGGCCGCCCCGAAAGGCGGCCGTTTGAAATTTCGGGAAACGGCGGGCAAGTCGTCTGGAGGACTAGACGACTTGCCCACGGGCGGCGACCGTCTCGATGCGGGTCACCACGCCGTCTCTGTGAAACACCAGGCGGTCGAAAAGGTTTGAAACGACGCACGTATGGTTTGGAATGATCCGGACCCGTTCTCCGATCTGCGGTTTTTTGCCAGACTTCGTCAGGTCGACGACGGCATGCTCCTCGCTGAGCGCGGCAATGGATGCCTCCGGATAATCGATCAACAGGCCGTGGTCGGAAAACCCCAACAAATCGGACGTCAACGCTTTCGATCCCGCATCCAGAACCGCCCGGTTTTCGGTCGGCCGGGAGACGACTGTGGCCAGCACATGCATGGCGCAATCGTCAAAATCGCACATACCGGCGCGCACCATCGAGCGGTCGTTGAAGATATAGGTTCCGGCCCTGTGCTCCGTCGCGCTAGGCACAAGATCACTGTCGAACAGGCTCGGTGAACCTCCATGCGAGACGACGGGGCACTCAAGACCTGCCTGTTTCAGAAGTGACAGTGTTTCAGAAAAAAAGGTTTCAACTGCCGTTTCGGACGATGCCTTGGGATAGGTCAGCAGACCATGGAATACCAGTCCGGGCGACGCATCGATGCGCTTTGCCAGCGCGACCGCAGCATCCGGATTTTGCACGCCGTTGCGTCCGGCCCCTGTATCGCATTCGACCAGAACCTTCAGCGGTTGATCCCCCGAAAACGCGCTTGCCAGACCGTCGACGACAACTTCATTGTCGGCAACGACCTGCAGATCCACCTTGGTATTCAACAACTTCAACCTGTCGAGCCGCGATTTGCCGAGCATATTGAAGGTGATCAGGATATCGGTGAAGCCTGCGTCGGCGAACACTTCCGCTTCGCTTATTTTTTGGCAGTTGATACCGCGTGCACCATAGGCCAGCTGCAATGCGGCCAGTGCCGGGATCTTGTGTGTCTTGATATGAGGCCGGAAGTTCCGGCCAATACGGTCGAAATACTCCTGTGCAACCTTGATGTTAGTCTCCATGACCGTTTCATCGATCACGGCGACAGGGGTCAGAAGATCCTGCACTGACAGCCCGACACTCATCGCTTAGCCTCCCTTGCGGCCGGCGGTGCCGGCACTGGTATCGGTTTCATGCCCACTCACAGTGGCTGCCTCGTTGATTGGCCAGATATCCCTCGGTGCTTTCTTGTAAGGGGTTACCCTCGGGTCGTTGGGATATGGACGTCCGGCGGCGCAATAGAGGATCAACGGACTGATGCGGGCAAACGATTGATGAAAATGGTTCGTCGACTTGACCACCAGGATCTTCCTTTTGGTCGGATCGATACCAAAGTTGGAAAACAGGCTCGTGTCGAAGCATTGGGCGCGGGTCGAATTCAGGATCACTTCAATCCCGCCAATCCGGATCAGACTTGCGTCACCGATGGGAACGATGCTTTGGCCAAAAAACTGCTCTGCATTCCGGATGTTGCGGAGAATTTCAACTTCTGCGTCGATCGGCTCACCGGTTTCCGGTGCTGATTTAGCTCCGAACCGCAGCATCATGCGAGCCCCCTCGCCCGCTGCGTGACAGAGCTGGACGGCTACCGGGTCCCAGATTGAACCGAAGGCGATATTCTCGAGCTTGCCGGCAATGGCTTCTGCCAGCAGGACGGTCGCATCCCCGGCCGTTCCCCCACCGGGATTGTCCCACATGTCCGCGATCGTGACCGGACCACCTTCACAGGACAATGCCTTGGCGTAGGCTTCGGCTGGCGCAAGTTCAGCACTTCGAACCTTGCCGCGCAGCTTGAACAGAGCCTCTCCAAGGTCACGGGCAACTTCGGACCCAAGCGCCGGATCGTTGTTTGTCACTGCCAGCAACTTGGTCCCCATTTCGGGGACGTCGCCCGCCATGAAGCCATGGATGACCGAGAGAGACAAAAGGCTCGGCGTTTCCTGCTCCCGGCGGATCATGTCATCGACAAACCGGCGCATAGGCTCGGATGTTGTCGGGAAGACGTCAATCATCTTGGGATCGTAAACGCTCATTACAGGTTTGACTTCGCCTGCAACCGCTTGCCCCGCAATACGCCATGCATCCTCGGCCCGATCGACGAAATCGATGTGGGGAAATTCCTTGAAGGCGATGAGCGCATCAGCCGCGGCAACACGTTTTGCAGTCAGATGACTGTGCGGGTCGAACGTTGCAATAACAGGGACATCCGGGCCGACCACGGATCGAATTCGGCTCAGCAGATCCCCTTCCGGATCATCATACCCGTCAGCCACCATCGCACCATGCAGGCCAATGACGACAACGTCAAAAGGTCCACCTGCCACGATCTGATCCAGAATTTCGTCACGCAAACCTTCAAAGGTCTGCCGCGAAACCAATCCGGCCGGATCTGCCCACGCCGCGGTACCTTCAACCAGTTCCCAGTTGTTTTCACAAGCAAACCGGCGCCCCACGGTGACGACGGCAGAACACAGGGTCGGGGTTTCCGGATGCTCCCCCGGCCTTGCCAGCAGCGACGCCCTGAATGCGTTGATATCAATCCGGATCGGTGAAAACGTGTTGGTTTCTGTTGCCAGAGCTGCCGTAAAAGCGCGGGGCTTCGTCATGATCAGGACGCGGCTCCGAGGGGATTGGGCAAATATCCGGCAAAGCCGCAGATTTTCCAGCGTCCCTCCTTTCGGACACAGAAATAGAGCGTCTGCCACAACAAGCGATCCTCGCCGCCATCTGCTTTCCGGATGCGGCCGTCGAATTTCTTGTGCGCGATCGCCCGATTTCCGTTGATGTCGATCTCGGTCAGGCGGGTAGCGTCGAAAATGGCGGCACGCGCGTCTTCGGCGAATTCCGTCGCTCTGAAAATTTCCGCCTGGCTCAACCAGCGCTCCCTGTAGGAGCCGAGATCCGGAAACCCGAGTTTCCAGTCGTCGGGATTAGGTACCTTTCCACCGTCTACGCCAAAAAAGGCGGGTTCGTCGAAATCATCGGCCACCTGCTCCCAGTCTGCTGCGACGAAGGCATTGATGTCCCGCATGACAAGCATGTCCCAGATCTCGGAGCGATCTTCGTCTTTTCCTGCAAATGGATTTGTCTGGCTGTCTGAAAGGGCCTGCATATCGGAAACCATTTTCATTTTGACGGTTGATTTTTGAAAAATATAAGGGTGAAATAAAACCAATGTCAAACCACTATGTAAATCATTTTCATTTTGGAGCCAAATATGTCTATCAAGCGCTATGGTGCTGAAAAATCAGGTGCCGGCGGCCAGAATCTGCCCTTCGCTCGAGCCGTTGAAGCTGACGGCTGGCTTTATGTCTCCGGCCAGGTGCCGATGAAGGATGGTGAGATTGTCGGCACGGGGATTGTCGAACAGACTCACCTGACCATCAAGAATGTTACCGCGATCCTGGAAGAGGCCGGGTACGGCCTTGAACATGTTGTCCGCGTCGGTGTCTGGCTCGATGATCCGCGCGATTTCTGGTCGTTTAACGGCGTCTATAAAAGCTATTTCGGTGAACACCCACCGGCACGCGCCTGTGTCCAGTCAACCATGATGGTGGACTGCAAGGTTGAGATTGATTGCGTCGCTTACAAGAAGCCGGCCTGACCCCATGCGGGATATCCTGTCCGTTCTGCAACAGATCGAGCCGGAGCTGTCCAAGTCGGAACGGATCCTGGCTGCATTGTTGCGCAACGATGCCGAGTTCATCGTCAATGCCGGCATTACGGATGTTGCCGAACGCGCAGGTGTTTCGCCGCCGACCGTCACCCGTTTTTGCCGTCGGCTTGGCTGCGAGAGTTACACTGCTTTCAAGGTGCAGGTTGCCCAGGTCACCTTCGCCGGCACCAGGTACCTGACCGCTAATGCCGCTTCTGACGCGCCGCGCGATGTTGCTGACAGTCTTCTGGCCCAGTTTCAGGATGCAGCGACCAGTACGCGCAAAGCGTTGGACATGGAGTCGGTGCTGGCAGCCGCAGATGCGATCTCGACCGCCAATCTGCTGGCAGCGTTCGGTGCGGGCGGAACATCCTCGATGATTTCGGACGAAATGCAGAACCGGTTTTTCCGCCTGG
The DNA here is from genome assembly GCF_009363335.1 of Labrenzia sp. THAF191a. Lineage (GTDB taxonomy): Bacteria > Pseudomonadota > Alphaproteobacteria > Rhizobiales > Stappiaceae > Roseibium > Roseibium algicola. Next base: position 4,622,862 of record NZ_CP045333.1, read on the forward strand.
GTCTGCGTACGGTGAGCGTGACGGATCATGCCATGCAGCTGATGCAGGCAGCCACCATGAGGACCGGCGACGTCATCATTGCGTCGTCTGTCTCTGGCCGGAACCTGCAGATGGCACGTGCGCTGGAGGCAGCGAAGACCTACGGGGCAATCGTAATCGCCCTCACCCGCCCGGGGCGGCCCGTCGCCGATCTGGCGGATATCACGATTGCCATCGATCTGCCCGAAGGTGACAACATCCTGCGGCCAAGTACCAGCCGCTATGCCTTTCTGTTTGTGACAGATCTCCTGGCAACGCTTGTCGCCATGCGGCGAGGCGACGAGGCGCGAGAGAACCTCAGACGCGTCAAATACCAGCTCAGCAACACGCGCGATCCGGACGACAAGGAAGCCCTCGGTGACTGATCAAACTTCGAAACCCGTTGCGGTGGTAACGGGCGCAGCCGGCGACATCGGCATGGCCATTGCTGCGCAGCTGTCAGCAAGCCACATCATCGCCGCCGTGGACATAGACATGATTGCCCTCGAAGGCGCGGTGGAAAGTCTTGAAAACCACGGTGCCGATATTGCTGCGATCCAATGCGACCTGACCAAAGTTGACGACCTAGCCCGGCTTGCCAGGGAAGCTGCCAGACTGGGGCAGGTCAATACAATCATCAACAACGCGGGCGCCGCTGCAGCACTTACGTTGCATCAGATGACTGCCGAAACACTGTCCAGGGATCTCGCTCTCAATCTGGAAGCCGCGCTCAACTGCTTCAAGGCCTTTGAAAAGCCCTTGATTTCAAGCGGTGCCGGCAACGTGGTCAACATTGCCTCAGTCAACGGACTGTCCGTCTTCGGTCACCCAGCCTACAGCGCTGCAAAGGCCGGCTTGATCCATGCAACAAGGTCCATCGCAGTCGAATATGGGAAGTACGGCATTAGATCGAATGCCATCGCGCCTGGCACTGTTAAGACCCAGGCCTGGAAAATACGGCAGGCTGCCAATCCGGACGTCTTTGACGAGGCCCTTTCCTGGTATCCGTTCAAATCCCTGCCTGAACCGAATGACATTGCCTCGGCCGTTTCATTCCTGATCAGCCCGGCGGCGCGTTGTATCACGGGTGTTTGCCTGCCTGTCGACAGTGGGCTCACTGCCGGGTCACCTGCCTTTGCCCGAACCTTCACTCAATCTCCCGACTTCGACGGATTTTAAGTCATGACCAAGTTTGTGCTCGACTGTTTCTACCGCCCTGCGGAGGATCTTGCTGCATCTCGTCAGGAGTTTGCACTGACCAATACAAGCTCCAAGCCCCTGAAGGATTTCACGCTGGCCTACACGGCCGTCAACCGGGCCACGGCAAATGCCAAGCTTGAAAACGCAGCAAGTTTCAGCCGGATTGCGAATTTTCACGAAATCACGCCAAACACTGGCGAAACGATCGAACCAGGTGAAACCTGGACCTTCGCCATCACCGGCCTGGCGAACGTGGCGAGACACCGGCTTGATGGTCCGAAGTCCGCCTATGTCAGCACCGGTGGCAGCGTCATCGAGGTGCTGTGCAATGATCTTGAAGCGCCGGAAGAGCTGGACAGCGGAGAACGCCGCAACATGCCGGCTGGAGACCTCTCTGAGCCGCTGCATATCGTTCCCTGGCCCCAGAAAGTGGAAATAACGGCCTTTGCGGACGACAAGACAAGCTTTCTTGTTGCCCAGGGCTCTGCAGAGGAAAAGGCGGCGGCGGCCAAGATCAACGCGCTCGCAGCAAGGCTTTTCCCAGGAGCGCCACATCCTTTCCGCTTTTCTCAGTCGCATCATCAAATCGCGATTGAGTTCCAGCAGGACGATAGCCTTGCAGCTGACGGTTACCGGCTCGAATTTGCCCAGGCGAAAGCAGCCTTGCACTACAGCGGCCCCGTCGGCCGTGACTATGGCCTGACTGTACTCGCCCAGATGGCTTACGGCACCTATGAGGCACCTGGTACATTCAAGTTTCCTGCACAGGGCGTGATTGAAGACGCCCCAAGATTTTCCTGGCGTGGAACGCATCTGGATGTGTCACGACATTTCCGTGGCCCCAAAGACATCATGCGCCTGCTCGATATTCTCGCCTGGGGTCGGATGAACGTCTTCCAATGGCATCTGACAGACGATGAAGGCTGGCGACTTGAAATCAAGGCCTATCCCGAACTGACCGAGGGCGGCGCGCGGCGTGGCCCTGGTTGCCAGCAGGTGCCCCAGCTCGGCTTTGCCGCTGAAGTCTACGAAGGGGCCTATTCGCAGGAAGAAGTTCGCGAGATTGTTGCCCATGCCACCAGCCTGAACATAGACATCCTGCCGGAAATCGATGTTCCGGGGCATTCGACCGCCGTTTTGAAAACCTATCCGCGCTTCGCCGATCAGGCGGAGACCCCGGAGAGCTACCATTCCATTCAGGGCTATCCGAACAACGCACTGAACCCGGCAATGGATGAAACCTACGAGTTTCTGGAAAAGGTCTTTGCAGAAGTTGCCAGCCTGTTTCCGTTCGACTTCATCCACATCGGCGGCGACGAAGTCGACGTCAATTCATGGCTCGCCTCTCCGAAGACCCAACGCCTCATGGAGGAAAAGGGTCTTGCGGATACAATGGAAGTGCAAGCCTATTTCATGGGCCGCGTTCGCGACATCCTGAAGAAACTCAACCGGAAACTTGCCGGCTGGGACGAAGTCTCACACGGTGGCGGCATTGACCCGGATGGCGTGCTTCTGATGGCCTGGCAGCGACAGGAAGTCACCAAGGACCTGATCGATCAGGGCTACGACGTCATCTGTACCCCGGGACAGCACTATTACATGGATATGGTCCAGGCATCCGGCTGGCATGAACCGGGTGCGGGTTGGGCCGGCGTTTCGACACCGGAAGACTGTTATGGCTATGAAGCAGCTGCCGGTCTCAGCACCGGCAGTGAAGAGCGCCTCAAGGGGGTGCAGGCCTGCATCTGGTGCGAGCACATGACCGACAACGCCATCTTCAATCATATGGTCTTTCCGCGGCTTTATGCAGTCGCTGAAGCCGGCTGGACGGCCCCCGCCAACAAGGCCTGGCTGCGATTTGCAGCACAGGCCCCCTTCTTCCCCCAGCTTTGAATGCGTGACGAGGCAGGAAGATGAAAATTGCAGTTGGCGGCATTCATACCGAATGCAGCACCTATTCACCGGTCCAGCAAACCACATCAGACTTCACGGTCACCCGTGGCAAGGAGTTGCTGGCACAGGCAGGCGTCGACGGCGGCAGGTTTCCTGACGTCACCTTTTGTCCATTGTTTCACGCCAGATCCATTCCCGGCGGACCGGTGTCTGCGGATTGCTATGCGAGCTTCAAGTCTGCCTTTCTTGCCGAACTTGAAGCCGAGAAGCCATTCGACGGTGTTCTCCTGATTATGCATGGCGCCATGCATGTGATCGGTCTGAGCGATGCGGAAGGGGACTGGATCTCTGCCGTTCGCCAACGCGTCGGGCCGCAAGTGCCAATCGCTGTCAGTTACGATCTGCACGGCAATGTCACGCAAACCATTGTCGATCAGATCGACATCTTCTGTGCTTATCGCACTGCCCCTCATATCGACGTGACCGAAACACATCGACGTGCCGCGGCAAATCTCGTCGACCAATTGGGTGGCGGTCCCAAGAGATACGTGGCCTGGGCTCCCGTGCCGGTTCTCCTGCCCGGGGAACGAACCAGCACGGAAGATGAACCGGCAAAATCTCTTTATGCGACGTTGCCGGTATTCGATCAGAGATCCGGGGTGACCGATGCCAATCTGATGGTGGGGTACGTCTGGGCGGATACGGCAAGAGCCACCGCGGCTGCCGTGGTGACGGGAACAGACCTGGATGCCATTCAACTGGCGGCTTCCGAAATTGCTGCGCAGTACTGGTCCGCAAGGCAAGACTTCGAATTTGGTGTCCCCACGAAGCCGCTCGAACTGTGCCTGGACGATGCAGCAACAGAAAACTCGTCTCCCCTCATCCTTGCCGACAGTGGCGACAATCCGACAGGTGGTGGTGTTGGTGACAGATCTGATGCCCTGGCGGCCTGGTTGGAACGAGGCTTGACTGGAGGTGTATTTGCAGGGATCGCTGATCCGGTTTCGGTCGATAAACTCTGGGCATTGCCTGACGGCTCTTCGTCCCGCCTCACAATTGGCGGTGCCCTGGGCAGCGATTGCAAGGTCGTTAGCACGGAAGCTGTCTTGCTGACTAAAATAGGCAGAGAACAGGATCATAATCGGGAAGTGTTGACCAGGATCGCAGGTAACTTGGTGATCCTGACGGAACACAGACGCCCCTTCCATCAACTGGAGGACTTTCGGCGCTTTGCCATTGAACCGTCCACTGCAAGGTTCCTGATCGTGAAATCCGGATACCTGTCGCCAGAGCTGGCGCCAATCGCCAATCCCGCCCGTATGGCCCTCACGGATGGTGCGGTTAACCAGGACATAGAAGCGCTCACAAACCAACACCGCCCTGTGCCGAGCTACCCTTTTCAGCGGGCCTTCGATTGGAAACCGGTTACAAGTCTATCCCGCAGGGCATCCGCTTGAGTACTGGGCGCTCTTTCGAACTGCATGAGTAACCGCCGAATCCAGCCGACTATAAAGGATGCATTGCTTACCGAACGCGTCCTGAATGCACGGATAATTGGCATTATGCTTGCAAATACAAGCACTCGCAAAGTTTTATTTCTATTATTTTCAGTACCGAATTTAAAATCTGTCATCCCCCAGCATTTGCATTTCTCAAATCAATCATAGTCTTACATGGGATCTTGAGCTCAGCAGCGCCTCCTCAAACACACTAATTGTAATTTTTACCAATGTTGAATGTGAATGGTTGGTCAGTATCAATTTATGGGACGATCGAAATCCAGCCTTCAGGACCTGACCCGATCTGCAGATCCAACGGCAAACTAAAACGGCCTGATTGCTGCAAGGATTTGATCTGTCGGGAGATTTGCACGTACCCCATCAACTGTGCCGATCCCATAAAGCTCCGCCGGACCTCTGCCGGTGGAGCTTTTTAGTTGGAACGTCTGTGAGGTAGACACCTCTAGCCGCGTTGAGCAAACCGGCAGGTTGCTGACCTCGAGTTCAAGGCAAGTGCACAGGCGATAGCGGAAACCGATCAAAATCATCGAAAAACATCGACAAAATTACCACAGTCAACAAACTTACTCTACGTTCATTGTTAGTTATGACGATGGCTTTGCGTTCACGAACTGGTGATTGGCCTTGAACTTCGCAGTTCAACCCACATTTATTACCGAAATATAACTGAAAAAGCCCGGATTTGTGATCTTTGTTACACGCATTCGGGAGATTGTGGTGCGATAATGGCAAAATCGTGACCGCACGAACGGGGCGCAAAAGCGCGGAAGACCTGAAAAGTCCTATAATGGACCTCCGTTTATAGACCCCACGCGCGGTAATTTAAGTTGTATTAGCCTTGGGAGGCGTACATGCAACGGAATACCAGAGCAGGAACTCTTGCGCTTGGCCTCATCCTTGCCTTGGCGGGAAGCGCTGCTGCGGCCCCATTGCCTCAGGAAACGATCACGTTGCCTGAGGATCGTTTGGCGGTCACAGTCGCGTCAGCGTCACAGGATCAGGCCGATCCGCTGGAAAGTGAGCTCACGATATGGGTGGGCGAAATCGAACTTGAAGGCCGGAAAACGATCTGGGTAGAACTGATCGATTCCTTCGGCGAAGTTATCTATGACAGTGAAGTGAACACCAACGAAACCCATCTGCTTCCAGATGGCCGGGCCGTTGTCGTTCGCGCCATGGATCAGGATACGGTTGTCGCCGGCAAGGATGAATCAAGACTGGTCAATGAAGGCACCCTCACGGTCACACGTCGTGTGGTCAATGAAGGTGTTGATGCGACCACAATTGAACTTATCGAAACCGGCCAACAACCCTCGCAGAAACGCGGCACCATGCTGCAGGTCGCAGATTTTGGCGAATTGGTATGGCAGAAGGTCGTTGCCTTCTTCGATGCCGCACGCACACGCGTGGAAATCGCATGGAACTGGATTGTCGACACGATCCAGGCCTGAGGCTTGTTTTGGCGCAATTGCCTTGCAGACTTGCGACACGCCATTCGCTTGCCCGGCTTTTTTGCCGGGCAGCGGCGATGCGCGTGTGAGATTTTCCGCTCTTCCGAGGTCGCAAAACCTCAGATGGCGTTGGCTGAAGTCGCGCCGATGGTTTTGCGTCAAAAATAATCCATAAAATTCATCGTCCTATGTGATCCGCCCTTCAAGGCGAGGCGTAACCGCTGCACATCAACTGGAAAACTTGGCGTCCAACCAGGTTTCCCGCGGTAACACCGACGCCCCGAAGGATATGATATGCGGATTGCCGTAATCGGCTCCGGAATTTCCGGAAACAGTGCAGCCTGGGCCCTTAATGATCTTCATGACGTTGTTCTCTACGAGCGGCGCGAACGGCCAGGTGGTCACAGCGCCACGGCGGATATCGACTATGATGGCGCCCGGATTTCGGTGGACACCGGTTTCATCGTCTACAACGAGCTCAACTACCCGAATTTTACAGCGCTGCTTGACCATTTGGGGGTCGCCAACGAGATAAGCGACATGAGCTTTGCCTTGTCGGCGGACAACGGCAAGCTTGAATGGTCAGGCCATTCTCTGAACGCGGTCTTCGCACAACGGCGTAATCTGGTCTCACCGCGGTTCCTGCGCATGTTGCGTGATATCTTCCGCTTCAATGGCAAAGCCGTTGAAGATCTGAAGGCCGGACGCCTCAGCGGGCAAACGCTCGGTGGCTACCTGGAGCGTGAACACTACTCTTCCGGTTTCATAAATGACTATCTGCTGGCGATGGGCGCCGCCATCTGGTCGACGCCGATCAACGAAATGCGGGACTATCCTGCGGAAAGCTTCGTGGCTTTCTTTGAGAATCATCGCCTGCTTTCATTCGATCGGCCACTGTGGCGCACCATTTCCGGTGGCAGCCGAAACTACGTGGAAAAACTGCTAGCGCCACTTCAGGGAAAGATCAGGCTTGGCAAGCCGGTCACAGAAGTTCTCCGGCAAAACGGTCAGGTTATCGTGCGCGACGCATCCGGCCACCAGGACGTCTTCGATCATGTGATCCTTGCCAGCCACACGGACCAGACCCTTGCCATGTTGGGTGATCCCTCCCCGCAGGAGCGCGATATTCTTGGATCCATCCGGTATCGTCCGAACGAGGTTTACCTTCACCGCGACGAGGCCCTGATGCCGAAACGCAAAAACGTCTGGGCTTCCTGGAATTACATGTCCGATCGCGAAGCCGGCGAAACCCGGGACGTAACCGTTAGCTACTGGATGAACCGGCTGCAGAACTTCGATCACTCCAAACCGGTTTTCGTTACGTTGAACCCCTATGCACCACCTCAGGAAGACAAGACCTTCGCGAAGTATGTTTATGATCATCCCCAGTTCGATGCCATGGCGCAGCAGGCCAAGAACCGACTTGGGGAAATTCAAGGCGTGAACAACACCTGGTATTGTGGTGCCTGGCGCGGTCACGGTTTCCACGAAGATGGACTTTCGTCCGGACTTGATGTTGCCCGTTCGCTGGGTGCCCGTCTGCCATGGGAAAAAGACACGGCTGTCGATACCTATCTGGAGGCTGCCGAATGAAGGCAAGGCCGAGCAATTGTATGCATGACAATGGACCGCCCCCCGAACCGGCGGCATCCTTGTTCATGGGCTCGGTCATGCATCACCGCATGAAACCCCGTGAGCACAGGTTTTCCTACAAGGTCTTTTCCGTGCTGCTCGATCTGGATCGGCTTGAAGAAGCTGCGCAGTCCAGCCTCTTCTTTTCCGTCAACCGGTTCAATTTGCTGTCGTTTCATCAGAAGGACCATGGCCCCAGGGACGGGTCTGATTTGCGGCTCCATGTCGACCGATTGCTCGCCAAGGAAGGGCTAGAGGCACCTGCTCGGGTCCTGCTGCTCGCATATCCGCGGATGCTGGGTTACGGCTTCAACCCTCTCAGCGTCTATTATGCCTATGACCGGTCGAACCAACTGATTGCGCTCGTTTACGAGGTGCGCAACACGTTTGGCGGCATCCACACCTACGTAGCACCTGTCAGTGCCGGCCAATGCAGTGATGCAGGTATACGCCAGGATCAGAAGAAGCTGTTCTACGTGTCGCCCTTCGTCAGCATGGAACAACACTATTTCTTCCGCATGATGCCGCCGGGAAAAACCGTCCGCGTTCGCATTCTGGAAAAGGATTGCGAAGGCCCGCTTTTGTCGGCGACATTTTCCGGCACACAACACCCCCTTTCCAACGGCTCGATTCTGCAGGCCTGCCTTCAGGTGCCGCTGCTGACATTCAAGGTCATCGGCGCCATCCATTGGGAAGCCTTTAAAATCTGGCGCAAGCGTGTACCATTTCACGCTCGACCCGCAGAAGATGCAGGGAATGACGGGTTGCCTGGGCAGACAGGTTCTGTCTTGCCAGTTTCAAACAACTGACGTTTCAAGAGGTTCTGCTATGAGTGAGCCGATTGTTCTGACCAAGGAAAACTTCCGCGCGGAGTTGAAGGGTGCTCCACGCCTCGCCAAAATGGCGGCTGGCCTTGCCCTCAAGATCCGCTACGGGTCACTTGAAGTTCAATTTCCAGACGGTCGAAGGTTCCATATCAAAGGGCAGGAAGATGGCCCACACGGTGTTCTCAAGATCCATAACTGGGCGTTTTTCCGGATGGTCGTCCAAGCAGGCGACGTTGGTGTCGGAGAAGCCTTCATGGCGGGGTACTGGTCGTCGCCCGACGTGACCACGTTTCTGGAAGTCTTCTGCATAAACCAGGAATCGACGCTGGAAGCTCTCCAGGGGAAACCGTTTACACGATTTCTGATGTCGGTACGCCACTGGCTGAACTCCAACACCAAACGCGGGTCAAAGCGTAACATCTCGGCGCACTATGATCTCGGAAATGCATTTTACCGGGAATGGCTCGATCCTTCGATGACCTATTCCTCGGCGATCTACAGCAACGAAACCAACAATCTGGAACAGGCGCAAACCGAGAAGTACGCTTCTCTGGTACGGCAGACGGGCATTACTCCCGATCACAAGGTTCTGGAAATCGGGTGTGGCTGGGGCGGCTTTGCCGAATATGTCGCAAAATCGGTTGGTGCCAACGTGCGAGCCTTGACCATCTCACAGGAACAATTCGATTACGCGCGCGAGCGGATCTACAAGGCCGGCCTCAACGACAAAGTTGAAGTGGTCTTCCAGGACTATCGCGACGAAAATGGCGTGTTCGACAGGATAGCCTCCATCGAAATGTTCGAGGCCGTCGGTGAAAAATACTGGCCAACCTACTTCCGCCAATTGTCGAAGTGCCTGAAGCCGGGTGGCAAGGCGGGTCTGCAGATCATCACGATCCAGGACAAGATGTTCGAGGACTACCGCAGAGGCACAGACTTCATCCAGCGCTATATCTTTCCAGGTGGAATGTTGCCGCCGCCCGGCCGTCTGGCGGAAATCGGCAAGTCACTGGGCCTGGACCTTATGGATCAGAAGATCTTCGGCCAGGACTATGCAAGAACGCTTGCAGAATGGCGTCAGAGCTTCCGACAGGCCTGGCCAAGGATCAGTCCGCTGGGTTTTGACGAGCGCTTCAAGCGCCTCTGGGAGTTCTACCTGCATTATTGCGAGGCAGGCTTCCGGTCCGGCAATATCGATGTTCGCCAGATGGTCTACGTAAAATCTGCCTGAGCAAGACACTGATCTTGAAGACACATTTCAAAGGCCGGGATCACCCGGCCTTTTTCTTGTTCCAACCCGTGGACCGGGCGACCAGCGCGAAGTAGGCACTGTACGGCAACCAGCGCAAGAGCTTCAGTTGCCGAACAAATTTACGCGGAAATGCAATCTCGAAACGGCTTGGATGGGACAGGCCTTTCCTGATTTCCTCGACAGCCTCTTCCGGAGACATCAGATAAGGCATCGGAAACGGATTGGACTTTGTTGCCGGCGTATCGACAAAACCGGGACTGATGACCTGAATTCGGATCCCGGCAAGGTCCAGATCGAATTTCAAGGATTCAACAAGGTTGATCAGCCCCGCCTTGGTGGCACCGTATGCAGCTGACGTCGGCAAACCGCCATAACCTGCCACAGACGACACCACTGCGATCTGCCCCCTGCCTGCCGCCTTCATGGCTGTGATTGCCGGCAGAAGCACATTGACGGTTCCCATGAGGTTCACATCAAAGCTTTTGCGAAAGGCGTCTGCATCGGCATCGAGGCCATCCTGCGGCAGATAAATGCCCGCATTAGCCACGAGCAGGCTCAAACCGCCGAAGTCCTGCTGAATTTTTTTCACGTGTTCGGCCATGAGGTCCGTCTTCGTGACATCCCCAGGCAGCGCATGAATAGAACCGGCTAGCGTCTTGGACTGGTTCTCCAGCTCCGCCAATTCCTGCTGCGAGCGGGCAGTTACAATGACCTTCCAGCCCGAACGGGCGAGGTCAAGTGCAAGCTCCCGTCCGATACCGGAACTAGCTCCCGTGATCCAGGCGCAACCATGATCAGCTTGGGCAACGTAATTCGTCTTGGGCAATTCATTCTCCCGGTTCGTTTGCCTCTTTACGCAAACAGACCGGGTGTCGGATCGAATTTTAGCGGATAAAGGGTGCGAACCAGCGGCCGACAGGGCCGGTCAACTGCAGGCGTCCCGCTGTCACCGCAAAGCAAATGCAGTCTTCACCCTCGTCAGCTATAGGTTTGTGGTCCACATCGCCATCGGCAAAGGCAACGTCACCAGCCACATAGTGGCCGTCTTCGTCCTTGAAACCGCCTGTCAACACCAACGTAAGCTCAGTGCCGTGGTGCGTATGGGACGGCATTGCTCGCCCTGCCCGCACCCAAAGGAGACTGCTTGCGCAGCCGTCAATTTCACCGAACTTGCATTCCTTGACGCCTGGAAGGAGCGTTTTCCAGGGTAGCTGATCCATCGAGGAACCGATAATCGACTGCAGCGATTCGGGAACGGCCGGTCCGCCTTTCTCAGACAGTTCGGCGGCAGGCGCGTTATCGTTCAGGTCATCAACGGCGCCACTGAATATCGATCCGAGAAATTCGTCCCGATTGGAAATGGAGACCGGTTCGGCGTCTTCCAGTTCAAAGCCGGCAAGAGTTTCAAGTGAGTTTACATATGACCTGTTGCAGTCGCTCATTTCGAGATGAGCACCGACCAATGCCTGCGCCGGATAGGTCAAGGTCCCGGCCGCATATCCGGCCAGTAACTCGTCCATTCCGGTCACGTTTTTTTCCATTACCGCTCTCATTTGGCTTTAGAATCCCAAGTTGCCTTACCGGCGATACGACAGGCAACAAAAATCGGATCAACAATTACACCAGAATTGTTAGAAATAGAATTTCAGTGAGCTGATTTCACGGAACAACTGATGGCGTGTTTTTGACACCAGAGGGAAAAAGGAACCTGATTGGCCTCAGGTGCTGGCATTCCCCATTTGAAGCCTTACATTGCGACCTTGATCAAGGCCCTTCAGACCTTTAGCGTCCGGGGCTTATCAGATTTCATCTGGCCGGTCAGCGCCACCGGACCAGATCAGCCGGGAAAGAATAAATGTCTGTGTCCGCTTCTGTTGTCGATGCGATCGGTAACACGCCCCTCATCCGTCTGAAAGCACTGTCCGAGGAAACGGGTTGCGAGATTCTCGGCAAGGCCGAGTTCATGAACCCTGGTCAATCGGTCAAGGACCGACCTGCCCGGCAGATGATTCTTGAAGCCGAAGCCCGCGGTGATCTCAAGCCCGGTGGTGTGATTGTCGAGGGCACAGCCGGAAACACCGGTATCGGACTGGCGCTGGTAGCCAGTGCGCGCGGTTACCGGACCGTGATCGTTATTCCGGAAACGCAAAGCCAGGAAAAGAAGGACATGTTGCGCCTGTGTGGTGCTGAACTTGTCGAAGTTCCGGCCAAGCCTTTTTCCGACCCCAACAATTACCAGCACGTCGCCCGCCGTCTTGCAGAAGAGATGGCACGGACTGAACCTAATGGCGTTATCTTTGCCGATCAGTGGAACAACCTCGACAACCGCAAGGCTCATTTCGTAACCACAGGTCCTGAGATCATGGCCCAAACGGGTGGCCGTGTTGACGGTTTCATCTGTGCGGTCGGTTCCGGCGGCACGCTGGCCGGCGTTTCAACCTATCTTCAGGAGAACAAGCCGGGAGTCGTCATCGGCTGCGCCGACCCGCGTGGCGCCGCGATGCAATCGCTGTTCACCACCGGCAAGGCGGTCGCCTCTGAAGGTGGATCGGTTTCCGAAGGCATCGGCCTTGGCCGCAGCACCGCGATTGTCGGCGATCTTAAAATCGATCACGCCTACACAATTCCGGACGAAGAAGCCCTGCCGCTGGTGTTCGATCTCGCGGAAAAGGAAGGGCTACTGCTTGGTGGCTCGACCGCTATCAACCTGGCCGGCGCCCGTCGCCTTGCTCGCGAGCTTGGTCCAGGCAAGACGATCGTCACGATCCTGTGCGACCACGGCACCCGCTACCAGTCGAAACTCTACAATCCGGACTTCCTCAGATCGAAGAATTTGCCGGTTCCGGAGTGGCTGGAACGAAAAGTCACGATCCAGCCACCCTTCGCCTGATCGATTGACACCGGGGGGCATTGCATGAGTTCAGCGGATCAAGCATTGGCGCAAGGCGGTGACGCAGCCGAAGCGGTGATCCGCGATGCCGTCACAGATGCCGGCGTTCTGGATGTCATGGCAAACAATCTCGGACTGGTCGCGGCGTTTGTCGCGATCATGTACGTGACGGCAGGCATCTGCGCCGTTCGCGAAGTAATGAATTCAAGAACTTCCCAGGGGTCCGTCGCATGGCTGCTGTCCCTGTTTTTTCTGCCTTATCTCACGGTGCCGCTCTATTTCGTGTTCGGCTGGCGATCCTTTTCCGACTACGAGAAAATTCAAGCGACCCTTGGCCGGGCAGAACGGGCAAGGCGAGCAGACGAACTTGGCCTGACCGATCACGAGGAAACCAGAGACTGGCCGGTTCTTTCCCGTGTTGCCGGGGTTCCCTTCATGGCCGGCAACAAGGCAGACCTTCTTATCGATGGTGATGCGACGTTTACAGCCATCAAGAATGAAATCGCAAAGGCCAGAAACGTCATATTCTTCCAGTTCTTTGCCATCCATGACGACGAACTGGGACGTGACATGGCTGACGCCCTGATCGCCCGTGCCAAGGATGGCATAACGGTCTATTTCCTCTACGACGATGTCGGCAGCCATTCTCTGTCAAAAGACTATCTGACCCGCTTGAAGAGCGCCGGTGTCAAGGTTTGCGGTTTCAACGAAAACCACAAGTTCCTGCGACTGCTTGGACCGATGCGTCTCAACTATCGCAATCATCGCAAACTGGTCGTGATCGACTACCGCGTCACATTTGTCGGCGGGCACAATGTTGCTGACCAGTATGTCGGCCGGGACAACTGGTTTGGCCACTGGCGCGACACCCATGTCCGTGTCGAAGGGCCCGCTGCCGTTGCTTGCGCGCTCTCCTTTGTCGAAGACTGGCTCTGGGCGAGCGGCGAGCGTATCGAACTGCCTCAGGTTGGCGAAATTCCGATGCCTGGTGACGAAGCCGTTCTGGTGATGCCGACAGGGCCTGCAGACAAGCTGGAAGAATGCGCACTGGCATTTGTCGAAACGGCAGCCCGGGCACGAAAGCGGCTATGGATCACTACACCGTACCTGGTGCCGTCTCTCGACATCCAGACAGCACTTTGCTCGGCAGCAATGCGCGGTGTGGACGTACGCGTTCTGATGCCGGAAAAACGTGATCACTGGACTGTCTGGCTCGCAAGCCACGCCTACGAGGACACCCTGGTGCAGCGCGGGGTGAAGGTTTACCGCTATATCGACGGTTTTCTGCACCAGAAGGTTACGCTGATGGACGACGAACTCGTTTCCATCGGCACGGTCAACTTCGACAACAGATCATTCCAGATCAATTTTGAACTAACCCTCTGGTTCACCCATCCGCGCATGATCGACAATGTCGAAAGCATGCTGGAGACCGATTTCCAGAACTCACGCCTGACCTGGCCGGACGCGTTCCAGTCCCGCAGTTATGTTTTTCGTGTCCTGGCTCAAGGCGCCCGGCTGCTGTCTCCTATACTTTGATCATTGTTCGGGACACATTCAGTCCCTGACTGCGTGGCCATGCAGAGCGCCTCGTGCAGCTTGAAGGCAATCTCCAGCACCTGTCTTGTGAAATCGAAGGAAGAGCGCCCCCTTCCGGGCTGGTGCCGTTGAGGCGAATGATCTAAACCTCTATCAGACCAACTTCTCCGGCATCTGCAAACCATGGCTTACATACCCGACTACGCGACCCTGCTTGCCTTTACGGCCGCAGCACTGGTGCTGACAGTTACGCCAGGACCCGACATGACACTGTTCATGAGCAAGACGCTGACACAAGGCCGACGCGCCGGGCTTGCTGCTGTGTTTGGGGCAACCTGTGGGCTGGTACTGCACACCGTGCTTGCTGCGATCGGTGTTTCTGCCCTGCTTTCAGCGTCGGCACTTGCATTTACAGTGCTGAAGATCGTCGGCGCCGCCTATCTGATTTATCTCGCAGTTCAGGCCGTCAGGAACGGGTCCTGCCTCGCGTTGGAAGCAGCCTCCGTGAAGAGGCAACCTATTCACCGGGTCTGGTTACAGGCGCTCGGGATCAACATCCTCAATCCCAAGATCGTCTTGTTCTTCGTGACCTTCCTGCCTCAGTTTGTCAGCGCGGCGGATCCGAACGCGACAGGAAAACTGATGTTCCTCGGGTTTTACTTCGTCGTTCTGGGTATGCCCATTTGCGCTGCGATGGTTCTCGGAGCCAGTGCGTTCGCGCGTTTCCTGAAATCCTCGCCGAAATTCATGCGTGCCTTCGACTGGGCTTTTGCGGGCATCATGGGCACCTTCGCCCTGAAGCTTCTGGTGGCAAAGGCAAACAGCTGAACCGGTTCCTTTGGCTGCCGGTGACCCGTGGTGACTGAGCGTCCAAAACCAGTCTAGCGTGCCAGCAGCTCTCTCAGGCCGGCGGGGGTGACTTGGGCCATCTTGCGAAAATCCCGGCTCATATGGTGGCGATCCGAATAGGACGCCTGGTAGGCAATCTCATCGAGACAGCAGTCGCCTGACGCCATCATACGCGTCGCCTTTCGCAGACGGACGAAACGAGCGAGCCTGGCGTAGCCCAACCCCGCCTCCGATAGCCGGCGGGAAAGACTTCTCGGCGATAAACCGAGTCCCGCCGCGGTTGACGACAAGCCGGGATGCTCCCCCACTGAAAGTTCGAGACTGCCGACGACCCGCGCAAGAAGTCGGTTCGTGCCCGGCCCCTGCGGCCTGTTCAGCAGGTGGTGAAAAGACAGGCTTGAAGCAGAAGACATCATTCCGATCTCGGATTTGAACCCGGAAGCTTCTTCTGCAGGAATAATCAGGATATCGCTGTCGAAGTCCAAGTTGCCTTCGACGAATTTGCCAAACCGATAGATCGGCCGGGAAGCAGTGCCGCGGCTAACCGCCCAGATGTCCTGAATGTGTATCCCTGCGCTTTCAAGCGTTCCGGTCGCGACACCGGCCAGCATTGCCGGTCCGAATGGTTTCTGGTTCGCGGGACGAACCTTGTAGGGAGACAGGACCAGTGAATTGCGCTGGACGGCAGAAATAAAATCTTTTCCTTGACCGCTCTCGTAAAACCGAAAGGACGCCTGCAGTGCCAGGACACCCGACCATCTGTTCACCAGATCGGGCATGCTCGGCGCACTCGTCAGGAGATGACTGATCACATCGAAACCGGTTAGGCGACCCAGAGCACGCGCCAGATTGAAAACCGCTCCGCATCCTCGTGAAGCGTAGAGCATTCCGATACGGGGCAGCGGATCCCTCGCCTCAGCGCCATGCAAAACGGAATTCCCGTAAATTGCGGGAAACCGTGCCTCAGCCTGCTTCGCAAAACGCCTCAACCACCAGTTCCAATACGCCGAATAGGCTTCTCCGAGCGGCTCGTTGACACGCACGTTCTCCGCACCTTGTTGCGGCTCATTGGAAATTTTGGCGTCGATATTCACAGGTCTTCTTTCGACCGTGCTGCAGGATGAAATGTGCCCTGGAACGAAACCAAGGGTTTAGCGCAAATGCAAGCATCGAAATCGAGGGGAACATGCGCAACTTGAAATCTCAGCTACGACTTCTTGCACTGACGTCACTGGCTACACTGACGGGCAGCTTTTACGCACTGGCTGATCCGGTCAACCTGACGGCAGGCGAGATCAACGACATGATGTCGGGAAACTCCATCCATGGTTTCTTTCCCGACGGTGTGACGGAATACAAGCAGAACAACCACGCCGACGGCATCGCCGTTGTCGTGGTCAAGGGCGACAAGATCCGGAACATTCCGTGGGAAGCCGTCGAAATTAACGGGACTGGTCAATATTGCGAAGACTGGAGCGGCGATGGCTGGGGCAAACTCTGTTTCACGGTGACGCGCGAAAACCCGGCCAAGCCAATCTTCACAAATGCAAAAGGCAAGGTAAATGCACAGAACTGGTCTGAAGGTTTTGTCGATCTGAATTTCGCCGACTGAACTTGGTCCACATCATTGTTATCGCCCGCGGTCCGGCCGGATTGCGGGCGTTTGTTTTTCATGACCCCGGTTTCCGGCAAATAGGGTCTTGCACCGCATGCTGTTCGTTGGTCAATTCGACGCTATTCGTTTCAGGGAGTTCCGGATGACCACGCCTTTGTTTCGCGACGATGCCTATCTCAGAACATGTGAAGCCGAAGTGACCGGCATCAACGAGCGTGGCGGCATCGTGCTTGATAGAACGGTTTTTTACGCGACCGGTGGCGGTCAACCGGGCGACAGCGGCACATTGGAGCTGGAAGACGGCACGAAGATCGACATTGCCACCACGGTCTATGATGACGACAAGAAAACCATCGTCCATGTTCCTTCAGAAGGACAAAACCTGCCTGCCGCCGGCACAAAAGTGACCGCCCATTTGGACTGGGCAAGACGGTACCGGTTGATGCGCATGCACACGGCCTTGCATCTATTGTCCGTGGCCCTGCCCTTTCCGGTTACAGGTGGTCAAATCGGAGATCCCGAAGGACGGCTTGATTTCGATATGGGCGAAGAAACAATCGACCGGGAAGCGCTTCTGGAGAAGCTCAATGCGCTGGCTTCTGGTGATCATGAAGTAACCACGCAATGGATCACAGACGAAGAACTCGATGCCAACCCGGGTCTGGTCAAGACCATGTCCGTCAAGCCTCCCCGCGGGTCCGGCAGGGTAAGACTGGTCAGGATCGGCGACGATGTGGACTTGCAGCCTTGCGGCGGTACGCATGTAACGAGAACTTCTGAAATCGGCCTGCTTGAACTCGGCAAGATCGAAAAGAAAGGCAAGCAGAACAGGCGCGTCCGGATCCGTCTGACCGACTGACAAAGAAACGGGGGAAGTTGAAATGAAACTGTCAGGTTGCTGCCGGTGTGGTGCCGTTTCCTTCGAACTGGAAAGCAGAACCCCATACCCTTACATGCGCTGTTACTGTTCCATCTGCAGTAAGACAGGTGGCAGCGGCGGTTATGCAGTCAATCTGATGGGAGACGCCGGCAGCCTTGAGGTGTCGGGGGCGGAGACGAAGTCGGTCTACAACGCTGTCATTGATGGAAAGACCAGTCCTGCGGAACGTCATTTCTGCAAGGCTTGCGGATCTCACCTGTGGCTTTGGGATCCGCGTTGGCCTGAACTGGTGCATCCACATGCAGGAGCGGTCGATAGCCCCTTGCCAACACCGCCAGAGATTGTCCATATCATGCTGGCGTTCAAGCCTGACTGGATCGAGGTGCCGAGCGGTCCCGGACACGTTCATTTCGAGAACTATCCGGACCTCTCCATCGAGGACTGGCACAAGTCCAAAGGCTTGCTGGAGACCTAAGGAGCCGTAATGACCGACCATCCCCTCGTATCGACTCAATGGCTGGACGATCATCTCTCCTCGCCAGATCTGATTGTCATCAATGCCTGGATGCCGCCGGTCACGCATCCAGATGCTCCGCCTGTCTATCCGAACGCCCACATTCCAGGCGCCGTCTTCTTCGACGTCAACGAGGTCTGTGACAAGACCAGCGATCTGCCTCACATGCTGCCAGCTCCGCATGTGTTTTCGTCAACCATGCGGAAAATGGGGATAGGCGACGGTCAGACACTGGTGGTCTACGATGATTTCGGTTTCTATTCCGCGCCACGCGTCTGGTGGACGCTTCGCAGCATGGGCGCGGAACGAGTTTATGTTCTGGATGGTGGTTTTCCGAAGTGGCGGGCAGAAGGCCGTGCTTTTGACGACGATACGCCCCGCAGAGTTCAAAGCCACTTCTCGTCCCGTCTGAACCATGGTGCCGTTGCCGACCTCGACCAGATCCGCTCCACCATTGCAAATGGTTCGCGGCAAATACTGGATGCAAGGTCTGCCGAACGATTTGCCGGAGAAGCGCCAGAGCCGCGTGCCGGACTGAAGTCGGGTCACATGCCGACCGCGCTCAACCTGCCCTTCACCCAGCTCATCGCGGAAGACGGCACATTCTTGCAGAAGGAAGACCTTGCAAAGGCTTTTCAGGATGCTGGAGTGGATCTCGACAAGCCCGTCACGACCTCTTGCGGTTCCGGTGTAACAGCGGCGATCCTGACCCTTGGCCTTACCGTGCTCGGTGCTCGGGATCTTGCGCTTTACGACGGGTCCTGGGCGGAATGGGGAAGCCGGGACGACACGGACGTCGTCACCGGCCCAGCTTGAGAGGTCAAATAGCGCCTTGATCAGGTGCCAGTCTTCAAGGTTTCAAAGAAATCCCGGATCTCATCCGAGATAGAACTGGTGCTCGAAGACATTCTGCTGGATGCAGCCAACAGACTGTCGGCCGCCTGATCGGTGGCGGTGATTGCCTGTTCGACACCGCCAATGTTCTCATCGAGGGTCTGCGTTCCCGAAGCGACCGTCTGGATGCTGTGGGAAATTTCCTGCGTTGCAGCTCCCTGCTCTTCAATCGCCGCTGCTATCGACGACGTCATTTCATCAAGTTGCTTGACCACTTCGGAAATCGACTGGATGGAGGCAACGGCGTTGTCCGTCGAACTTTGGATTTCAGTGACTTGCTGGCTTATTTCCTCGGTGGCCTTCGCAGTCTGTTCTGCAAGGGTTTTCACTTCGCTTGCGACCACTGCAAAGCCTTTGCCGGCATCACCGGCACGGGCAGCCTCGATCGTGGCGTTCAGAGCCAGCAAATTGGTTTGTTCGGCAATCGCCTGAATGAGACCGATCACATCCCCGATTTTCTGGGCTGCACCTGCCAGGCTCGCCACCTGAAGACTTGATTGTTCTGTGCCGCCCGCCGCCTGGCTGGCAATACGGGACGCACCGGAGATCTGCTTCGAAATTTCCTGGATCGAACTGGACAGCTCTTCTGTTGCCGAGGCTACGGTCTGGACGCTGACGCTGGAGTCTTTTGAAACATTACCGGCGTTCTCGACCTGGCTTCTTGCGGTCTGCGATACGCTCGTCAAATGCTCGGCTTCACCCGCGACGCTGCGAGCACCGGCCTCAACGTCAGCCAGCGGTTGCTTGACGCTGCTCTGGAACTTTTCGATAGCCTTGTTCAACCGTTCCGTCTGCGCTGCACGCTCCAGAAGAAGCTCTTCTTCGTAGGTTGATATGGCAAGGTCCATGTCAAGGAAGACGGCCGCCGTGACATCGTTCAACAAGACGGCAAGGTTTTGAAAAGACCGTCTGTATTTACGGGTCAGATGGGCATGCAGATGGCGCAGGACATAAAGATACCCGGCAATGTACCAACGCGGTTCCAGTCCGATGCGGCAATGCACATGACCGATCTGGTTGATGCTCTGCTGGTAGCTCTGGTCGAAGCCCGACGTGAACAGCTTCTTCCAATGGCCCTTTTGCGCTGAAACAAGTCGAGACTGATGCGACCCGACGAGTGCAGCCAGATTTGGCTGGGTGTTGATGTGAACGTAAAAACCCGCCAGCACATCGTCCAACACGGGCTCGATTACTGGCCATAGCTTTCTGAGATTTTCGATTGTGGAATGATCAATTTGGGCGAATTTCAAACGGGATTGGAAGTCGTATTCCTGATCGCTCATGGCAGGTCACCTTGATAAAAACTGACCATACGTCATCCGACAATTCTAAATAAACCATAAATTGTATTTCTACGTACGACATAGTGACAATGGCGGGTTGAGCCACAACGATAACGGAATAGGAATAATTACCAATCCCCCCGGTTTTTGGCCGTTTTTTAGGCAATAAAAATGCGACAGCCGATTCTTTCCGATGGGAGCAGCAAACACAACCTGAAAACACAGACACCGATACTTTCGTCGTATTCCGGTTGTCCAAAACAAGGATCACTCACCCGGCTGGGGTCTTGCCTTCATCCCCTCCGGTTTCTTGCGTGAAGGCTCCAGACTGATCAGAAAGTCGGCACGTGTGCCAGCAAGATGATGGCCTGGCCAGATTTCCAGAGCATCGTTCAGTTTCCCTTTCGGGTATCGAGCGAAGATGTCCTTGCGAACCTTCTGCGCAATCCTGCGCTGCCCCATTCCGAACACGTCACACATTGCTCCGCGCGAAACAAGATGTGCTTCTGCACCATATCTCCTGGCAGACACATACCCGTTAAGATGCAGTCCGATGGCATCGGCAATCCGATGTACCTTTGCCCGGTCATGCCCCTGGCCGACAAGGTGGTGCTTGCAGCGTTCCGCGCCATGAACCACGAAACAGCAATCCCGCGGCTCACTGGTCCGGCCTGACGCCAGGCCTACGTCATGCAATATGGCAGCACAGAAGAGGATTTCCTTGTCGACAGTGAGCTTACGATAGCCACCTATCAACAGGCCGAAATAATAGGTGCGCCAACTGTGCCGCATCAGGTCCAAATTCTGGACTTCGTCGGCAAAGTCGAGTGCGTCCCGGACCAATGCGGTCTCCGGTGGCTGCAGTCCTTCAAGGTCTGCACCGAAGCTGTTGATCAGGCTCAGTTTTCCTCTGAAAGCATCCAGCGCTTCAAGCATCCCCATACGGCCAAGATTTGTAAGCACCTTCAGCTTTTCAGTTCTTGTCAGTCGCCCATTGCTGAACTGACCAGGCCTTTTTCCCCAAGCCACCGTCCCCATGTCTGCAGTGTTTTCCGGCATCTCCCAAAACGTCTCCATTGATTGCTCCATTTTATGTACCGTATCGCATAAAAATAGACATGTCGATATTTATGTGCGAATTGGTATAAAATGAAATCCGAAAGCAAACGCGGCCGTCCGCGCAAATTCGATGAAGACATTACGCTCGACCGCATCATGCTGGTGTTCTGGCAGCACGGCTATGCTGCTACCAGTCTCGACCAGATAGCAGAAGCAACAGGCCTGAACAGACCCAGCCTCTACGCCGCATTCGGCAGCAAGAAAGACATGTATCTGAAGGTGATTTCACGGTTCGCGGACCAGATGCAAGCCCTCCTGAAGGCGGCAGGACTGACAAAAACAGGGCTGAAACCCCGGCTCAAGGCCATCATGGCAGCTGCTATCGATCTTTATTGCGGCAGGTCGACATTTGGCGATGCGGCCTATGGTTGCCTGGCCATCTCCACACTGACGACTGAAGCTGCTGATGATCCTGACTTCAGATCAATGCTGGCGCATGTCGTTGAACGAATGGATCGAGGGTTCGCAGGATTGATTTACGCGGAGATGAAAGATGCAGTTCCGGAAGCAAGCGTCCAGTTCGCGGCCCAGCATCTGTCTTTGATGCTGCACGGTCTTTCGGTTCGCGCCCGGGCTGGGGAATCTCGCGATGTCCTGGTGGAACTGGCAGAGGCCGCTGTTGACCGGCTTGTACCGGACGCTGCTTCAGCGCCCGTTATGTAGATCCAGCGACCAGTCAAGTGTCAGAGGCAGCGGCGTCCACATGCCGGTCTTCACCCCTGCCCGCCTCAACATGTCGGCCGTCCAGGTGTTGCAGCCCATCATCGCATTGAAGCCGCCAACTGCCGGAAAGAAAATGTCGTGTGCGTCGTACGCCACTCCGGGAATTGCCGACGGAGGCGCTGTGCCATCTGACTGGAAACTGGTCCTGATATCATTGACCAGCTCACCAAATTCCAGTTGGCTCAATTCGACTACGCGGACGCTTTCCTGCTCAATCGGAATATCGCCAGTGCGACGGACATGCATGACCGAAGCATCCCAGGTCAACGCGTCTATTACCGGCCCCGGTTTCAAATCGCCCCACGTTGGCGTTTCGATATAGAAGGACCGCCCGCCCCACCCGAAAGCAATCCAGAAAACACCCGGATAATCCAGCTCCAGCCCGCCATCCGATACGAATCCGAACGCCTCCAGCACGTCCGGATCAGCCGGGAGGGCGATATCAGTATGGATGGGATTGTTGAGTATCAGAATGCGCCGTTTATCTGCTGAACTTTGCGCAACTTCCATAACCGGGTTGGAAACGAACAAAGGCCTCGGAACGAGTGCTCCGAGGCCCAGTGCTACAACAGCAGTGAAGACAACAAGGCAAATTCCAATCAGGAACCTGCGCAGCAGTTTCATCATCCGCAGTCTTTAGCCGATCAGTGGTGCAGGATCTGGCTCAGGAAAAGCTTCGTACGTTCATGCTGCGGATTGGTGAAGAACTCTTCCGGCTCGTTCTGCTCCACGATCTGCCCCGCATCCATGAAGATAACGCGGTTTGCAACCTTGCGCGCAAAGCCCATTTCGTGAGTGACGCACAGCATGGTCATGCCTTCTTCGGCAAGTCCGACCATCACGTCCAGAACTTCCTTGATCATTTCCGGGTCGAGTGCCGAGGTCGGCTCATCGAACAGCATGATTTTCGGGTTCATGCACAAGGACCGTGCAATAGCAACGCGCTGCTGCTGCCCACCGGACAGCTGCCCCGGATATTTGTTCGCCTGCTCCGGGATCTTGACGCGCTCGAGATAGTGCATCGCGATGTCTTCGGCTTCCTTCTTGGGCATCTTGCGAACCCAGATCGGAGCCAGAGTGCAGTTCTCCAGGATCGTCAGATGCGGGAACAGGTTGAAGTGCTGGAAGCACATGCCGACTTCGCGGCGGATTTCGTCGATCTTTTTCAGATCGTCCGTCAACTCGATGCCATCAACAAGGATCTGTCCCGCCTGATGTTCTTCCAGACGGTTGATACAACGGATCATCGTGGATTTGCCGGAACCTGACGGTCCGCAGATAACGATACGTTCGCCGCGCATGACCTTCAGGTTGATGTCGCGCAGAACGTGGAAATCCCCGTACCACTTGTTCATGTTCTTGATTTCAATAGCCACGTCCGTATCGGAGATGGTCATTCTGGAACGGTCGGCTGCGAGTTCCTCGTCGCGTACAGCGTTTTCAGACATAGTTTTTAACTCCAAGAGTGTCCTGTGGCCGGGGCGCTGCGGTTCATCGCGCGCCCCGGAAGCGGTTTGCTAGCGTTTGTGTCCTGTATGAAGCTTCTTCTCCATGAATATGGAGTAGCGCGACATGCCGAAGCAGAAGGTCCAGAACACCACTGCAGCGAACAGGTAACCCGTGTGACCGGTGCTGGGCGTCGACCATGTCGGATCCGTGAAGGACGACTGGATCTGGCCGAGAAGGTCGAACATGCCGACGATCAGAACCAGAGTCGTATCCTTGAACAATCCGATGAAGGTGTTGACGATCCCGGGGATCACGAGCTTCAGAGCCTGTGGCAAAATGATGAGATACATCATCGGCCAGAACCGGAGCCCGAGCGCCATGGCACCTTCATATTGCCCCTTCGGAATGGCCTGCAGGCCACCGCGGACCACTTCTGCCATATAGGCGGCAGAGAACAGGGTCACGCCGATCAGCACGCGCAGCAGCTTGTCGAAGGTCACGCCTTCCGGCAGGAACAACGGCAGCATCACCGACGACATGAACAGAACCGTGATCAGCGGAACACCGCGCCAGAACTCGATGAAGATAACCGAGACAAGCTTGATGATCGGCATTCTTGATCGACGTCCAAGCGCCAGCGCGATACCGAGCGGTAGCGAGGCCACAATACCCGTGACCGCGATGACAAGCGTGACAAGCAGACCGCCCCAAACCGCTGTTTCAACGATCGGCAGGATGACCGCATCTCCGATGACCAGGCCGGTCAGCAGGAAGTATGCGATGATCGGGAAGACGACCAGAAACAGGATTGCGTTGATTTTCTTGAACGGCGCGCTGGGGATTGCCAGCGGCACGAGCAACACCGCGAACAGGAAATAGACGATGTTCACCCGCCAGATTTCCTCGGTCGGATACCGGCCATAGATGAACTGCGGGAAGTACGCTTCCACGTAAGCCCAGCAGGCACCGCTATGGCCGCCGTCCTGCGGCAGACACGCCTCGCGATTGTCGCCGCTCCAGACAGCATCGATAAATGCGAACTGGATCAAAGGCGCGATAAGTGAGTAGGCGATCAGAATGCCGATCACAGTCAGAACGGTGTTGCCGATGGACGAAAACAGGTTCTGACGCATCCAGCCGATGACGCCGGTGGTCGAGATCGGCGCCGGCAGTCGCGGCGCCTCCTCGGTTCTGATTTGGAACATATCAGTGTTAGCCATTTTGCGCGCTCCTTACCGTTCCACGAGCGCCATGCGCTGGTTGTACCAGTTCATGAAGGCCGATGTGATGAGGCTGAGCGACAGATAGACAACCATCCATATACCGATGATTTCAATCGCCTGGCCGGTCTGGTTGAGCACCGTTCCACCCATCGAGACGAGGTCCGGATAGGCAATGGCAACTGCCAGTGAAGAATTCTTGGTAAGGTTCAGGTACTGACTCGTCAGCGGCGGAATGATCACGCGCATCGCCTGGGGAATGACCACCAGTCTCAACGTCGGTCCGTTCCTCAGACCAAGAGCATGCGCTGCTTCGGTCTGACCGTGGCTCACTGCCTGAATACCGGCACGTACGATCTCAGCGATGAACGATGCGGTATAGATTGCCAGGGCTGCGGTAAGAGCCAGGAATTCAGGAATAATATTGATCCCGACATTGAGTTCGAACCCCTGACGCAGGATTGGCCCGGTTTCGACGAAGTTCGGATGTTCAAGAGTGATCGGCATGCCGGTTGCAAAGTACGTCAGCAAAGGCAGGCCAATAATAAGTCCGACCCCCGTCAGGAATGACGGGAACGGTTGCCCTGTGGCCTCCTGACGCTTGCGCGCCCAACGTGCCACGAGGAACGCTACTGCTATCCCGATCAGGAACGCGTAGCCGATCCATTCCGATCCGGTGCCCATGATGGGTTTGGGAAGCCGAAGACCGCCAATGTTCAGGTGGAATGTGTCGAACAACGACCATTTTTCACGCTTGCCGGGGATCGATCGCAGCACCGCGAAGTACCAGAAAAAGATCTGCAGCAGCAGCGGGATATTACGGACCAGCTCAACGTAGCAATACGCCAGACGGCTGATGACCCAGTTGTTCGACAAGCGGGCGATACCGATGATGAACCCAAAGATCGTGGCGAAGAAGATACCTACGCCCGCCACAAGCAGAGTGTTCAGGAAGCCGACATAGATCGCTCTTCCGTAACTTGATGTCTCAGAGTAGGAAACCAGTGACTGGTTGGTTCCAAACCCGGCTGTATTTTCTAGAAAGCCCCAACCGGAGGCGATGTTCTGCCTTTCCAGGTTGGCTATCGTGTTCGAAACGATGACATATCCCAAAGTCACCAGCGCGACGACCAGCAGCAGCTGGTAAAAGATGCCGCGCGCTTTGGGATCGTTCAACAGCGAAGCACGCGCCGGCGCCCCCGCCGAGTCCTGCTCCATTACTGACATAGAACCTCGCCCAAGTTTTCACGAAAGAGCCCGGCACGCAGCCTCTCCTCAATCGTGTCTGACCTGCTTCCCTGGCCGAACTTCGTCGGCACTCCCCTATCGACGGAAGCAGTCTGTTCCCCCACGCGGTTGCCGGGTATGTTGTCCGGTTTTTATTGCGTGGAATTTATTGAGGGTTCCGGCAGAACAACCGCCGGAACCCCTTCAATCCTCAATCAAAGAAGAGGATTAGCGGACCGGCGGTGCGTACATGAAGCCGCCGTCGTTCCACAGAGCGTTTACGCCACGGGAGATGCCGAGCGGAGTGTCCGGACCAACGTTGGCGTTGAAGGACTCTTCGTAGTTACCGACGTTTTTGATGATCGCATAGGCCCAGTCGTTCGGCAGGCCGATAGCTTCACCAAACGCGCCCTCAACGCCCAGAAGACGCTTGATGGACGGGTTGTCGGAAGACTTCATCTCGTCAACGTTTTCAGAGGTCACGCCGAGCTCTTCTGCGTTGAGCATCGCGTTCAGCGTCCACTTTGCAATGTTGAACCACTCATCGTCGCCCTGACGGACAACCGGACCCAGAGGCTCCTTGGAGATGATTTCCGGCAGGACCATGTGGTCGCCCGGGTTGGTCAGCTTCAGGCGCTGTGCGTACAGGCCGGATGCGTCAGTGGTGTAAACGTCGCAACGGCCGGCGTCGTATGCAGCCACAACTTCGTCGGCCTTTTCGAAGGCGACGATTTCGTACGGCATGTTGTTGGCGCGGAAGTAGTCGGCAACGTTAAGCTCAGTGGTCGTACCGGTGTTGGTGCAGACCGAAGCGCCGGACAGTTCCAGTGCGGAGGTCACGCCAAGGTCCTTGCGAACCATGAAGCCCTGACCGTCATAGTAGTTCACACCAGCAAAGTTCAGACCCAGCTGAGTGTCGCGGGACATGGTCCAGGTGGTATTGCGGGACAGAACATCAACTTCGCCGGACTGAAGCGCGGTGAAACGCTCTTTAGCGGACAGCGGAGTGTATTTCACAGCGGACGCATCGCCGAACACTGCTGCAGCCATAGCGCGGCAGTAGTCAACGTCGATACCGGTCCAGTTCCCCTGAGCATCCGGGTTCGAGAAACCCGGCAGACCCTGACTCACGCCACACTGAATGAAGCCCTTTGCCTTGACGTCTTCCAGCGTCGTTGCACCAGCAGCCGTCGTCGCGGCGACTCCCATAGCAGCGCCGATTACGAGCGGAAGGAATTTATTGGACATGGATATGCAGCCTTTATTTGTTACCCATACTTTTATTATGCCGGGTTTGTTCGAAAGACATCTTCTCCGTCTCTTGTAACCGGACGGATGCCAGCCTTGACGGCTGCTTCCTCCAGATATCTTTCGTCCCACCCAACGGTTCCATACGATGGCATTTAGCTGTTCGGGTCAAGTACTTGCTGCAGATATCTCGTCAAATTTCTCGAGCCATCCGCCATTTGCCATCAGGTTGGATGCACAAACAGCGAACATGTCTAAATCGAATTCATTCAATGCCTAAAAAGGGTTCAATGCATTTAGCGGAGACCTTGCGAAGGTTAACGCTAATCGAAAAATTCTCCACACAAAGACCCGAGGACAGCACGTGAAATCGCGGTTGCGACCATGACGCGAATGACTAAAGTGAGCGCTCGGCACCCGGCAGCTCAATGTCGCGCCGCCTCACACAAAACACACACCCAAGAGCCTTCATGTCTTCCACCAATTCCAAGCCGCCGTTGAGGCAGGATACCAAACTGGCGCATGCAGGGCGCGACCCGCTTGCATTTCACGGTTTCGTCAATCCGCCTGTCGTGCATGCTTCGACTGTTCTCTACCCCGACACCAAAACCATGGTGACGGGCGCCCAGACCTATTCCTACGCCCGTAGAGGCAACCCGACCACGAACTCCCTTGAAGATGCCATGAAGGAGATCGAAGGGGCAGCCGGGGTCAAGATCGCGAATTCGGGCTTGAATGCCATTGCATTGGCCATCCTGTCCTGCGTGAAATCCGGTGACCACATCCTGATTGTCGATACGGCTTACGGACCGACTCGCCATTTCGCCGACACCGTTCTGCCAGGCATCGGGGTTTCCGTGACCTTCTACGATCCGAAGATCGGCGCCGACATCAAGTCACTGTTTCAGGAAAACACGACAGCCGTTTTCACCGAAGCACCCGGCTCCCTCACTTTCGAGATGCAGGATGTTCCGGCGATTGCCGCCGAGGCCCGTGCCATCGGCGCGACCGTTCTGATGGACAATACCTGGGCGAGCCCGATTTACTGCCAGCCACTGTCCATGGGAGTCGATCTGTCGATCCAGGCGGGCACCAAATATCTTGTCGGACATTCCGACGCCATGCTTGGTACGGTCGCTGCCAGCGAACGCGCCTGGGAAAAACTGGATGCGTTCTGTGGTGCCATGGGCTGCCACGTCGCGCCGGATGACATCTACCTCGGCCTGCGCGGTCTCAGAACTCTGTCCGTGCGCCTTGAACGGCACCAGCGCAACACGCTAGCCGTGCTTGGCTGGCTGAAGGACCAGCCCAACATCGAACGCATCCGCTATCCGGGCCTTGAAACGGACCCTGGTCATGCTCTTTGGAAACGTGATTTTTCGGGAGCCTCGGGCCTGTGCGCCTTCGACTTCAGTGAAAGCACGACACAGGAACAGGCCTACGCCTTCCTGGATGCGCTCACGCTTTATGGTCTCGGGTATTCTTGGGGTGGTTTTGAAAGCCTTGCCATTCCGGTTCGCCTCAAGGGCGGCCGCACGGCAACCCCGGTAAACCTGGATCGCCAGTCGGTTCGCCTCCACATCGGCCTGGAAGACCCGGAAGATCTGATTGCCGATCTGGATCAGGCTCTGACGACGGCATTCGGCTGACGGACTGCAGGGCGAATGGCGGAACCACTCAAATCGTCGGGTCGTTCCGCTTTTCCCTGAAGATCAGCCACAGGTTCCGGAAATAGATAAGCAGACCCAGTCCCTGACCGGCGATGAAGACCGGGTCCTGCCGTTGAACAGCGTAGATCAACAGCAGCGACCCGCCTGCAATGGAAAAGAACCAGAACGCGACCGGCACGATTGAGCGGCCAACGCGCTCGGATGCGATCCATTGAATGACGAAGCGCATCATGAACATGGCCTGGGCAAAGAAACCCAGAATGATCCAGAAATCGAATTGCGCGATGAAAACCGCATGGATCCAATCGTAAAGAGCGCTCATGTCTCAGGTCCAGTCAGTGTTTTTGAAAGGTCGGCGGGCTTCTCCACCCGGATTGGGGCATTAATCAGGTCAGCGGCCGGACATCCGGAATTTTTTTACGGCGGCGGCGCAGCCACCACACTCCGAACAGATCCAGCACACCGACCAGCGCCCTGTCAAAGATCCCGTATTTAGACGTTCCATGTCGCCGCTGCCGGTCCTGAACGTCGATATGGGTGACACCGTAACCCTCGCGGATCACGAGTGCGGGCAAGAACCGGTGCCAGCTGTCGAAGTACGGCAGTTGCAGGAACACTTCCCGGCGCAGGGCCTTCAGGCCACAACCACTGTCACGAGTATTATCCCGCAGGATCGCGCCGCGCAGCTTGTTGGCAAACTTCGACGCATAGCGCTTGGCCAGGCTGGCCTTGCGGCCAAGCCTTTGCCCCGCGGCCAGAGCAACTGCCGGGCCGGCAGCGTCGAGCGCGTCCAGAAGTGCCGGTATATAGGCGGGGTTGTTTTCGCCATCTCCGTCTATGGTCGCGACGACGTCGCCCCTTGCATTCAAAAGACCAGTACGCACCGCGCAGCTCTGGCCACAAGACTTCTCGTGCCTGATCGGCCGCAGCCAGTCATGTGTTGCCGCGTAATCCTGCAACACGATATCCGTACCGTCGGACGAGCCATCGTCAATGACGATGACCTCGAAACGCCTGCCTTGCAATGCTGCCTCGATTTCATCCAGCAGGATGGGCAGGTTTTCCGCTTCGTCCTTTGCGGGAACCACGACCGTGACAGCGAGCGCGCCCTTGCTGGCCGCAACAGCTTCCAGATAGCTTTGTGTCATGCGCTTGTCCGTTCTGTCGTGTCTGCGGCAGGGGCCTCGGCCTCTACCCGGTCAGCGCCGCGCTGGCCGCGCAGAACCTGCCAGACAGCCCGCACACAGGCCTTGGCAGACAGGACATTCATGTTGGGTACAATCTTTCCGGAGGAAGACAGGTGAAAGCCGATCCGCCGCCGGGCCATGGCACGAACCGTGAAAAAGGTGAACGTCATCCCCAATAGCGTGCCTGCGATGACGTCGCTGGGATAATGCGCCCCGACCATGACGCGGCTGAACGCAAGCCAAAAGCCCGCAACAATTATCAGCCACCGGTAGGCCGGGAAAATAAAGGCCAGCGCAGTTGCAAGCGCAGCGACAGTGGTCGAATGACCAGAGGGGAAACTGGTGAAGGTGCCGTCGAAGGCCAGAAAGTCGAAGCGGACGGGACCAACTTCCTCGTAAAGCTTGGGACGCGCCCGGCCGAGCGACCACTTGAATGCAATGGCCAGAAGCCCCGTCGCGGCGACTGAATAAAAGATGAAGGCCGCATAAGTGAACATGGCGCCGATTGCCATGCGCAAGCGGAATGCGTAGCGCCCGGCATCGAGCGCCAGCAGAAACAGGCAGCAAAGACCGGTAGAAACGAGGATCCAGTCGGCCTTGCCGATATCGGTAAAGGTTCGGAAGGCTGCCCGATATTCGCCCGGGAGCGAGCGCAGCCACGGATAGGTCGGCACATCGAACGCAACGACCGCAATGCCAACCGTCAACAAGAGGACTGCAAGGATATCCTGCGGCCGCTGCCCGGGTGGAAGCGGATCCCTGTTGTGGCGCGCACGTTCCCTGCGACCGGAAAACAGTATTGCAGCCCGCCGAGAATTCCCGCGCATGCGCGCCAGAACATGCCAGACAAATTTACTGCTGTTGCTCATTGCCGTCTTCTGAAACCGTCGTCGGCACGGACTTCTCATATAGCCCGATATCGACATCGTCCCCGCCGTTGATATTGAGGCCGTCTACCCTTTTTACAGCCTCCGGCACAAGACCAATCTCTTTTGCGGCGGCCAAAAACGCGGCTTCTTCCCGGCTTTCTATTGCCGCGATACGGCAGGTAGCTGGATTCGCTGCTTCATCAGCAGCAAGAAATGCGGCGGCATCCTGGGCGGAAACGATCTTTGTCGTCGTGCCTTCCAGGAATATGAAACTGGGTTCGTGAAAGCCGGTGGTCACGACCAGACGGTTCGACTTGTCTGCGCAACCGGGGATTTCGTCCATGGCTGCGACAAGGCGTGGACTGACCCAGATCGGCGTAAGAGCTGGGCCGACAAAGCCCCAAAACCCGATACTGACGCAGATCGCCGTCAGGCAGATGGCGGGGAAAGCATAGAGTGCCGGTCCACGCAAAACCCGGGATGCTGCTGCAATCGCAAAAACAGCTCCCACTGCAAGCAGAACGGCTCCTGGAGGTGACGGCCAGACACCCAGAGCAAAAGGACCGGCAAACGCGGCGACAGCCAACCCCAACGCAGGCACGGCCAGCAACACTGCTGCCACCCAACGCAGCCACGTTCTTGTCGTGGCGCCAGCCCCTTCCATCAGCGCAGCAGCAACAGGTAGCGCGAGCGCAGGCAGCAGCGGCATCGTGTAATGCGGAAGCTTTGTTGCAACCAGTTCAAACACGATCCAGCTTGGGACGAACCAGGCGACGGCAAACGTCACCAGTGGACTTTTTCGTTCATGCCAGATGAGCGGCAAAGCAATCACGAAGAATGCAGGCAAAGGCCAGAATATGCCGAACATCGCCCCGAGATGGGTAAGCGGGGGTGCACCATGACCTTCCTGCCCCTGCCCGACCTTGCCAAGGAGATCCTTGCCGATGGCTTCGGTGAAGAACGTTCCGTCCGTCGCGATCCAGATTGCCACGAACCAGGGCGAGACGAGCAGCACGAACCATAGCAGACCCGCGACTGGCGCTGTTCCCTTGAACCATGCAGCTTTCCGTTTCATGGCCATGAGACCAACAACCGTAAGGCCAATCACCATGGGCCCAACCGGCCCCTTGATGAGGACACTGCCCGCGAGTGCAGTCCAGAACAGGAAC
Source organism: Labrenzia sp. THAF191a (assembly GCF_009363335.1). GTDB lineage: Bacteria > Pseudomonadota > Alphaproteobacteria > Rhizobiales > Stappiaceae > Roseibium > Roseibium algicola. Next base: position 4,655,000 of record NZ_CP045333.1, read on the forward strand.
CCAAGACCCCATAGCCGTTTGTCCGGATCCTTCAACCAGACCCGCGCCAGGGCACCTTGCGCTATTATGATCATTGCAAAAAGCGCGGCATCAGTTTTTGCCAGTCGCGCCTCGACGCCGACAATGATTGCCAGCGCCACGAAACCTGCGGCCAACAGCGCACCGGCAGGCCCCATGAATGCCCGTGCGAGCCAGAAGGTTGCCAGAACGCTGATTATCGAGGCTATGACGGAAGGCAGTCGATAAGCCCAAAGCGGTGCTTCCGCCCCCTGCCCCGTCAGCTTTACGGCAGCTGCCTGAAGCCAATAGATCCCGACTGGTTTTTTGTGACGTGCCTGATCCTGAAAACGAATGTCGATGTAATCGTTCGTTTCCAGCATCTGCTTGGTTGCCTGGGTAAAGCGCGGTTCGTCCCGGTCCAGCGGTGGTACCGTCCATTGACCTGGTACGAACAAGGCAAGCGACAGAAGCAGCAGAAGAAACGGGGCAGTGATGTCGTGGCCGAAGACATGCAACCAGACCGGCTTTCGAACCGGGGAAGCCGACGGGCTGTCCACGTTGTCCTTGCGTTCGGAATTCTCGGCTGCCTCGCCTGCCGCCTCGGGCTTCTGATCGTCGCGCGTGTCCGACATCAACTTTCTTGTCCAGTTCCTGCGTCCGGTGTCCTGCGCCCGGTGTCCTGCGTCTGGGCGGTCCGCCCCTGCCCGCCCGTTTCTGAACGCTTCTCCTACATGAGCTTTTCAAAAAGGGAAACTAGTGCTTGCCCTCTTCGAACGCACGGTTATCGTCCGGGCAGATGATCCACCTGACGAGTCACAAGGTTTTCCATGACATTGATTGCTCATATGACGGACCTGCATTTGCGTCCGCGAGGTTTGCCCTGCTATCGCGTTTCGGACACCAATATGCTCGCCGAACGCGCGATCAAGTCGCTGCAGAGCCTCACCCCGAAACCTGATGCTCTCGTTATAACCGGCGATATAACCGACAGAAACGATCCAAGGGAATACGCACTCGCCCGCTCCATCCTCGCGCGCGTCGACATGCCTGTCTATCTTGTGCCCGGGAACCACGACGGCACAGAAGTCATGCGCCGCGAGCTCGGCAGCTTTCCAGGTCTTTCAGGCAGCCTTGAAGACAAGATCTGCTATACGGCGGACATTGGCGACATCCGCCTGATTGCGCTGGACACCCATATTCCGGGTGATCCGCGTGGTCGGCTCGGTCAGGCCCAGCTTGACTGGCTCGACAGCCGGCTGCGCGAAAGCGCCAAGACAACGCTGATCGCCCTTCACCACCCGCCTGCTCTTTCCGGGATTCGACACATGGACGACATCGGACTTGTGGATGCCGATGCACTTGCGGAAGTTGTTTCGCCGCACCGGCACGTTGCGCGCTTCCTGTGCGGTCATCTTCACCGTCCGATCATCGCGAGCTTTGCCGGAAAGGTGATGACGCTTGCTCCCAGCACCGGACACCAGGTCGTTCTCGACCTGACGGAAGACGGTCCTGCCATGTTCAACTTCGAACCCGCAGCCTATTTTCTCCACTATCATTCGCCGAAAACCGGAGTGGTGTCACATATGGCATACGTGGAAGCGTATCCTGGCCCATATCATTTCTTTGCCGATGAAGGTGTCGTCTGGCCGGGAGATGAAACCTGATGTCCGTAACCGCCCTGCCCAAACGCTTCTTGGCTCTGTTGCTGCTTGGCCTTTTCGCGGCCTCACTCGGTGCCTGCGGCGCCTTGCCGGGAAAAAGTGATCTTGAAGACAAGACAGTGCTGACGGACCAGCCGGTCGACAAGGCGCAGATGCTGTCGCTGATAAACGCCTACCGGCAGCAAAAAGGCCTGCCCGCTTTGCGCCACGACCCGGAGCTGGATGTCGTTTCCCAAAAGATGGCACGCCATATCGCCGAGCGCGACAGTATGGACACCTGGGCCCACAGTGCCTTCGGTCTGTCACAACGGCTCGACAAGGCAGGATACGCAAATTACGCAGGCGCGGAAAATCTCGGTGCGGGATACGCCGATCTGGCAGCAGCCTTCCGTGGCTGGCAAGGCTCAGAAGGCCACAACAAGAACCTTCTCAACCCCTACGTGACACGGGTAGGTATTGCCAGAACCAACCGCAACAATGGCAAATGGCGCAATTTCTGGGTGATGACACTGTCCCGCCCTTATGCGGACGGCCGACCGACCGTCCGATAACAAGACACCTGGAAAAAGGGCGGAGCCAAGCTCCGCCAACAAGGCTTCTTCCAGAGATCGAATGACCCAGTTGTCATCCGGACGCCCCACAAACTAAATATGAATGCACGGCTCATATTTTATTAAGGCCGGCACATCAGCCTGTCAATCGTTCAAAAGGGAAATGGTCGGGCGGCAAATTCGGCTTCGGACGCGGGAGTGTCTCGCAAACCACGCTCTACAAACCCGTCGAACAACCTTTTTTTGCCGAACCTTGGCTCCCAACTGCAAAGCTCGGGGGACAACAGCTTGATGCAGGGAATTGCAAGGTCTTGGCGGGTCGCATCAAACTCCCAAAGGCTGATCCCGCGGTCGAAACAGCCCTGAAGCAGGGTTTCAAAAGTCGAGGTCTTCTTCAGAACCTCAGGACGGGCGGCAACCGCACCCCGCAAAGGCAGATCCTCGAATATCACGTGCTCTCTGGCATACGCCAGCTGCCTGGGTAGCGACCTCAGCGCTTCTTTTGTGCCGTGACTGGCGGGATAGGACTTGTCCATCAGAGACAGAGCATTTTCCGATTGCAACATTTCCTGAATTGCACTGGTACAGGCCTGTGCGGTGTCCCAGCCGGCGGATGATCCAAACGCACACCTCCGACCGTAACCGTCATGAGAGACACAAATCACCACCTGGACCGGAAGGTCCGTGTCGACGTGCAAGAGCTCCCATTGCCGCGGCTGGTCATCGAGATATTGGACCAGATCAGGAGGGAGCATCTCCCTCACATAGCTCTCAGGTAGAGAAGTTATCCCCAGGCGGTTGTACCAGGCCTGCGCAACGGCATCACGCTCTACAAGCTCAAGAAGTGCGCGTGCTCGCGCTCCCTCAAGATCATGCCAGACAGCGCATCCTGCGCTCGAAGCAAAAGGCAAACGTATGCCCGTAACGTCATCGGCTTCGTTAAACAAAATTCCCAAACTAAGGCACTGCGCCTCTTCATCAGTCTGCAGATTCCGCAACCGGACACGCCTGCCTGAAAGAGATGACCAGTCTGAAGAGTTGACGCGCGAAAGATCCCGCCCGAGACGGAGCCTGCCGAGAGCGATACTTGCCTGGGTTTCACTCAATCCAATCAATCGACCAAAATCTACCTGCGGTTGTTTTTTATCGTAAGTGAACACCCTATTGTCACTAATCCCGATACTACAAAGGGTTAGCCTTTCGGACAGCTCTCCAATACAACTAATAGCTGCAATTGATGCGATATCCCCCTGCCCCCCGGCAGGAATTGGTGCCCCAGCGGCAGGTACTTCTTTTGCACCAGTTTCAGGCGACTTGAGCAACCCGGTGCAAAAATGCACCGGGCATCCGGGGCGTGTCATCGGGACCAGTCTTGGGGAGAATGACGAAAGCAGCTTCAGGAAAAGACGAAGGTCCGGCTCCAGCAAGCGCACACGATCTCCCTCAATACCCGGCTCCACCGATACCAGGCCCAAACGCGACAGGTCCGCAAGTACGTCGTCCGCAATTCCACTTTCAACAATCATAGAAGAGACACCGCCGCCAACAGTGTGGGTGCGCGACGGCTGCTTATGTTTTGATATGGCAATTTACTTCGCCTCACCCTGCAATTGCACACAACGTAGATTAACAAAACTGCCATTGAGCGAGTTCATCCCCTCGTTCTACATTCTATTCGAAAGCAGTCGATCAGTAGTAAACAGTATCAATACATAACTATTTACTAAAGTTTGACCTAATTTCAAAAAGCCGGGTGACCATCCCACCACCAGGCAGGACACATTGCAACTCAACCTATCGGAGGCTCATAATGCACGCTGACACAACTTCCCGGACTGAACTGGAAATTGGCGCGAAACTTGGCGCGATCATTCAGAACGCCACAGCACGCGAGCGGCTGGTTGCCAACCCGGCTGAAGTCCTGGCTGAAGTTGGCATCAACTCCGATGCCGCAATCTTCGCCGACACTGCTGACCTCGTCCACCTCATCATCCCGGCAAAAATCGATGCAGCGCGCGTTGCTGCTGGCGATGAGAAATATTTCGAAGAACTCGGTAAAGCAGCTCTCGGCAATTGCTTTTACGAAGACGTCCCGGAGTAAGCCGGTAAGGTCGTCACGATACGTCTCCGGCCTTCTTGCTTCGCGCAGGAAGGCCGTCGTTCTTTCCGATTGGGGTAACGATGGCCAGATTTCCCTACTACCAGAGCAACGTCAAAGACCTTGGCAAACTTATCGCCAGGGCAGCGATCGACGAAAACTTCCGACGCGAGCTCGAGCGAGACCCGTTAGCCGCGATTTCCAATATTGGCCTGCCGAAAGAGACGGTGGCGCTCATGCAGTTCAAGATCGTTGATCAGAAAAACAATCCGAACGCGGTAGCTCTGCCTTTTCGTCTGAACGAAGAAAAGCTGAGCAGTGCCAATGAGGAGTATCTGAAAGCTCTTTCTTCGACGTTCGCGCTAAATTGAACCGGAACCGTCGAACAGGAACCGCTGCACCAGAGCTGCACCCTTGTCGAAATCGTTTCGGACTTTCTCGTTCTGGAAGAAATTGATCTTCTTTCTCCAGCTCTTGGGGTCCTGCGCAAGCTCGGGAGAGTTTTTCAGCAAGGCGGCACGATTTTCACCAAAGCGCTCAAGCGTTTGCATGGCTTCTTCTTCTCGCCCGGCACAGACCAAAGCGGCCACCCGAGTGGTCAAGCCACTGATACCAACTCCGGCCCCCCGTTCTATCTGCTTTATCGCGCTGTCGTAATCTTCCGCGGCAAAATAGATGTTCGCCAGGTACTCGTAGAAAACGCGGGGCACAAACGCGAAGAGTGAGAAAGCTCTTTCGGCCGTAACGCGCGCTTCGTTGATGTCGCCGGAAAAAGCCAGGCCCTCGGCAACAGACATCAGGTTGGCCGGATCAGCCGAGCTCAGGCGGCCGGCATTCTGGAATGCCCTTCGCGCTTCGTCTGGCATATTGGACAGAATAAGTGCCCAACCATAAACGCGCTGATTGACGGCCTGCCAGGGATCGAGCCTGATCGATTTTTCGGCAAGGTTCAGAAGATTGTTTTCTTCACCGGAAAACGTCTTGTCCATGAGCGGGAAATGCAATTCCTGCTTCATGATGATCGACGCCTTGCCAGCATACGTCATCGAGAACGAACGATTTGTGCGCTCCAGATCATCCAGCAAGCGCATCGCTTTTTCGTCGGATTGCGGCGTGAAATCCCACAACAGGGCTTCGGCCTGACACCAACGGGCGAAAACGGATGTTTTCGCGGGGTTTCTTAGTCTGCTGGTCGCATGGTTATGGATGCGGCTCACAATCTGGCTCGCAGCCGGGACCAGACCGTCCCAGTATTGCAGGTCAATTATCTCGTTAAAGACAATCTGACCGTTGCCCCTGTCCTCGAACTGGACAACCACTTTGCCCGATCGTTCGTCATGCCGGAACCTGAGCAGATAACAGCCAAGTTCGTGACCTTCCATCAAGGTTGGACGTGGTACGTTTTCTTCGCCGAAATATTCTGATTCAAACAGCTCGAACGACCGAAACGAAGAAAGGCCGGAAACGATTTCCTCTCTCAGATGGATCGCGTCATTCAATCCCTTCTTCAACAGGGATGACGAGACAATGGAAATTTCTGGCAAGGGAACGAAGTCATCGTAATTTGGCAGGAACCCTCGGTTTCCGCCGCTGTTGCCATCACTTCTTCCAACCGGCACCGGAGAAGCTTCGACCTCCGAAACGATGAGCAGCTTCCGCGTCTCTTCATCGGGCTCAGCATCCAGATGGAGCCGCATTTCCCTTTCGCAGGACCTGAGTTGCTGTTCGGCGCGCTCGGGCTGGCCCAGGTTCATGTAGAGACGAATAAGAACGCGATGAGCCGCCTCAAACGCGGGATCGAGTTTCAGGACAAAACGCGCCCCGGCCTCTGCCTGCACACCCCCGTCTTCCGTGGATATTCTGTTCAGATGCTTGAAGGCGGCGCTGATGAGTTCAGAGCGCACCCGTTCACGCTCGACCGTCAGCCACTCGGAGAATTCAGAATCGATATCGTCGTAGCCGGTCAGAAACTCGCCGCGCCACAGTTCTCCCGCCTTGCGGAAATCAGCTGCCTGCCCACGTTCCAGAAGCGTGTTCATGAGCATGAGATCAGACGCGAACGCCGATGGGTCGAGTTGAATATGACCTGGCGCTGAGCGCACTACATCGATGCCGGCCGTTTCCTCGGCGCTCTTCAACTGGCGCAATGCCTGACGCAAGGATTGCATCGCCTTGTGGCGGTCCGTCCCGCTCCAAAGCAAATCCGCCAGTGCTTCCCGGGGCGACGCCATACCGCTCATGCGGCTCAGATAGCCCATGATCGCCAGAGCCTTGCGGGTCTTGACCGCCACAGGTTCCTGGTCGCTATCAAGGAGCAAAGGCCGCCCAAGGCATGCAAAGCAGGACGCGATTGCCATCAATTCCCCGTAATTGAAATGCACGCTTCAGTGGTCGCCTTCGCGCAACCGCGAATATCACGCAACCTGAAACACAACAGCACCTTATCACGCTCATTTCACGCTGCAACAGCATGCTTTTATCGGATGGTCACAGCAGCGACGCTGCAATCGGCAAATCAAATACTGGTGGGTAGTAAAATGTCTAAGACCGTTAGCAAATCGGACCGCACTGAACTCGAGCAGGAGCCTGCAATCGAGGCGATCAAGCGCATGATCCGCTACACGAAAAAAGAATCGGACAAGGACGGCCGTACGTTCTGTTCCTATTTCCTGGATATGGCCCTTCAGTCCCTGGAAGATGGTTCCGAGGACGTGGACATGATCCTGAAAACAAAGATCACACCGCTCATGGTTGGCCAGAAGGTGGAATCGGGAAAGTCCGAGACACTCTGACCTTCAGGCGAATCGCGGTCTAGAAACACCGCCGTGCTCCTATATTGCAGGGGCCGGCGGTTTTTGTTTTTTTGCAGGCTTTTTCCAAATACCTGACATGAATGTCCTCTTATGGACATCTGCACAGCAGGACGCCTTCCCACGCAAGGCAGAGGCATCGAAGCTCAGGATTTTTTCAAAAAAATGAAGGAGATGGCGACTCCGGCAGGATTCGAACCTGCGACCATTCGCTTAGAAGGCGAGTGCTCTATCCAGCTGAGCTACGGAGCCAATTTCTCAGGAACGCAAACCGTTCCCAGATGAGACTATCGGGCAGTATCTCTGAGGCCTGCCAGACGTTCATGCAATCTTGGATCGAGACCAAACGTCCGGAGGCAACCCGATCCGGCGATCGCCTCCACTGCCCTAATGCGTCAAAAACCCGGCTCGTGTCGATTCGAAATCGCCGCTTTCAACAGACAATCCGATCTCTTACCGAATAGGTCAGAGAAGCCGAACGTTCTTGTTCAGTGGGTCCAGGGCGCAGACCGGTTGAATTTGAAATTGTCCGCATAGGCAGACCCGCGCACTTTGCGTTCCTGCGCCTTCTCCACCCTGTGCGGAATGCCATGGCGCTTCGCATATGCGACAGCTTCTTCAGAAGTCTCGAAATAAAGCCGGATTTGCTGCTTCATGTCGGAAGACGACGTATAGCCCATCAAAGGTTCGACGGACTTGGCGACCTCCGGCTCGTAATCCAGCACCCATCTCTGGGTTTTCGCCTTGCCTGACTGCATGGCGGTTTTCGCCGGACGGTAGATACGCGCAACCATGTGACAGTGCCCTCAAGTCTGAATATGTGAGATGCAATTCCCTACAGCAGCTTTTTCCCGCCTTTGCCGCCGGTGTCAACACCGATATTGGCCGCAACCCGCAATCTTCGGTTCGTCGGCGACTCATTTAACAGCACAAGTATGTATTAACGGTGTTGTTGGAGAGGCGATTTATGACATTCACGTAACATGACATGGAGGCGCAACTCATGCTATTAACTACCCTAACGTGAACTTGTCTGGAAGACGCCGATTTTCGGAACGCAGTGCAGGTTCAAAAAATACAGAATCGCAGGGCCGGACAGCCTGAAAGGGCCGATCCAAAGATCAAAACGATAAGGCTTTGACATGCATTACGAATTTCTGAAAAGACTGGAAGGCTATGTTCCGGAACATGTTCGGCCGGTTACCAGAGCGCCGGAAAAAATTGCGCCGGTCGAACTGAAAGCGGCGATTGACGACGCCAATCTCACTGAAATGTGGGACATGATCCTGACGCTGGACTATTCGGTATCCGACCCTACCGATCTGTCACCGGAAAAACGCGACGAATTTCTGAATGTCATGTCGCTGTTGTTGAAAGCCTTCGACCGGTAGAAATGGTTATTGGCAAACGGCGAAGGATTTGCGGTGTCGCTGGTCGATTTTTGCCGGATGGAACAAAATCAAAACATGAGAGAGGACCGTGCTAACACGCCCTGATACTCATTTTTCGGAACTCGGCACACAGGCCATTGAAAAAGGGCTTGCCGACCCGGCTGTGTCCGCGTTCTACGACAGCATCATGTCGATCGAGGCGGGTCAGATCCAGCAATGCCTGAAACCGTTCCTGCCTCAATTGAGCCTTTGCTCGGACAAGATGCCCGGAAACGCTCCCCCTCCGATCTTCTATGTCGGTAAGGAAAGTGGGCAGCGACACCTGTTCGGCGAAGACTGGGCTAGCCCTGCGACACCAGCCTGCGGTCTGCGCACACCAGATCCGGACCTGGAGAAGGCTTCGGCGGAAGGTTATCGCAAAGCGCTGGAAGGCACACCGTATTACGGCTACGCCCACACGAAAATTCAGGTCAATGGCGAACTCTATGAAGTTGCGTTCGAGCGGTTGATCGTCGCCGTGCGACCTTCGTTGCAATCCGATCTTCGCTTCTGCGCCTACCTGGGTGTCATTCAGGATCTTCAGCGGACGTCCTGAGGATAAGTTTTACAAGGCCATGAAGATCGCTTCTGGTGGCATAGACCAGCCAGTCATCCGGCCTGATATGTCCAGGCGCAATCTCCCAATGGGTGCCGCGTGGCACGAACCTGCGGTAGCCGACCCGGATGCCGAAGCCTTTTTCTGCGCTTTTTGCTGCCATCAGGCCATAGAGATAATCCGGCGACCACTTCAATAGTGAGAGCAGAAACCCCAACTGGGTCAAAGGCTCGGCAAGGCCCTGCCCCCGGATGTCCCGTCTCAGCCAGAGATTGCCGTGATAAACGATACGCCCGCGCATGAAATAGGCATCATGCGCGTGGTCTGTACCGAAGCGAACCTGGGGGTTGGGGTCGACAAAGATCCTGCGTTGCTGCTGATGCCAGTGCTCGGCAAGGCTCCTGTCTTTCAGGTCTTCCACCTTTGCGGCCTGCACAGACACGACGTTACCATGGCTGTTGACGGCCCCTACCCAGAACGCGGTCGTCCCGTGCAGGTCGAAAAACCGCGGTGAAAAATCTTCCATCAGGTATTTGTCTTCGGTGCTCCGGACGGTCTTTTCGAAAAGCTCAAAATCCGCGCTTTCCTTCAGAGAAAGCCCAGCCTTTTCAATTCTGGACTGCAGCACGGCTATCGCCGCCGATACATCCAGCGTCGCCTGGTCGTCAGGATCCGGTATCATCAGCCCCATCCGGCGCGGCCTGCATGCCGTCGCAAGCGGCGTCACTCCCACAGGCATTGGAAACGCCTGTCTGACCAGTCTGTTATGCGGCGATAAGTTGCACAAGACGCCTGCGTAGCTTGGCCCTAGTTATCCCGGCCTTTAGGCACGGAACCACAGCAAGCGCATGGATTTGCATTGCAAAGCTCAACTAACGCGTGCTGCATCACATCGATTTTCAGGAGAATGAATGGTCGGGGCAGCAAGATTCGAACTTGCGACCCTCTGGTCCCAAACCAGATGCGCTACCAGGCTGCGCTATACCCCGAACAGTTGATGCGCTCGGATTTATAGGCCACAGACTCCATCGTCAAGCTAGAACAAACCAAGAATATCCGAGTTTTGTGGGCAAAACCTGACAAACATGTCCCGTACTTTGTTCTCAGTTTGCACACAAAAGCTAACCGGCGTGCCCGATGACCACGAACGAGCCTCGTAAACGCGACGGCCAAGGCATCGTGCCATCACGGTCTTCGAAAGTGCAAACCGGACTTCAGTATATTTGCTTGCCCAACCCGATTACTGGCGGCATTCTCCCGAATGAAAAGTATCCAGTCAATTGAATCAAATACCAAAACGTTTACATCAGCAAAATTACAATTTTCGATATATATTTCAGGAAAAGAAGTAGATGATCACGAAGGATGACTTCACAAAGGCATTAGAAGATTTCGGTGGATCCGAGTCCCAGAAAATACTTCAGGATCCGCAAGCATACCAAGCTACCTTTGACCTGCTGATCACCGTCGCAGAAGATTCGTCAATCTTCCAAAAAAAGCTGTCGATCGCGAATACAGCAGCGGGTGTAGCCAATATGGCCGTTGGACACTCCTCTGCCGACCGTCGGACAAAGAATGCTGTTCGCGCAGGGTCTTTTGCTTTGAGCCAATTCCAGCAGACAGCGAATCTAGCAAGTGTCACCAGGTTATCGCCAGGAGCCGCGATGGTTGCTGTCAGTGCCACAGTCGTCAACAAGACAGGTATTATCGTGTCGTTTGCAGGTGGGGACAAAAAGAAGGCTCAGTGCATCGGTGCGGTGATGGAGCTTTCTGCTTCCGCGGTAATCACTGCCGTATCTGCACCAACAGGCGTCCTGCTGGTCCTGTCGGTCGCCAGTCTGGCCGCCTCATCGGTCAACGCATATAATTCATGTTATTAGAATTTTCGGGCGGGCTGGAATAGGTACAGCTCGGGTTCACTCCAGCCCCATGGACGGGCTACTGACCTTGTCCCCGGCCGAGATATCGAGTTTTTCCGCCAGACCGGCGTTTATTTCGAACACGTACTTCGCCGGACCAAGCGAGGGAACGACGTCTTCGGAAAAAGGCGTGGTGTTGTCGGCGATGCTGACGATGGCCCCCTTCGCGTCAATGAAAATGATGTCGAGCGGCAGGGGCGTATTTTTCATCCAGAAGTAACGGTCGCCCTCCCCTTCGAAGAGGAACAGCATGCCGCGCTCTGCCGGCATCTCTTTGCGGAACATCAATCCCATCGACCGTTGCCGGTCCGTCGCCGCAACTTCCGCCTTGAACTGGTGTTCCTTGTCTCCAGACCGAATCACGAGCTCTTCCACCGGCAGGTTCAGCTGCGGGTCCTGCGCCAGCACCTGCCCTGGCGAACCCGCGAGCGAAATCCAGAGTGTTGCGGCAAAAAGCGAGAGGCACAGAAAGAAAGGACGCATTCTGAAAACTTCCTGAAAGACCCGGCAGAACCGGTTTGAGTAACTGGCAGTCAAGGGCAAGGCCGGAATAACACTTCCCGTTTGCCAAAGAAGATTGCCTGAAGGTCGACAAACAAAAAGGCCGGAACATGTCCGGCCAAGTCAATGTGCAGAATGACGGAAAGCGGGGTCAGTGAGAGGCAGGTATGTGGGTGCCTGTCCCGACCGGACGGATTTCAGCGGCCATGCGGCCTTTCGGGCCTTCGCCGAAGCGCACCAGCACATCCTGGCCGGGACGCAATTCAGTGATGCCGAAACGTCGCAGCGTCTCCATGTGAATGAAGATGTCTTCTGAACCTTCACCCTGGGTCAGAAACCCGAAACCCTTGACGCGGTTGAACCATTTGACGGTCGCTTTTTCGAAACCGCTTTCGGGGACAACCTGAACATGGGTGCGCGACGGTGGCAGCTGTGACGGGTGGGTCGCAGTGCTTTCGTCCATCGACAGGATGCGGAAGGCCTGAAGACCGCGCGGCCGGTCGAGTACTTCGCAAACAACCCGCGCGCCTTCGTAAGCAGTCTGGTACCCGTCTCGCCTGAGGCAGGTGACGTGCAAAAGGATATCACCGTCGCCGTCGTCCGGGACGATGAAGCCATATCCTTTCCCGACGTCGAACCACTTAATCGTTCCGGCAATCTCGAGTACATCAACGGCGACTTCGTCCGTCAATGTTTCGAGTGCGCGGGGCTCCCGTGCGGTTTTAACCCCCATAGCCTTTTGTCCCGTCTCTGGTCCGCATCATTAAGCTGAAGGCAAAATTCGACTCACCAGCCAGCTGATTCCTAACAAAAGGATAACATTGTGCTTTCTGGCGAGAAGGGAAATTGTCGGACTAACCACAGACCATTTACGGAAATCAGGCCGGTTATTCGCCAAATCTCGCAAATGTTTGAGCTAAAGGTGTTCGAATGACTGTTGACGCGTAAGAATCGAGCGGCGTTTCCTGGCCGTTTAGAATCACCAGGTCTGCACCGCCACGAACAGCGATGGCCGGCAGTTGTGCGGCTGGATGCACGACAAGTGACGAGCCCAACACCAGAAACAGATCGCAAGCAGCAGCAGCCTCCGCTGCCCGCTCCAGTTCCATTTCCGGCATCTGCTGCCCGAAACTTATGACCGCCGCCTTCAACAGTCCGCTGCAATCTGGACATCTCGGACTTTGCCCGGCGTCTACAATCGGCTTCTGAGATTCCAGTTCAGCCCGCGCACCGCAGGAAAGACAGGTTGCGAATGTGGAATTGCCATGGATCTCGACAAGCTTGTCATTCGGAAAACCTGCTCGCTGGTGCAGGCCATCGACATTTTGTGTGATGAGGCAATGAAGCTTGCCGGCCTGCGCCAGGCTCGTCATGGCCTGGTGTGCTGCATTCGGCTCCGCTCTTGCGAAATAGTCCATCATTTCGAAGCGGCGGTCCCAGTCTTCCAGGCGGCTATCCTCATCGGCGACAAAGTCCTGGTATTGAACAGGCTGACGTTTGGACCATATCCCGCCAGGTGAACGGAAATCCGGAATTCCGGAGTCCGTCGATATCCCCGCCCCGGTCAGGGCAACGATCTGCCGGTAGGAACCGTCCTTGAACTGTGCCACAAAGCGCTGAGCTTCGGGCAAGGTATCAATGCACTTCATCGGCCGGTCCGGTGCCCGTTTGGAAAATCCCTCGATTGAGGAAAAGGATAGGACATGCGTTATTTGCACACGATGGTCCGCGTGACCAACATTGAAGACTCACTTGATTTTTATTGCAACAAGATGGGCATGACGGAAGTCCGTCGCTACGAAAACGAAAAAGGCCGGTTCACCCTGATCTTCCTCGCCGGATCCGACGATGTCGAAGCCGGAAAGGCAAACGCTGCGCCACTTCTCGAGCTGACCTATAACTGGGATCCGGAAACCTACACCGGCGGCCGCAACTTCGGTCATCTCGCCTATGAGGTCGATAACATCTACGAATTCTGCGAGAACCTGCAGAACAAGGGTGTCACCATCAACCGTCCTCCACGTGACGGCCGCATGGCCTTCGTCCGTTCGCCGGACAACATCTCCTTCGAGCTGCTTCAAAAGGGTGAAGCGCTTGAAATCAAAGAACCCTGGGCCTCCATGCCCAATACCGGCGAATGGTAAAACCGGACAGTTTTCAACAGGCGCAAGCCCGGGATTCCGGGCTTGCAAAAAATTGTCGCAAAGGCTCTTGCAGGCTGCTCCAATCCCGCCTATAAGCCTCCCCACGACGCAGCCGCGTCGACCGCGCGCCCATCGTCTAGCGGTCTAGGACGCCGCCCTTTCACGGCGGAAACACGGGTTCGAGTCCCGTTGGGCGTGCCAACTTCTTCCCCTCCGGTTCAGAAGCAGGCACCTGGCACTGGCGTAAGCTACCGGTCAAAGTGCACCTGGCGATATGTAACTGCCTTTTATATCCAGGGCAGGTTCGTCCTTGCGGAACAACGTCCGCCCCGGAAATTCCTTCTTGTAGAATGCTTCGATATCTGCGGCTGCAGGGCCGGCATACTCTATCCGTCCACTCGGGAAGAATATGTCCAGGTCATCATCCTTGTGCTCCGTCGCATAGGTTTCCTGCGATCCGTGCAAGACCATGGCAATGCCGAGCCGGTTGTTGACGAAATGCTGCACGTCAAAAAACTTTGGCGAGCGCGTGTGCTTCTGACCCAGACGATCCTCTCTGACGCGGACCAGCTTGTCAGGAGCATCCATATCGACGATGCCGTAGAGATCGAAGTCTCCGTGCACACACTTGGCCGCGGTGATAAGCGAACTGGACGAGAACTTCACACAGCCGTAATAGGGGTCTTCCGGATTGCGTTCGACGAAATAAACGCCTCCACGCGGAATGTAGGTCAGTTTCCGTTGCTGTTCGAAGGTTGCCATTTCCGGTCGCAACTGTTTTTGAAATCCCCCCCATTCCTCGATCACCTTTGCCATCTTGCTCGCTTTGAAGGCCTTCTCACCAACGATTTTTGGATCGACAACCAGCCCCGCAAAGCTCTTGCGCTGCGCGTCCGGACACTTGCTTCCGACGGGCTTAACATCGAAATCCGCAGTCTTGGCCTTGCAATCCAGACGCTTGGGTGTGGCATAGGGTTCGCCAACGTGCTCAAGGGATGCTGTGTTTGTCCGTCGCACCAGAATCGCAACGTTGTAGAGCCGGGCTGCGGACTGAAATACGCCGACATGCTTGGCTCTCATATGTTTGAGAATATCTGCTCTTCCGGCCATAATGTTTTCTCCGCTGAGCGCAAGCTTCAAACGAGCCTGCGAAAACGCGCATTTGCAATGAAACCAGATTACCAGACAGTCTCTCAAACACGGTGATTCAAGTCACAAAGCGTTTTTTCAGGTCGAAAATCCGGTCCTTTTTCAAGTTTTGGCCGGCAAAAAATCCACTAACACCTTCCCTTGCGTCCTTTCGTGTTAACGTAACTCAAAAAATGGCAGCAACTGTCTGTTGAAAAGTGGTTTTTAAAAAAAGGATTGGCTATAGTCTGCAACTGATTTTAGTGGGGTCATCAACGGACCGTTGCGGTCCGGATTCAGTTGGTTGCAGGGACAGCTTCTTCAATTTGACGTTCCTGTGACGCGTATTACAGAAACATAGTGCCATCCGGGGTACCTGTTCCTCTCAAGAGGACAAAGACCTCGTGTAAAGATCGGTTCAACCGACAGGCAACCATGATCTACGAGAGGACAGGATATGTTCAAACGAATGATCGCCGTGCTGGCAATAATTCTCGCAGGGACGGCTCCGGCACTGGCTAAGCGCGTTGCCCTCGTACTCGGCAACGGCGCTTACGAGCACACAGTACAACTTCCTAATCCGGCAAATGACGCCGAGCAGATGGCCGCCAAACTCAAGGCCCTCGGCTTCGAAGTCGTCGCCGGCCAGGACCAGACTTATGGTGAAATGCGCAGATCCGTCATGGATTTTGCGAAAAAGGCATATGGCGCGGATATCGCCATTCTCTTCTACGCCGGCCACGGCCTTCAGGTCGCCGGTCAGAATCACCTGGTACCTATCGACGCCACGATCGAGGATGAAACCTCGCTCGATTTCGAAACCATTACCGTTGATTTCATCATGCGCCAAATGTCCAAGGACGTGAAGGTTCAGATGGTGTTCCTGGATGCCTGCCGCGACAATCCGCTGGCCCGCACCCTCGCGCGCCGCATGGGACCGAGCCGCTCCGGCAGCATTGGTGCAGGTCTTGCTGAAATCAAGATTCAGGAAACCGGCGGCGAAGGCTCCGTGATCGCTTTCGCGACCAGCCCGGGAGACGTTGCCCTGGACGGCGACGGTGCGAACTCGCCCTTCACCTCTGCGTTGATCAGACATATCGACACGCCGAACGCTTCCATCCAGACCGTCATGACTCGCGTTACCGGTGAAGTCTATGAAGAGACGGAAAAGAAGCAGCGCCCGTGGGTGAATGCATCTCTGATCGGCGAAGTGTTCCTGAACAAGCAGGCTGCACCGGCCGCGACGACCACTGTCGCCTCCCTTGGCGACACCGCGACGTCCGCTCCGCAGCAGCCGGTTGTAAACAATGCAGCAACGACCTCCCCCAGCCAGTCGGCAATTGCATGGGAACGTGAGAAGCTCATCTGGGAAACTGCCAAGTCCAGCAACACCGTTGCTGACTACAAGGCTTACCTGGATGCCTACCCGTCAGGCCTCTTCGCGGACTTTGCGCGCAATTCCATCAAGCGGCTCGAAGCCGGTAGCCAGGTTGCTTCGGTCAATCCGACCGTCGTCCCAGGTGCAGCAACGGCTCCTGCCGCCAGCACGACAGGCGTTGTGGCTACCCTGCCGGACCCGCAAAAGGCCGTTCCGGGTAATGAGGCAACCGAAGCTTCTCTCGGCTGGAACCGTACTGCCCGCCGCGAAGTTCAGACCCGTCTGAACCTGGCTGGTCAGGATGTCGGTCGCCCGGATGGTGCCTTCGGTCCGAAGACCCGCGCCGGTGTGAGTGCCTGGCAGGCTGCCAACGGCATCGTCGCCACGGGCTATTTCACCGCCGCCCAATACGCCTTGCTGACTGCACAGACGGCAACGCAGTACTCGGTTTACCAGGCTGAAGTGAACCGCAAGCAGCAAGCGGCTGCCAGCGCTTCTCGCAGTGCGACCTCCACGCGCCGTACCAACAACACCACCACTCGCCGTGCGAACAACAACAACAATGGTGGTGGCATCAACCCGGCTGGAGCCGCTTTCATCGGTGGCGTTGTGGGTGGCATCATCGGCGGTGCAATCGGTCGCTGATCAATACTGCAATCACATGTCAAACCAGAACGGCCCGGTCTTGAAAACCGGGCCGTTTTTGTAGCCACAGGTGAGGTTTTGCGCACGAACGGCTCGTTTGCATTGCAGAAACGCCTCGTGTTCCTGTCAATCGAGATGCAGCCGAACGCTTGTCAGCTTTGAGGTTCGGGCTTCGTCCAGAATCCGCACGACCTGCTGAAAATCGGTTCCCTTGCCAGGCAAAAGAACAGCATCCCTGGCACCAGCTTCTGCCAACCGGTTCAGTTCCTGTGCCAACCCTGCAAGTGGCAGTTCATTCCCGTTGACAGTCACGGCGGACAGATCTTCACCGGGAACAGACTTCACGACGATCAGGACTGCGGGAACGCTGGCGTTCGATTGTGCCTCTGCCCCCCCTGCCGGCGCTCCGCCACCAAGCGCAACTTCCAGCGGCCGCCAGACACCAAATGTGGAAGACAAAAGAAAGAACATGATCAGAATGAAGATCACATCGATCAGAGGTGTCAGCGGAATGCGCTTTCGCCTTGCAAGCGGTGTTTCGATGGAGATCATGGCTCAGGCCATCCCGGGTCTTCAGGTCATTCCGAAAATCGAGTTTCGCCGAAATACCACTTCAGCTCAATCGACTTTCCTAAATTGACCGCGGGTTCGCAATTCCTTAGCGTATTTAGCAAGTTGGCAAACTGGAAACACGAGCATGAAAACGGACCGCGACAGCGGCAAGGTTAGGCAAAGACGCCGGATCGGGTTACGCGGGATCGCGTTATTCGGGGCGGTGGCGCTGTCTGGAATTTTGTCGACCTCTGCTGCCCACGCAGGCCTGCGTGTTTGCAACGGGTCCGTTGATCTCGTGAACGTCGCGATTGGCTATGAAACCGACGAAGGCATGCGGACTGAAGGCTGGTGGACAATCACCGCAAACGCCTGCAGCCAGGTGCTGCAGGAACCTCTCGAGAAAGCACGCTACTATCTGCACGTGGCAGACGGTTTTGGCGAAAGCCGTCTTGGAGGCGATATCACGCTTTGTATTCGCGAGGAAAAATTCGTTCTTTTCGATGGCGATCAGTGCTGGCAACGCGGGCTGATCGAAGCAGATTTCTTTCAGGTCGAAACCGAGGGAAAACAGGATTGGACGGTCCTATTGTCTTACGATTAGGGACGGCAAAGACCGGCCTTCACAACCCTTTCCAACATTCATTGACGCATTAACCGGGGGAACAAGATGCGGATATTGGTTCAGAGAGTTTTTATAGCGATTGCAGTTGCCATTTTGGCGGCACCCGTGCAGGCACAGCAAGTGACGGGGAAAATCAGCCTCGAACTCAACCAGTTACAACCGACTGCGGACGGCGGCTGCCGCCTTTCGATCATCGCGACCAATGGCCTTGAACGCCCTATGGACAAGCTCGGCCTGGAAATGGTTGCCTTCAACAAGGACGGCCTGGTGGATCAGTTTCTGCGTCTTCAGTTCTCCCGCATATCCGCCGGTAAAACCAAGATCCTGCAATTCGACCTTGCCGGGAAGGCTTGCGACAGCCTTTCGCGGCTTCACATCAACGACGTCATGAATTGTGTGCCTTCCAGCATTACCGATGTCTATTGCCCGGATCTGCTGGACCTGAGCAATCGTACCCCCATCGAATTCGGCGATTGACCCTACCCTTGAACGTCTGATGGAGCGTCTTTCGCATGGTCGAGACATCTTCCTCCCTTCTGGAGCTTGGCGGGCCGGTCGTGCTCATCCTGCTCGCAATTTCCGTTGCAGCGCTTGCAGTCATCCTCGCCAAGACCGTTCAATTCTCCACGGCCCGTGTTGGCCGTCACGGACTTGTTCGTCAGGCTGTCACGCAATGGCGAAGTGGTGAACGCACCAAAGCCGCGCAAAACCTTTTGAAGGACAGGTCCTTGTCGGGTGCGCTTGTGCGCAGCGCCATGGATGCCATCCAGATGCTGGATCAGCAGCCCCTGTCCTCTCAGGTGCGCGACATCAGGGAAGAACGACTACGTGAGGAAATTTCTGCCAGGGCTGCCGACCGTCTGTTCGGCCTCGCCAGTTGGCTGAAGGCGCTTGATCTGGTGACGCAGATTTCGCCTTTGCTCGGCCTATTCGGCACGGTTCTCGGGATGATCGAGACGTTCCAGACCCTTCAGGAATCGGGTGCGTCCGCAAATCCTGCCACGCTTGCCGGTGGCATCTGGGTAGCGCTCCTGACAACTGCCTGCGGCCTTGCCGTTGCAATGCCAGTATCCATTGCCGTCACCTGGTTCGAAACGAGGCTGGAAAAGGAACGGGCCGCGCTGGAAGTTCTCCTCACCGGCGTCTTCACTGCCGGTGCTTCATCATCGCAACCCTCAGCGTGACACCTTGAACGCCGTCAGCGAATAGACCCCAGGCTCTGCCAGTATCTCGGCCACCCGTTCGGAAGGAAGCCGTCCGAATCGAGAAGGCTGCCGCTCTGAAGGGCGGTTCCAGATTGCGAGCACGAGCGCTGTCTCGTCACTCTTGTCGCTGGCAATCATCGTCACCGGTACCTTGAAGCGCCAGCCGCCTGCCGTCTGACTGTTCGATGCAGGCAGAAGAAACTCCCGGCCGTCATGGATCTGCCCGGCATCATCGATCAGGTACAGTTCAGGTGGCCCCTTGCCGCTGAGATCCAGTCCCGACTGTTCCGCGCTTGCAATTCGCTCGATCGGCAAGTCACGCTGAATCACACCGGATACAGGAGTTCCGCTGCGCACGACCGTCCGGTCCAGTTCGACCAGACCGGCTGCTTCAATGCCTTCAGAAACGCCAAGAGCATCCAGCAAGGCGCATTGCCTGCGCGTCACCAGTCGGACTTCGATCTTTGCCTCGAAACCCTGATCCGCCTTGAAGCGCTGATCGAAGATAGCGAAAGGCGCTATGCCTGCGCCAAAGGCCGTAACTTCCGCGGTGTCCGCACCAGCTGCAAGAACAGACATATGTGTGCATTCACCGAACTTGTAACCGGCAACATAGTCCGACACCTTTGCCAGTGGATCTATGGAAGCGACCGCGACGGGCGGCACGTTTTCTGTCAACTCCCCCTGCGGTTGTGTTGCGGGGACCGTTGAAGAGACCGGGGCATTGGGCGCTAGCTCGGGAGTTTCCGTTTCCGTAGGCTGCAGGGCAGCAACCTGTTGTTCCGCAGGCAATACCGCATCCACCTCCGCACTAACCACCGGATCGACAGTAACGCTGGTATCGGGAGCAACAATGCCCGGGCTTTCAACGGAAGGCTGCGTTTGTGGAACAAAGACCTCAGACACGACTTCGTTGCCAGTGGGTTCGGCAGGTGTCTGATCGACGACGAGCGGAGCCAGAACAGGACTTTCCTGCACAGCCGAAACGATTGTCTGCGTCTCACCTGCGGCGGCAACCTCACCGATATCCGTTGCAACCGCTACCGAAGGCACCACTTCCACCGTGGCTGGGACTTCGGCACCGGAAAGAGTGACTTCAGACCCGGCAATAACGTTTGGCGCGACGGACGTCACAGCGACAACGGCATCCGGTACAGGCGTGGCGGCGACAACGGTGGAGGCGGTTTGCGGAACAACAGAAGGCTGAATCACCTGAAGCTGCTCCGGTGGCGTTGCGGTGACCGGGCTTGTTTGGACAGGGCTGACTTCTTGCGCTTCAATGATAGGCGTGTCGTCCGAAAGCGATTGATCCAGAACGGTTACCGGCACGGCTTCAACCAGTGCATTGACTGGGCTTTCGGTGACCACCGGCTCAGACAATACCGGCTCAAGGATCTCCGCAGTCTCGGAATTGACAACTGTTTCCACTGGCACAGAAGTCTCGACGGGCAAGGGAGTGTCCGGTTCGAGCGGTTGTGTGATTTCAGTTTCGACACTTGCCAGATCTTCAAATGGCAGACCACCACTTTCCAGGATCACTTCGGTCTCGACCGGTGGCAAGGGGGCTTCTTCCGTCCAAGGCAACGCTGGCAGGCCGTAGATCAGCGCGGAAACATGCAAGGCAACCGAAACGCCCAAAACAGCCGGCCACACGTACCCCGGGATATCCCATTGCCGGTCCTGGTTATAGGCGACAACGGTCAAGGTGCACCTGCCTCAACAGTCATCAGTGTCAGGCGTTTCACACCGCCAGCTTTCAATCTGTCGGCAAGTGTGGAAATGGCTTCCATTCTGGCTCGCTTGTCGACCTGAACCACCATGTGGGTTCTGTCGGATTGCCGAGCTTCAAGAAATGGGCCCAGGTCGTCGTAAGCCAGAACTTCACCGTCGAACCAGACAGTCCCTGCCCTGTCCAGTACAAGACTGCCTTCCAGTTTGCCGCTGCCATCGTTCTGTTGCGTTTCCGCCCAGTCGAACCCTTCAGGCAAGGGCGGCCGCAGCGTTCCGGATACCAGAAGAAACAGCAGCAGCAGGAACACCACGTTGATCAACGCAAGGGAGCTGTCCGCACGCCGGTGCGGTTTCAGCTCCTGCAAATGGATCGGTTTGGTGTAGCGTTTCATGGTTGGCCAGAATATCCGCTGCGCCAGGTCTCTTCCCGGTCAGGGCACCACTTTGACCGTGGTTGCCGTTGCCCGCAAGACCGGACCATCCTGCATCAGCTTTTCGAAATAGTCTTCCGGATCTTTTTCGCGGCGCTCGGAAAGCGTCTTGGTTATGTCCGGGCCCACCATGGCAATGATCAGGCCGGTTTCTTCAGTAGACGTTTTCAAGGTCAGCGGCACAACGAAACCGGCGCCCCGGTCGTCCGTCTGCAGATATGGGGACAGATTGACCGTCTCCCCCTTGCTGTTGACGAATATAAGCCCGAGCCCGCCAGTTGATGGTTCATAACCGGAAATGCGGCCAGCCATGTTGCTACCGTTCGGCACGACCGTTCGCTGCATGTCGAGACGCAATTCGGTCTTGGCGTTTCCCTGTGGTGTTCCTCTCAGAAAAGCTATCGCCGGACATTGCGCATCGCTCACAAGGTTGACCTGGATCTTCGCTTCAAACCCCTGAGACTGGGTGAAGTCGCTGTCGAAACTGATGAATGGCGGCGTCCTGGAAGCAAATCCCTCAATCTCTGCGGAACGGCTCGCGATCTCTATCGGCTGGAGATACATGCAATCGCCCGCCTGGTAACTGCTCACGAAGTTCCGGATCCGGTCTTCGGGGGTCACGTTTTCAGGCGTCTCTTGCGGATCGGTTGTCACGGGTGGCCGGGTAACGGTTTCGGTCGGTTCCGGTTTCGTGTCGACGGTCTCCTCTGGAGGCGTGGTCGGAATTGTCGGCACGGTGTTGCCTGGCGTCGTCGGCGCCTGCGTTTCCGGCGTTTGTGTTGAAGGCGACTGAAGCGCAGTTGTTTGTGTTTCAGTCGGCTGCTGGGACACTGGTTGCTGCGTTGCCGGTTGCTGGGTCGCTGGCGTCTGCGTTTGTTGTGTCACATTCGTCTGCTGCGACGGTGCGTCAGGCGCATTCGGTCGTGGCGGTGCCACAAGTACAGGTTTCTGGTCCTGCTCGGGCACGGATTGACCGACCAGGAAATAGACACCCCCGGCACCGACACCGGCGAAACCGAGCAGCGACAAGGCTACCAGAATGCGCTTGCCCCAGTTTGCCTGCGGTGGCGGCTGATCCAGTGCGGATTGTTCCGGCGGCGGCGCAGAAGATGGCCGAATGATCGTACGGTCCTGGTCCTGCCGCCCCATCGGAGCACCTAGCGTCCAGTCCGCAATTTCCTGCATGCTGGCCGGGCGGTTTGCCGGATCGGGCTGCAACATGGCTTCCAGCAACGGACGGAAACGATTGTCGATTCCTTCCAAGGGAGGCGTCTGCCGTCGTTTGTCGACGATCTGCACCTGCGTGCCGCCCATATCGATCTGTTTGCCGGTCAGGGCTTCCGCAATGACCAGGCCAAGCGAATAGATGTCGCTGCGGGCAGTCACCTTGGCATCAAAAATGCCGACCTGTTCTGGCGAAACATAATTGACCTTGCCTGCAAAGCCGTCACCGATAATTGTCGGTCCACCCGTGTTCGCCCGCGAAATACCGAAATCGATGATTTTGGCCTGCGCGACATCGCCGTTCTGGAGAATGACGTTGTCCGGCGAAAGATCCCGGTGGATCACTTCCCGGTCGTGAACCGCCTGCAGGGCTTCAGCCAAGCGCTTGATCAACCGTGCCACCGCCTCCGGCTCCAGCGGGCCTGATTCAAGGCGCGTACTCAATGACGGGCCACTGACGAACTCCATCGCCAGGTAATAAATCCCGAGCGTAGGTTCCTTCGCGAAGACGTAGTACTGGGTCAGTGCGTCGTGCTTGAGTTTGCGAAGGATCTTTGCTTCCCGCTTAAACAGATCCAGGATCATCGGGTCGCGCGAGAAGGTCGCGAGAAGGACCTTGACGGCAACCGGATCCCCGCTTTCCACGTCCCTCGCCTTGTAAACCGTCCCGATACCGCCATCGGCAATATGTTCCTCAATCTCATAGAGATTGTTGAGCCGGGTTCCGGCAGGCAGCAGGTGGGCACCAACGTTCATCAGTTGCGAACTCCTTCGCGCGCAGACATTGCATCGATATCGACAATCACGACAGTCACGTTATCCGAGCCGCCCTCTTCGAGCGCTCCATTGATAAGACATTGTGCCGTCGGCTTCGGCGCGCCGTTCATCAGGAAAGTACCAATCACACTATCGTCCAGATGTCCGGTCAAGCCATCCGAACACAGAAGAAACCGATCGCCCTGACGCAGATTTCCGGAAACCAGTTCGAGTTCAAGCTCAATCCCGGATCCGATCGCCCTGGTGATGACATGCCTGCGGGCGAACGTCCTTGCTTCTTCAGGCGTCAGCACGTTCTGGTCCACCAGTTCCTGCGCCTCGGTATGATCTGTCGTCAATTGTTCAAGACGGCCATTGCGCAGACGGTAGACACGGCTGTCGCCTGCCCAGAGGCACGCAAAGTTTGATCCGGAAATCAGAAGTGCGGCGATCGTCGTGCCCATGGCGGCTCCGTTCGCCTTGGCTGCGGCCTGTTCGATCCGGTCCTTTGCGGTAATCAACCTGCTTTCGAACTGCTCCAGAAGGTCTTCCGCGCTGCGCGGTTGCGCGATACTGGCAAGGGCTTCACGCACGAGACTGGACGCCATCGCACCGTCATGCATGCCTCCCGCACCGTCCATCACCGCGAAAACGCCCTTGCCCTCGTCAACGTAGAACGTGTCCTCATTGTGCTGCCGAACCCGGCCAACATGGGTCAGTCCAATCGCAAAGCCACGCATAGAGGCTTCCATTTGTTCGATCATGTTCGATGATCCTCCGGATGAAATCGCCCATGACTATTCCCTGCCACGTCCTGTCGAGCTTCCGAACCGGCGAAGGTTTCCGGTAACAGCAGCCATCGAAAGGCGCTTGCGTCCGGCAGGCCTGCACACGAAAACTCAAAACCCACATCTCCTGCACGGCACCAGAATTCGGATGACAGAACATCCGTTCCTGGCATCGTCGGTAATTCGGCATCCCTGCCCTTCTTGCCGCTTGCCTCCACCGCAAGTGGCGATTCCAGACCTGCGACAGCCTGTTGAAAGTTTTCCAGGCTGGCATCTTCCTGCAAGGTGTCGCGCAAGATTGCCTCGACATGGTCATACCAGGTCTCTTCCGGCCGACCATTCTGCTTTTCCAGTCGGATGTCGCTGGCAAGTGTCAATGGAAAGGTCCGGCCGACCTTGTCGACATTCGGCATGAAAGCACCGGCGACGGCCTGAACAGGTTCGTCACCCTCTGAAGAGTGCATAAGCCAGAATCGCCACACCGGCATTGTCATGAAGGCTTCCTCCCACCCCGCGCCCAGATCCAGACGGGATTGAGCGAGTCCGGTCATCAGGAAGGCCTCCCAGCTTTTCAGAAAGCCGGCAGGGCACTGCCCGATGACAAAATCCGCTCGTGCCGGCAGTTTGCCGAAATAACCGGTTCCCATTCTAGAAGCTCGTAGGGCAACTGAAATCGCCGACTGCAGACAGGAAGAACGGGTTGGGATTCGTTCTCAATGTCACCGTGAAGGCAACCTGTCTGCCGCCAAGCGTTTCACGCACGACGAACTTGTTCTGTCCGGAACTGACCCTGTTATCGCGAACGAAGCGATAGAAGGCCCAATCTCCATGGATTTCACGACGAGATCTGTAGCCTGGCACTTCCGGCTGGATCACCAGTACAACGCGAGGCGTAGCCGTGTTGCTGGGCCAATCAAAGTTGGCCGGCAACGGTTCGATTTCCGCATTGAAGCCGGGCCCACGCGTCACCAGTACGAGATTGCCGTTCACTTCCAGGCTGGCCGCGTCAGCCTGCTGAGACAGGGCGCGCGGAACCACCTGAAGTCCGACGGACGGAAACGCGTTTCCTGTCGGGAAGAAGGCCTGCTTGATCAGGTCTGCACGTTCGAACTGCCGAAGCGTTGCGTTCGACAGACGGTCCGCCTGAGACACTTCAGGCTTCCAGTTCCAGGGGCGCGTCGAGGTATCGACTAGCGGCTTCAGGTTTTCATCGAAAAACCGCTGCATGATTCCCGTCGGTGCGAACAGTTTGGCAAATTCCGTCATCGGCACTTCGGAGCGACCGTTTTCAAACGGATAGTTCCGGGCGACGATCCTGCGGCATTCACCAACAACCTGGGTGCTCAGCTTCTCGTTCAGCTGCGTGATCGAGGTTTCCTTGAACTCCTCGTCAAATTCCTTCGCAGCCTGGATAATCAGTTTATCGAAAGGCGGCGGGAAACGCGTCGCGTTGCTTCTCAGCAGAGACGCCTGAATTTGCACGTTGGAATTTGCCGTTTCGCTCTGCAGCGGGTTGTTGGCCACGATCAGAAGGTTGTCTAGGATGTTCTTGAAGTTCAGCAGCAAGGCATCGATCTTGCGGCTGTTCTCGCCTTCCACCAGTACATGGTAAGGACGGAAGTGATCTTCGATCGCCTTGCCCGGAATAATGGTTGGACCTCCGCCACCAGCGGCAGTTCCAAGCGCGTTGGACAACCCTCCCGGCGCGATTGCCTGAAGTCCGGCTTCAAGGCCGATACGTTTCAATCCACCGGACGAATCCAGCACGTAGCGCTGGAAGATCTTCTGTGCAGCGTTAGTGCCGGCATCTTGCGCGTTGCCGCCTGTCAGGTTTCCGGCAAGGCCTTCACTCGACAGATCCTGGGTGAGCAGGGTTTCGCGCCGAATGCTCTCAAGAAGCTGCACAACAGGTGATGTTGGTGCCGAGACGGCCTGAAGCGTCGTGTAAAGCGGCTTGTCGTTGCGCATCGACTTGAATTTCAAGTTGCCGAGCGCCTCTTCCCAGGCTTCGATGAAATCTTTGGTGTAAAGCGCCAGGATCTCGCCGGGAAGCGACTGATATTGGTCGGAAAAGGCATCGGCTTCCCCGACGTCTCCAAACACCCACTTGTCCCGTTCCAGTTCTTCACGAATGCCGGCAAGGTTCGGCAGAACCGAAAGATGGAAGCCCGGATAGGTGAAGAACTTGTCGACCGCAACCGTGTCCAACGTGTCGCCGTTTTCCGTTTCGAAAACGGTCTCCATGTCGGAGCCGCCACGTTGTTCTGCAATCCAGTCTTCGCTGGCAAGGCCCTTGGCACGAGACTTGAGAAGTGCATACCCACGCTCGGCCAGGCTGACGCGTCCGAGCTCTCGCTGGACCTCGGCAACCAGAATGCCGTCAAGCTGATCAGTCAGGACATTGCCACCGAAATCGAGATCGAGCATCGCAGCAACGTGGTTGTTGAGCTCGTTGCGCAAGATCTCGCCCTGAGGTCCAGGGAAGCTTTGCAGGAAGTCGGCACGGAACGAATTCTTGATCTGCTCCTTGTCGATCTCTGGCGCATCACCTGCCACCATGCGGTACAGCTTTGCCAGATTGTAGAGCGTATCGACGTCCTGTCCGCCCGGACCGGTACGATTGTCGAGCACCTCGGTCATCTGCTCTTCGATCCTCAAGAGCAAACGCGGCCGCAACAACCTTTCCAGACCACTTCTGTAGGACGTCACACCAGCTGCTTCCAGACGATCGCGCTGGCTGAGGCCGAACTGTTCCATGACAGGCGTTGGCGTATCGCGGCTGTCGTAACCGGCCGGCAAGCCTCGTAACATCGACAGGATGTAGGCGGTATCCACCAGATTGTCGTCGCGTACAACCCGCTCCGCCAGAACGGTTTCGCCGTTTACGCGCACCGTGTCCACAGCCTTGGCGGTTTCGTCAATCAAGGCCTTGTTGTTGAGATAACTGATCCCCCACAAGCTGCCGAGGCCCAGGGTCACGAGGGCAATGGCTGCGTAAGCCGCAATGCGGGTTGCGGTCGCAACTCTGACGGCCTGCCGGTTATGGGTTACCCAGCCGGCTTCTCCGATTATCACCTTGGAAAGAAGATCACGCAGGAAGTAGCTCTTGCCCTGACCGGATAGAGCTGCCGCCTGATAGGCTGTCCCGAAGGCCTGGCTCATTGAGCCGATGACCCTGTCGATGGCCGTGCCTTTTTGGGTGCCGGAGGTAAAATAGAAACCGCGCAGAACAGCATTCGGATAATACCGGCTCGGTTCGAAAATCGCATTCAGGAAACCGGTCAGACGATCCTTCAGGGCAGCAACCTGTGTCGGGAAGCCATAGAGCATCAGCCGGGCACGCGGATCCGGTTCTTCCTGAAGACGGTCCGCCATCTCCTCGTTGAGACGCTCCACCAGAAGATCAAACTCGGCGGGCGCTTCCGACACCATGTTCTTGTTTTTTTCGCGGGTCTGGAAAGTCGCTCCCCAGACCAGGTTGCGACGGGTTTCGGGATAGGAGCCGAAAAACTCCATGAAGCCTGCAACCGTGTCGGCCTTGGTGAAGATCACATAGACCGGGAAATCGATTTTCAAGGTCTTGTAAAGTTCGATCAAGCGCGTGCGGATCGCATCGGAATGCTGTTTCAACTCATCGTCAGACAGCGTCATCAGGTCTTCAAGACTGATCGACACCATGACGCCGTTGATCGGCTGACGCGGACGGGCCTTGCGCAGAATATTGAGGAACCCGTGCCAGGCTTCGCGGTCATGCTCCTCGTCGGAATCCTGCGTTGTGTAACGCCCCGCCGTATCGATCAGCACAGCCGTTTCAGCAAACCACCAGTCGCAATACCGGGTTCCGCCAAGGCCCTCCAGCTTCTGGGCCTCTCCCTTAGCGCGCGAACCGGCAAACTTCAAACCGGAATGCATCAAAGCCGTGGTCTTGCCGGCGCCCGGAGGGCCGATCATCAGGTACCAGGGCAAGTCGTAAAGATAGGTGCGCGCGTTTCCGCTGGACGTCTTGAGCGTCTTCAGCGCGTCCTTCATGCGCTCCGACATGATCTGCAAGTCGGCATCACTTGCCTTGGGCTGCAGGATCTCACTCTCGAGTTCCCGGTTGGCCTTGACGCGCTTGTAGATCCGGTAGCCGGTCCAGCCGCCAACGGTCAGAAGGACAAGCGCAACCAGCGACAACCTTACCCAGAGAGGTTCGAAGGGCCTCACACCGGCGATCGACAGGAACGGCCCACCAAACCAGATCAGACCGATCAGGGCGAGTATGCCGATGACGATTGCCGTTATTCCGAGCCAGAATTTCATAGATACAGCCTTGTTCTGCGGTTGCCCCGGATATCAGTTGTTTATCACCAGCCCTTTGGCCGGTGGTTTCAGGAAGACTTCCACACGTCTGTTGAGCGCCTTGCCTTCCCTGCTTGTATTGGGAGCGATCGGCTCGTCGGCGCCACGTCCTTCCACCTGCACCCGCCCTGGTGTCTGGAGGACTGCTTCCATGACGGCGGCAACTGCCTTTGCCCTTTCAACAGACAGGTGCCAGTTGGTCGGGAACCGCGGATTATTGCGGATCGGGTCGCTGTCCGTATGGCCGACGACCAGAATTTCACCTTCCACCTGATCGAGGGTCTGGCTGACCTGCTCGACAAGAAGCTGGAATTCAGGACGCAGCGTGGCGGCTGCGACGTCGAATTGCGCGCGCATGCGCAACATGATCGCCGGGCCCGCCTGCGAAATTTCCAGGCCATCGATACCTGCCAGCTGAGCGGAGACAGTATCGATCGCCGCATCTTCCGGTGGTGGTGGCGCGGGTGGCGGTTTGGGTTGATAGCCTTCGCGCGCCAGTTCGATCGGGCCCGACGGGTAAAGCGCACTTGCGCGTCCCGCGACAACTTCGCTTCCGCTCGACAGAAGAAGCATCAAGGTGACGTAGCCCCCGAGAAGCAATGCGCCTGCAACGGCCGCGACCGACCAGATCGGTACCGAGAACCCCGCCCGCTTTTGCAGGAGTTCCAGGCCACGCCAATGGGGAGAGAGATCGTCTCCAGGCCGCGGGCGAACACGACGCAGAATTTCATGCAGGTCGCGTCGTTCGCGCTCCAGGCCCTGCTGGCCACCCTGGATCGCACGGTACTTGCCGTAAAAGCCGAGTGACAGACAGGAATGCATGACCTCCAGAACACCGTAGTTACGACCGGGATCCTGCTTTGCCTTTTCCAGTAGCTGATAGAACTCGACACCGCCGGTTGCTTGACCGAAGAACTGGGTCAGCATGGAATATTGCGTCCATTGGTGGCGTCCGGCAGACGGCAGGTTCTGGACGATATCGTCTGATGTCGCACAGAGCGCATAGGCGGCGGAACGGATCTGGTCGTCCGTGATTCCGGCGCTCCGCAATTCTTTCTCGAACGTCTTGATGGCGCTGTAGACATCGCGCATCAACTGGTCGAACTGGGCATCCGTCATTGTCAGGTGAAGCCGGCCCAGAAGCAGAAGCAACGGGGCAGCCGCACGGGAAATCGGATTTCGATTGGCAACGCGGATCTGGTTGATGTCCGGCATATGTGCCAGTTTACCGGCCCCTTGTGCAGGTGCGGCCGCCGGCTGTGGCGCAGCGCCTTGCGGCGCCTGGTAACCGCCTGGCGGGGTTCTGAGATCCGGTGCCTGCTGCTGGCCATACTCGTATCCAGCTGGCGTCGGAGCGTAAGGATCACGTCCTCCGCCGCCTCCCCCGCTTTGCCACGGGTCCGAGCCACCGGAAGGCGGATTGTGTGGCGGAGGCGGAGCTGCGTGTCCAGGAGGCGCCTGACCGGGAGCCTGTTGTGGCGGCGGCGCAGGTTGTTGCGGGGGCTGCCCGGGTTGTCCTGGCTGGCCTTCGCTCCATCGCCCGCCCGGATTGGGCATTACAATTGTCTTCCCCTTGCGTTTGGAAACACCAAAGGGATCGTCATTGTCCGACATCAGCGGCCCTCCCGGACGGCATAGAACTCAAGCTGCAGATCCGGCCAGTTGCCGGAGAATTGCAGCCCGATCGCCGAGTCCTGGCTAAATTCGCGCCAAAGCGGGGTCGTCTTGTCCAGCCGGAAGTAGACCCGGTCCGTGAGAGCCCGGATCTGTGCCGGTGGTACCGGCATGTGGATCAGCGGAATACCCGGCAGGTTGGAATAGACGATCTGGCGCATCTGACCGAAGGGGCCAACCTTGAAGAGCCTCGGAAACTCGTTCTGAATTTCCGTCAAAGGCCTGCGGGCAGCCACTTCGATGACAAAGCCCGCCTGCGAGAACAGGTTGCGATCGACAATGGTCGACTTGAACGCATTCGGCGCCAGCTGTTCCAGAGGCAAGCGGATTGCCCGCCGGTCATAACCGGCCGACAGGAACGCCTGTATGTCGGCCAGGACCGGTTTGAAGATATCATGCAGCTTGTCGTGGTCATAAACCGGATAGTTGCGCGCTCGGCGCTCTTCCGTTGCGAACGTTGCAAGCTCCCCCGCCAGCTGCAGGAACAGTATGTACAGCCGCTCCGGATGCACATAAGCGGATTTGCGAAGGTGCATCAGCAAAGGATAAGTGCGGTTGAGCAGCTGCAACGTCAGATAATCGAAATTCTGCAGTCCGCCCCCGGCGGACGTATCGGCGGCGTAACGCGCCAGTTCGCTCAGTTTGCGCTCCACCCAACCAATGACGGAGTCAATCCAGCCGGTGACGACCGGATGCACATGACAGGCAAGTACCGGCGGCGCAAAGGAACCATCGGTTATGACGATGCGATCCTTGATTTCCGTGATACGGGCGACCGGCAGGCAGACCTGACCGGGATGGGGTGTCGAGCGAATCGAATACTGCAGGCGCGGATGCGCAACATCGATCTCCTCCTCCTGGCGGATGGTGGAGGTGGAATCGATGATCGTCTCCCTGCCCTGAATATATCTCGTGGCGGCATCGTCGCGGCCATTGGCGACTTCCACTGCATTGACGGTCGTCTCTGGAATTCCCAGCCAGACGATTTGTCCAGCTGCGTCCTCCGGAACGTCGATTGCAGGCGGCGGCGTACCGTCGGCCGGGAAGTTGAACACCGTTCCGTCGGAGAATATGCCTCGGCCATAGCGAAGCGCGAACCGGCATTGCTGGCCTACGTCCTGATCAATTTCCAGCTCGGAAAAGCCCCAGGGATAGGGAGAGGCAAAACGGACCCGTTCGTCCAGCATGTGCTCCGCGTACCGGTCGCTCTGCTGGAGATGATGAGGCCGCAGAAATAAGCCTTCGGTCCATGCAACCTTGCTATACCACGACATAAAGGTACTGCTCCCTTAACACTTTCGCGCCTTCGCGCTCTTAAAACTGGCAAAGGTCTTAATTCATCAGTCCGGAGCTCTGCTCCGGATCGTCACTGCTCAATTCTTCATAACCTTCGGTAAAGTATTGCGTGAAAAGCCCGACCACGCCATCGTCGTACGAACCGGACAAGGAACTCCAGCGTTCCTGAATCCGCTCCCATAGCTTGGCCTTCTGGTTACCGAAGGTACTCTTGGCGACCTGGCCTTCTGCTTCGATCGCCTTGGGGGAAAGCTTTTCTTCAAATCTTCCTGCAGCCTTCTGCATGGCTGCATAGGTCCAGACATGATGTTTCTGGATGTCCTTGAAAGCAGCCTGCATGGCCTTTGAAATCGGCAAATACCCGTTTTCTTCCGCTCCTGGGGCCAGCATCGTCTGCAATGCCATTTGCGGTGTCGGAGAAAACTTCAGGGCATTGTTCCCGCTGCGCATGATAAGCGTGCGGTTGGCGTTCCGGGTCATGGCTTTCACCTGACTGCGTGCCTGCAAAAGACCCATCAAGTCGCCGGTGATGCCTTGCAATATGGCCCCGACTTCCCTGGCAAATTCTTCTGGATCGCGGCCGGCCAGCGTTGCAGCCGGGATACCGGCTCCTTCGGCGAATGCCTTGATAAAATCAACATTACCCACTGGAATGTTTGCCGGCTCAACATCACCCTTCGCAACCGCCGCTGTGTCTGCCTTCGCTGGTTCTTGCGAGGCAACAACAGGCATGGCCGCAGGTGCAGATTGCTCCACTGGAGCCGGTTGTTCAGGCTGTGGCTCCTGGACAATTGTCGGCTGTGTTTCCTCAGCCTCTGGCGCACTCCAGACAGGCGCTTCGGGAAACGGCGACGCTGTGGGCTCTCCTGCAGGTGGCGGAGCAGATTCGGCCACTGGTTGCTGGCTTGGTGCCTCTGGTTGAAGATCGGGCATCTGGAAAAGCGGCTCAGCACTTTCCTGCGCCGGGGTTTCAGACAGCGCCGGAAACGGAGATTGCGCTTCAGGTTCCGGAAAGCCGAAAAGCGGCTCTGCGGGCGCGGCTCCGGCAGATTGAAGATGCGGTTGCTGGGCAAGATGATCGAGCGGGTCCGCCTGGGCCGGTCGAGGGGCTTCGCGTTCGCCGATGTGCGCATTCGGATCGTACAGCGAAGGATCCGCCGTGCCCCAGCCGTGTCCTTGCTGGCTCCAGACATCATCTGCCGGCGTGCCTATGCCAGGATTGGAGGACGGCGGTGCGTGTCGCCCTTCCATGCCCGCTCCCGGTGCAGCCCAGGGCCCGCCCTGATTTTCCATTGGGTAGTGACCGGGAGCCGCGCCCGCCGGACCAGGCCCCGTAGGCCAGGAGGAGCCTCCGGATGTAGACGAGGTTTGCGGTGCGTCCCAGGGCTGCGGAGCAGCGGCGGCGACTGGTGCAGCGGACATGGCTGGCTGCCCGGATCCGGCTTCCAGCGATACGACGATGATGTAATCGCCAATCATCAGCCGATCGCCGGAGCGCAGCACATGTGCCTTGTCCATGCGGGTCTGGCTGCCATTGAGGAAAGTGCCGTTTGTCGAATAGTCGTAAAGAACGAAATTCCCGCTTTCAAAGCGCACTTCGCAATGCTTACCGGAAATCATCCGCTGGGGATCAGGGAGGCTCCAGTCCAGATGTTCGTGCCGACCAATGTCGAAGCCTCGGTCGGCACAGCTGTATGATAGCTGACCGCCGGTCTCCAACCGGTCAACATTTTCAATCTGGAGCGTTATGCGCATTCCCACGTTTCCTCTTTGCGCTTAGGAAAAGGCTGACGAAGAGCTGCCGACGGTCACCGCAGGCATCGTCCCACCTCCGGCGAAGGACAGCCCGGCAGACAGGCAAGATTTCAGGGCCTCATCCCGTTTGGCAGGCTCAAGTGTTCCAAGCGCAATCAACACAGCTGTATTTACGGCCTTGGCCGTCAGGTCGTCCGGCATGTCCACCCGATGCTCGGGGCTGGGCGAGAGGGATCCGCCAGACCAGCCTGCAGCGAGACCGATCCAGACGGACGCGCTGTCCTTCTTGGCGGCCTCAGCCGCCGCGTGAACCGCAACACGGGCATCTTCATCCCCCTCGCGGACCCAGGTCTCGCTGAGTTTAAGAACCTGCCGGTCATCCTCGTTCTTGGCCTGATCCAAACCGGCAACGCAGTTCATGCCCCACCAGACCGATTCCCGTTTCGGCAGGATATGAGCGAAATAGGCGATCGCCGACAGCGGTGCCTCGCTTTTCTGCAATTCCAGAGTATAGGCGTCCGGAGCGATATCTGTGGCCGGTTCGCTTACCGTTTCCGACAACTCCGGAAAAGTTTCAAATACCTGTCTAGCCTTTGTAAAGCGGATACGTGATCCCATCTGCTCTACTCCGTTTTTTCTCTTGGCCGCATTCGTTCAAGAACCGCAGCATCAATTGATCATTACAAGGCCGCCCTTGAGCTTCAACAACGCACTGCCTGTCACATTGGTCATTGTACCCTTGGCGTTGAGCATACCCGAAGCCACGATATCGATTTTCACCGACTCGATCTTGATCGAGGCAGGCGTCATGGTGATCTTGCTGGCGCCGCAAATAAACTCGATCTTCGTTCCGGCAGTTACCTTCCAGTTCATGCCGATATCTTCGGTCGTGTTTCGGCCAACCGATTCCGTTCGGTCAACGTCGATCTGAGTTTCGCGGCAGTTTTTGACATGCAGCATTTCGTTATTCTCGATAACGGTCTCCATGTCTTTTTGGGCATGAACTCCAACCAGCTCATTCCCTTTGGTGTCGTCGAGCACGAACTCGTTGTAACCGCCGCCGCCTACCGTTGAATCCGACTTGATGCCGGCTTTGTTTTTCTCGCCCGGCAAAGAATAAGGCGGCATGTTTTCCGCATTGTAGACTGTGCCGACGATGATCGGTTGATCCGGATCGCCTTCCAGAAACTGAACAATCACTTCCTGGCCGACACGAGGGATATAGATGCCACCCCAGTTCTTGCCTGACCACACTTGCGCCACACGAACCCGCCGAGACGCTGTCTTGTCGCGGTCCCAGTGAAAGGCGACCAGGATCTGACCGTATTCGTCCACATCGATTTCGCCTTGCCCCACGACTTTTGCCGTTTGCGGGCCGGGTATTCGAGGTTTGCGGGTGATGGCCGGTGTGCGGAACGTTATACTGGAAGGCAGAACGTCATATGTCCCGGTATAGGCTTCTCCCTGGGCCCCACCACCACCGGAGCGATATGCCTCGGTGATGATCCGATGGCTTGCACGCACGATCAGGTGCTCCACGTTCTGCGGTTTGTGGGGATGGTCGGCTAACGTGAACAGCCCCCCCGCAAAGAATCGCGGCACTTCGCCGGCTGTTTCAATTCGCTTGTCCGCAGCCTGTTCGGCTTCCATACGAATCTTGCTGAAGGTGCTGCCCTTGTCTTTTTCGGTGTACCTTCCCGGATAGTCATAATTTTCCAGAGACCCTGCCCGATATTTAGCACCTGCATCACGCTCGGCTTCCAGCAGCGCACTCGGTTTCTCGAAATCATAATCATTGACTGCAAACTTGCCGGTCCGAAACTTGCGCGTCGGAATCCAATGGTAAAGATGCTCCTTGTTCCTTTGACTGTCGCCGCCAAGAGCAATGTAGGGAATGGAGCTGTCACCAACGATCGGGCTGTAGGACGATTTGGCGTCCGCCAGAATCATGATGTGCTTGCCGTCCTTGTGCTCGAAGAAATAGGAAATTCCGAATTCTTCCATCAACCGGCAGCAGAAATCGTAATCCGATTCCCTGTACTGGACGCAGTAATGAATCGGATCATAGGATTCAGTCAGCTTGATCTGGAAATCGACGAAGTCATGCTCATTCAGGACGTTCTGAATGATTTCAGGCGCGGACATGTCCTTGAAGATTCGACAATTTGAGTTCTTGGTTAGCAGCCAGAACCAGGGGCGTAGCGTCAATTTGTAGATGTAATAGGAATCGCGATAGCCCATCCATTTCGCATCGGTCAGAAGACCGTCGAAATACCGCGTGTCTCCATTGTTGGTGACAACCTTCACCGTCATGGAAGTCGCTATGGCCTGGTCAAAATCCAGATCCTCTTTCTGACTCAGAACCTCAAGCCTGATCTCAAAATCTTCGCTGAGACCCTCGTCGCACTCGATGGTGACAACGGAAAGCTCATCCTTGCCAAAGACCGATGTCAGCTCGGCCATTCGGTTAGCTTGTTTAAGTTGTCCTACGGCCACGAAAGATCTCCTCGGAAATAACGCGGTTTTCTGCAAAAAGGCAGCCTGGCGGCTACCACGTTTCAGACACTAAGGCGTTTCCGGCAAAAATAGTGTGCTCAAGAACACACTTGATGCAAATACTTTGAACTTCAAACCCTTTTGTGAAGGAGGAGGCACTTGCCCCTTCCCCAAGTGCGGCTAAAAAACACCGCCTGCTGCTTTTAAATACTAACCCTGCTCACCGACGTCACCCCAACAGCTCTCCTCTTGCTTATTGCCGATAAAACGACATACTGACATCAAATCGCACTTTAGTGACTTTCGCCACACTATTATTCTTATCCATATGGCACGATCCATTTCGAAGCCCAAAGCGACATCGCTTTTGAACACTCCACAAGGGAGGATTGAAATCGTGACCCCTACTGTATTTTCGCTCGACCGGAACAATGCCGCTCGGACCGGCCTTCGCCGCGCTCTCCTGGCTGCTTCCGTTTCTCTCGCCATTGCCTTGCCGGCACTTGGAACCGCTCCGGCTTTTGCCCAGGACGCCACTTATTCGGCAGATGAAGTCAGCAAGCACTTCAAGCAGCTCAAAACGCGTTCACTGAAGCCGGCTGGCGGAACGCGAGCTCTTTGTATCGGTACTCGCGACGAATGTAATCCGAACGCCAAACCGGAAGAAGGCGGCCAGGTCGCAGTTTCCCAGGACGGTGCAAAGACCGAAGGTGGTGAAACGGAACAGACCCTTGTGGTCGATCCGGAAACCAACGCCATCGACGCTGCCTTCAACCTGCTGGTTTCGTTCGAATATGCCTCGGCCAAGCTCAGCACGTCCGCACAGGCCAACCTTCGCGAGTTTGCCAAGGGCATCAATGATCCCGACCTGGCCAAAGCCACATTCGTGATCGAAGGCCATACCGACGGAATAGGCTCGACCAACTACAACCAGCGTCTTTCCGAAGACCGTGCGCAGGCGGTTACGCAGTATCTTGTCAACCTCGGCGTCAGCCGGGACCGCCTGAAAACTGTTGCCTACGGCGAATCCCGGCCGAAGGTTGCAGATGTCAACGATCCGGCAAACCGCCGCGTTGAAAGCAAGCTGGTTCTCGAGCAGTAAAAATTCACACACCAGACATGCCGGACCGGAGCTTTTCCCGGTCCGGGTCTCCTGAACAATAACCGGGACCGATCCCGGACATACCACCGGAATGCATGCCGGGCTGGGGAGCACGAATGAATTTCGATCCGGAAACCTACGGCACTGAAGTAGCGCCGGGTGCTGGCTGCGGGCCGGACCTCTACGACACCGAGCCCGCCTTTGCCGCGCTTCTGGATTCGTGTGAGGAATTGCTGCCGGAGCGGTTCAGCGAATTCGACCGATCCGAGATCGACTTTACCGACCTCTTCAAGCAGATGGACGGCTTCCTGAAGCAGTCCAGAGACTTGAGACTGCTTGTCATTCTCGCGCAGTTCGGCCTGCTGAGCGGTCAAGTCCATACGTTTGCGAACTCGATACGCATCATTCGCAAACTGCTGGAGAACCATTGGGACGACGTCCATCCAAGCGATGCCGACTTCGGCCATATGGAACGAGTCGGAGCGCTCGAATCTCTCAACAACAGGCCCACGGTTGTTCTTCCGCTGGAAGCAGCGCCCCTGCTCAAGACCCGCCGGACGGGGCCCATCAGCTATCGCGCCATCCAGATTGCGGCCGGCGATGCCACGGCACGTCCGGATGAGCATACAATCTCTCTTGGCGCGATTGAGGCGGCACTGACATCGGGCGAACTCGAGCAGGACGCGATTGACGAGATCCTCAAGGACCTTGGAGACCTGCCGGACGAGCTCCAGACTATTGCCGAGCTGTGCACCGAAAAGCTCAAGGAGAGCGGTGCTAAAGCAGCTCCTCCCAATTATGAGGCCTTGACCACTCTCCTGAAGGAGATGAGTGCCGAACTGAACAAGCGGCTCGGACGCCTCTCCCCTGAAGAGACGGAGGCCTCTTCGTCTGAAGATACTGCAGCAGAGGCAGCAGCAGCCGACACGTCGCAGGCGTCTCAATCAGAAATCAAGAATGCCGCCCAGGCAAAACTGATTCTGGATGCTGTCGAGGACTATTTCGCCAGCCGCGAACCATCGCATCCGGCACTGTTTCTGGTACGCGAGGCTCGCGGCCTCGTCGGCAAGTCCTATCTGGATGCCTTGAAAATACTGATGCCGCGCAGGTTCGACGACGTAGCGCTGATTCTGGGTGCGAGCGGTTTACAGCTTTCCAACGACCGACTGATCGACCTGAACGACGGTGGTGACCGGGAACTGGGCGAAATTGATGATTTCGCAGTGATGGTGATCGAAAGCCGAAGTGACGCCATGAAGGGTATTGCGGCGGTCAAGGGTTACTATTCTTCCAATGAACCCACCAGCCCGATCCCCCTTTTGCTGGACGAGGCACAGAATATGAGTTCCGGTTCATTCACCGGTCTTCTCAACCTCTTCCTGAGGCCAGAGGAGGACTGATTCAACTGCCATTACAACCCCTATGTTACCTAGGGTTTTCAGCTTCTTACTTGACACCAATGGCCAACGGGTCCTCAATATTTCGAGAAAAAAATAAACCATCGATCATGTGACCGTGATCACTTCCCGTTCCCCAGAAACGCAGTACATAGATATCAACGAAACGCAGCGCCGACCGAAGTACAGCAATTAGCAAACAAGAGTTGCGCGCTAGTATTTGACTAAAATTGACCTTTTTTCTTCTGGGTCATGAAAATGAAAGGCGAGTACAATGGCATCGAACAGCGGGCAAGGCTTTATCAAGCGCAACAGACCTCCGCGGGTCCACATTTTCTACGAAGATCCGTTTGACGCGGAACAGAAGGTGGAACTGCCATTCGTCATGGGCATCATGGCCGATCTTTCCGGCGACAACCCTGGCGTGGAAAAAGCCGATATCGACGACCGCAAGTTCCTCGACATCGACATGGACAACTTTTCCAAGCGCATGGAAGCAATTGAACCTGGCACCTCCTTCACCGTGAAGGACAAGCTGTCCGGCGAAGAAAACTCCAAAATGAGCGTCCAGCTGCGTTTCAAGAGCATGGACGACTTCACCCCGGGACGTGTTGCCGAACAGGTTCCGGCACTCAAGAAGCTGCTCGATGCACGCCGCAGCCTGGCTGCATTGCGCACTATGATGGACGGACGTGTCCAGGCGATCTCCCAGCTCGAGGAGCTGACCCGGGACCCGGCCCTGATGCAGGCACTTGCTCAGAAAATCGAAGCCGACAAGGCATCGTCCGCCGACAAGCAGGCAGACGGCGACGGCACGGAGGAGGCATAAATGAGCAGCACCGATACCAGCGCCCAGGCAAGTGGCGCAGCAGCCGGCGAAGTCGCGGTTGAGAAGAGCCCCGAGGAGTTTGCCTCGATCCTGAAACAGAATTTCCGGATCAAGAACGAAAACGATACGGCCAATCAGCTGGTTGACAACGCCATGTCGACCTTCCTCGCCGAAGCCCTGTCCGATCAGGCGCTTATCAAGGAAGACGTCTACGACACGATCGATGAGATGATCGCGAAGCTGGACGAAAAACTGACGGCTCAGGTGAACGAGATCATTCACGCCGAGGAGTTCCAGACACTTGAAAGTGCCTGGCGCGGGATCGATTACCTCGTGCACCAGTCTGAAACCGACGCATCGCTCAAGCTTCAGTTCCTGAACATCTCCAAGAAAGAACTTGCAGGCGTGTTCAAGAGCTACCGCGGCGCCAAGTGGGATCAGAGCCCGCTGTTCAAGCAGATCTATGAAGCCGAATTCGGCCAGCTGGGTGGTCAGCCCTACGGCTGTCTCGTGGGTGACTATGAATTCTCCTACGACCCGCAGGACATCACCGTTCTGCGCGGCATGGCAAAGATCGCTTCGGCAGCCCATGCACCGTTCCTGGCAGCGGCCAATCCGCAACTGATGCAGATGGATAGCTGGACGGAACTGCCGGCCAAGCGTGATCTGTCCAAGATCTTCGATACGGAGATCCATGCCCAGTGGCGGACGCTGCGGGAATCCGAGGACTCCCGTTACCTTGGTCTGACAATGCCCCGCGTGCTGGCTCGCCAGCCCTACGGTGCGAAGTCCGACCCGGTGGAAGAATTCGCCTTCGAAGAAGAGTTCGGCGAAGACAGCCACGAGAATTACGCCTGGATGAGCTCGGCTTATGCCATGGCAACCAACGTCAACCGTGCCTACAAGGAATTCGGTTGGACTGTGCGCATCCGCGGCGTCGAAAGCGGTGGTCTGGTGGAAAACCTGCCGACCCACGTCTTTGAAACCGACGATGGCGGTGTGGACCAGAAGTGCCCTGCGGAAATCGCGATTTCCGACCGGCGCGAACACGAGATCTCCCGTCTGGGCCTGATCCCGCTGATCCACCGCAAGAACACGGACCAGGCAGCCTTCCTTGGAGCTCAGTCCGTCTTCAAACCGCGCCAGTTCTCCGGACCGGACGGCAAGGATGCAACGGCATCGGACAACCTGTCTGCCCGCCTGCCCTACATGTTCGCGACCACTCGTTTCGCCCACTACCTGAAAGTGATGGTGCGCAACAAGATCGGTTCGACCAAGGAATCGGCGCAGCTGCAGCGTTGGCTGAATGACTGGATCATGGACTATGTCGATGGTGATCCGGACAACTCGACCGAGGAAACCAAAGCGCGCAAGCCGCTGCGGGAAGCCAAGGTCACTATCGTGCCCGACGAGGAAAACCCCGGATATTACCGGGCCCAGTTCTTCCTTCGTCCGCACTATCAGCTGGAAGGCATGGACATCGGCATGAGCCTGGCGTCCCGCATTCCGCAAGACGGTAATTGATTTCACAAATTGCCGGCGGGGCGGCAGCCTGCCCCCCGGCATGCATCCCACGGGATGCAGCCCGGTTTTCCCGGGCGGAGGTACAAACAAGGTGCGCAAGCGCCTAGGGGTTTGGACCGCGAGGTCCGAGGTAGTTGTCAGGAATAGCAGAGTTTGAGCCAGGAACATTTACCTGGCCCTCAACAACCAAGAGGATCTATTAAAATGGCCGTCGATTTTTATCTGGAACTTGAAGGTATCAAAGGCGAAGCACAGGACAAGACCCACAAGGACAAGATTGACGTCCTTTCCTGGTCCTGGGGCGCTTCCCAGTCCGGCACCACCCACATGGGTTCGGGCTCCGGCTCCGGCAAGGCACACTTCCAGGATCTGAGCATCACCAAGTTCGTCGACAAATCCACCCCTGTGCTTCTGCAGCACGTGTCGACTGGCAAGCATATCACCAAAGGCACTCTCTTTGTTCGCAAGGCTGCCGGTGATAACCCGCTGGAATACATCAAGCTCGAAATGAAGGACATTATCGTGACCAACGTTTCGACCGGCGGCAGTGGCTCCGACGATCGCATCACGGAGAGCGTCACGCTGAACTTCGGTGAGTACAAATACATCTACACCGAACAGAAGCCGGACGGCTCCAAGGGCGCAGCCCCCGAGTTTGCCTGGGACATTGCAGCAAACGAAAAGAAATAAGGCTTCGGCCTGCAGGGCTGCCGCGCTTCGGCGCGGCAGCCTTCTTTGGTTCAGACCGGCGATGCAGACTTTCAACTTTCGAAGCGGCACCGCCACGGTCACACTTAGGAATTTCCGGGGCAGCAGTCAGCGTGGGCTTGGCCGATGGCTAAATCAAATGTGAAAATGCACTCCCCGCTGATGTGGGCCTTCCGTGCAATGGACGACCCAGACTACAAGGCCGCTCAGGACAGGCAAAAAGCAGCACAGAACGGCGCCAACCTCAGGTCCGGTCGGCGGCTTTCCAGATCCTACGGTGTTTCTGAACACACGCTGCTTTCTGAAGTCCGGCAAGATCTGCAGGCGCTCCTCAACACGGTCAACCTCAATTCCACTCAGGACCTTTCCGATTTTCCGGAAGTTGAGAGTTCGATCATCAATTACGGATTGCCGGACCTTTCTGTCCATATCGTTGACAGCGTTCGCATTGATCGACTTGCCGAAGACATCCGACAGGCCCTCATCCATTTCGAACCGCGCATGGACCCGCGCACGCTCAAGGTCGAGCGAGACGACAAGGTCGAAAGTGATACCTTCAAGGTAAGATTTCTCATCAAGGCAGAAATACGCTGCGATCCGATCCGGGTCGCGAGTGAATTCGTTGCCGACGTCGACCCTGCTTTCGGCCGTATCAAGATCATCGGGGCAACTGCATGAACCGGGAATTTCTCGACCTCTACAATCAGGAACTCACCTACCTGCGAGAACAAGGGGCGTCATTCGCGGAGGCCTATCCTGCTGTAGCAGAACGCCTGGGTGGGCTTCTGGAAGACCGTTCCGACCCAATGTTGTCCGGATTACTTGAAGGTACAGCCTTCCTGTCAGCTCGCGTGCAGCTGAAAATGAAGCATGAATTCGCCGAATTCACTTCCAACCTGTTCGAACAATTGTATCCGACCGCGCTGGCGCCCATTCCCTCTCTGGTACTTGCCCGCGTGACGCCGAAATATGGCGACGCGAATTTGCGCAACGGCATAAAGGTCGATCGCCATGCTCCCATGGAGGCCGTCTTCCGTGAACGCCAGGGAGAGGTTCGCTGCAGGTTCACTCTCACCTCTCCTATTACGCTGACACCCCTGGAGCTGACAGCTGCAAAGTATTTGAGCTCAGCTGCGCAGGTCTCCGGTCTCGGTGCGGAAATGGCTGAAGACAGACGCACGCGCGCAGGTCTGTCCATCACGTTCACACACCGCATGTCCGAGGATCCGGAAAACGAGGTTTCAGCCGAAGAAGCCTTGAAGAAACCTGAATACCAGGTGGCCGGCTGTCGGATCGATTCTCTTCCCGTTCGGTTGATCGGACCTCTGGATCTGGCCGCGAAGGTCTATGAACAGATCTTCGGACATACAATCGCGCTCTACATCCGTACCGAGGACGCCTTCGGTCAGGCCAGCCTGCAGCGCCTGCCCGTCGATGCCATCGAGCAGCTTGGTTTCGATGAAGAAGATTCCCTCTTGCACAACGATTTGCGCCTGTTCACCGGCTTTGATCACTTGCGCGACTATTTCAACTTTCCGCGCAGCTTCCTCGGGTTCCGTCTGAACGGCCTGCGCCGGTACCTGGATAGGGTCAAGGCAAAAGCATTCGATCTGGTCTTCGTGTTCGATGAAGCAGAAAACCGGCTGCCAGCTCACGTTGAACGCAAGATTTTCGCGCTTCACGCAGCGCCGGCCGTCAACTTGTTCGAAAGGCAGACTGACCGTGTGCCGATCAAGAAAGGACAGCACGAGTTTGCTGTCATCACGGACCGGACACGGCCACTGGATTATGAAGTGCATGCCGTCACTGAAGTTGCCGCCCACTTCTCAGGAGGCGAGAAACGTCCGGTTGAACCACTCTACAGCGTTGCACCAGACACTGAAAAAGCCGGTCACGAGTGGTTTTATACCATTCGCCGTTTGCCGCGACGCCAGTCGTCTTCTGAAATCCGGCGCATGCAGCCGAGCCACTACATAGGCACAGAAACCTTCATCTCTATCTCAAGCGGAGCACAGGCTGCCGCCCTGCTGCAAACCGGCAAGAAACGTCTTTCGGAACTATCACTGAAGGTATTGGCATCCAACCGGTCACTGGCCGCAGACCTCCCCGTGGGAACCAACCCGGACAAGTCCGAGATTGGGGATTTCCGCATACTGGAGGATATCGGTCTCAAGGTAGATTGTGTTGCCGGCCCGACATCGCCAAGACCGCCGCTTCTTTCCTACAATGAAAGACTAGGCGAACAGGGTCACGCCGGCGCCATTGCCTGGCGGCTCATTAACATACTGGCCTTGAACCATACCGGCCTTGTACACGATGCGGCAGGTCAGGACGGTCGGTCTTTCCGCGATGTGTTGAGCGTCTTCGCGCCACTTTCCGACAGTTCGGCAGACCGGCAGGCCCAGTCTGTTCGGTCGGTTTCGACAAGGCCAGTTGTGCGCCGCCTGCAACAGAAGTCCGGGACAGGTGTCGCCAGGGGTCTCGAAATCACGATCACGCTCGATGACAAGGCTTTTGAAGGGGCGAGTGCCTTTCTGATGGGGGCTGTCCTCGACCGGTTTGTCGCCGAATACGCTTCCATCAATCACTTCACGCAGTGCGTGATCGCAACGACCGAGCGCGGCGTTATCATGAAGTGGCCTCCGCGGATCGGCGCGAAAGGAATTCTATGAGCGGTCCGGCAGACAAGGATCTGACGAAAACCCGTGTTGCACGGGACAAGACCGTTGTGCCTTCATCCTCCCGGAAGGCCCCGGCATGGCCGACCAAAGAGCAGACGGCGACTGCAATCGAGTCTGATGAGAAGGCCGACGCTGACGATATCTGGACCGAAAAACCGCAGGACAACAACACACCTGAGGACGAGACAGAAGCGCCGACCACCAAATCGCTCGCGACTGAATCTTCCACGATCACATCGCCCGAACAAGCTGCTCCCTCGCCTGCCGGATCCCAACCAGAAACGCCTGCACAACAAATCGATCCTCCTGCGGAACCCCCTGCCGAGGGAACGGAAGAGGTGATTGAAGCGCAGACCGAAGAGACTGCGTCTGATCCAGCAGCTGAGGAAGCAGTTCCGGAAACCCCGCGTATCGAGGTGCCGGTCCAGCAGCAATACGCGTCGTTGCTTGCAGCCCTCGGAGACCGCATCGAGAAGCATCCAGGGGGACATGATCTGCTGGCGGTGCTGAGAATGCTCGAAGGCCAGACCGCTCCCGGAATTTCCGAAACCGGAATAAAACCGAAGAACGCCGAT
Source organism: Labrenzia sp. THAF191a (assembly GCF_009363335.1). Classification (GTDB taxonomy): domain Bacteria; phylum Pseudomonadota; class Alphaproteobacteria; order Rhizobiales; family Stappiaceae; genus Roseibium; species Roseibium algicola. The sequence goes on from NZ_CP045333.1 coordinate 4,699,511, forward strand.
GAGCCCGCTCCACCCAGGATCGGTAAAAGCCGGCGCATGATGGAAGACATCGTTCGCTTCGGTCAGGACCCGTCCAGCGAATTCGCCACATCGACAATTGAGCGTGCGACAAAGGACGGTGACGGCGGCCTGGTCTTGCTGGAGCGCTTCCTTGGTTTGCTTGGGCCGCAAGGCGCTCTGCCTTCCGCCTATACCGATGAAGCGATCATGCGTGGGCTCAGAGGCGATGACAGTTTTCCGAGATTCCTTGACCTGTTCAACAACCGCTTCGTGCAGTTGTTCTACCGCGCGTGGGCCGATGCCAGACCGATCGTTCAACATGACCGGCCGGACGACGACCGGTTTCTTGCCTATCTCGGGTCGGCGATCGGCATCGGCACCCCGTTTTACCGGGACCTCGACAGGATCGATGATCGGCTCAAGCTGCTCTATGCGGGCCTTACGGCCCCCAAGACAAAGAGCGCCGCTCGTCTGAAGGCCCTCATCACGGGCGTTTTCGATGTCCGGGTAGAGATTGATCAGTGTGTCGGGACGTGGCTGCATCTGGACAAGGATGATCAGCTCAAGCTTGGAGGTTTCGGGCCAGGCGGTGCCGGGCAACTTGGCGCCGACACGATCGTCGGGTCCAAGGTCTACAGTGTGAGTGACAAGATCCGGATCAGGATTTTCACGAGCAGCCTGGAGGAATATCGGCAGTTTCTCCCGCCAACCCGGGCAAGACCCAATCCCTGGACAGAGAAGCTTTTCGACCTCATCGATTTTTATCTGGGTCTGGAAATCGAATACGAAATTGAACTTGCGCTGCCGAAAAGATGCGCATCCGCTGTCCGGATGGATGCCAACAACTCCGCAACGCTTGGACATATCGGCTGGCTGAAGCCTGCCGCTTCCGGCCCCGACGACGATACTGACCTGGAGGCCGAAGAAGAAGAAATGCTTACCGACACCCGTTTCCGGCCTGTGCGTCGCCACACCACAGTCTACCAATAGGTCTCAAGTCTGAAGGACCGATATTATGAATGACATTACGGTTGAAAAAGTTGTCAACAAGACCAACTCAACTGCCTACGACAGCCTGGACAAGGCCATGAGGCTTACAAAGGATGCCGGTCATCGGCATCTCGAGCTGGTCCACTGGTTCTACTATCTGATCCGCAACGAAAATTCTGATGTATTTCATATTCTGCGCCATTTCGACGTCGATCTCGGCGCCCTGGACAAGGACCTTCAGGCCGCGCTTGCAGAGTTCAAGATCAACCAGACCGAACTTCCGTCCATGTCCAAACCTTTCCGCGAAGCGCTGGAAGGAGCCTGGTTCGTTGGCACGCTGACATACGGCGACTACAAGATCCGCACGGCGTATGTCCTTCTTTTCATGCTTGGCGAAGAGAGCACCCGCACGCAGCTTTTCCAGCTGTCGAAGGCTCTCAACAAGCTCAAGCACGATGAAATCGCGAACAACCTGGACGCTATCGCCGGATCATCCGGCGAAGTGCGGGCGAGGCCCATCGACGGTTCAAGTCCAGCCTCCGGTAGCACAGCAGGCGAACCGGGCGCAGAGCCGCTCGCAGCAGGCGGCCCCGGGGAAGATGCACTCAGCCAGTTCACGGTAGATTTCACAGCTCGTGCGCGGGCAAAGGAATTCGATCCGATCGTCGGCCGGGACGAAGAAATCCGGCAAGTCATCGACGTTCTGATGCGCCGCCGCCAGAACAACCCGATCCTGACCGGCGAAGCCGGGGTCGGCAAAACGGCTATCGTCGAAGGCTTTGCGCAGAAAATCGTTGCCGGGGATGTTCCGCCAGCTCTTCTGGGCACTCGCCTTTGTGCGCTGGATCTCGGCCTGCTTCAGGCCGGCGCGTCGATGAAAGGCGAATTCGAAAAACGTCTGCGCGCGGTCATTGATGCCGTCCATGGCTCCATCGTGCCGACGATCCTGTTCATTGATGAAGCTCATACGCTGATCGGAGCCGGCGGCGCTGCCGGCACGGGCGATGCGGCCAACCTTCTGAAGCCTGCGCTTGCCCGCGGCACACTCAGGACCGTCGCGGCCACGACATGGTCGGAATACCGCCAGCATTTTGAAAAAGATCCGGCCCTGACACGGCGCTTCCAGCCTGTGCAGGTTGACGAACCGGATGAAGAAAAGTGCTTTGCCATGGTGCGCGGCCTGCTTGGTCCGATGGAAGATCATCACCAGGTTCGCATCCTCGATAGCGCTGTGCGGTCGGCCGTATCGTTGTCACATCGCTACATTCCAGCGCGCCAGCTGCCGGACAAGGCGGTCAGCGTTCTCGACACCGCCTCGGCACGCGTCAACATCTCGCAAGCAGCACAGCCAGCCCGGTTGCTGGACCTGGTTGCCCGAAAAGGTTTTCTGGAGACAGAGAAAAAGGCCCTGACCAACGATGCCGAACTGGGCCTGGAGCATCAGGAACAGCTCGAGGCACTGTCCAACGCGATTACGGAAACCGAAAGCGACATCGAGACTGTCCGCAATCAGTGGGAAAGCGAGCGGAAACTGGTAGCCGGAATCCGGCGTCTGAATGCGGCTCTTGCAAAGCTTCGCGGTGTTGAACCTGCGCCTCATCCGGAAAGCGAGGCAATCGAAGATCCGCAGCACGACAAGCCCGCTCTCGTTCCGATCGACGAGATCGAGCTTGAACTTGACGTGGACCTGACCAACGAAGACGCCATTCGCGAAGCGCTGCAGGCGATGCGCACGGAGCTTTCCGAAATCCCCGAAGACGATCGCATGGTCTATGCCTATGTCGACGATGAGGCTGTTGCCAGCATCATTTCCGACTGGACCGGCATTCCGGTCGGGCGGATGGTGCAGGACGAAATGCAGACGATCCTGTCGCTGACCGACAGCCTCAACAAGCGCGTGATCGGTCAGGCCCATGGTCTGGCAATGATCTCGAAGCGCATCGAGACCAGCCGCGCCCAGTTGGGCAATCCGGACAAGCCCATCGGCGTGTTCATGCTGTGCGGCCCCTCCGGTGTCGGTAAAACCGAAACCGCCCTGGCCCTTGCCGAGACCCTTTATGGTGGTGAGGAAAGCCTGATCACCATCAATATGTCCGAATTCCAGGAAGCGCATTCCGTTTCCGGTCTCAAAGGCGCTCCTCCGGGATATGTAGGCTATGGCGAAGGCGGCCGGTTGACCGAAGCCGTGCGGCGTAAGCCTTACTCGGTCGTCCTTCTGGACGAAGTCGAAAAGGCTCATCCGGATGTTCACGAGATCTTCTTCCAGGTGTTCGACAAGGGTTGGATGGAAGACGGCATGGGCCGCAAGATCGACTTCCGCAACACGTTGATACTGCTGACCTCGAATGTCGGCACTGACATCATCATGAATGCAGCAAGTCACATGCTGGATGCGCCGGTTTCCAATAATCCGGACCTCGCGGCAACCGACCCGAACGCGCCGGATCCGGAGAAGCTCGCGGAAACCTTGAGACCAGCATTGCTCGACGTGTTCCCGCCGGCCCTGCTCGGCCGTATCGTGACCATCCCCTACTATCCGCTATCGCCATCCATGCTCGGGTTCATCGTCCGGCTTCAGCTCAACCGTATTGTCAAACGGGTCAAGCAGAACCGGGATGCCGTGCTGAGTTATGGCGACGACGTGGTGAGCCATATCGTTTCACTCTGCCGCGACCCGGACAGCGGTGGTCGCATGATCGACAACATCCTGACCAACGACCTTCTGCCGAAGCTGTCACGTGCGTTCCTCACCGCGCAAATGAACGGCGAAGAACTGAAGGGTGTGACCTTGAAAGCGACGGAAACCGGAATCGAAATCGAGCCGACCAACTGACATCAACCAACAAAAACGCCGGACAGGTTCTCCCACCTGTCCGGCGTTTCGATTCCGCCCGGAAATCCGGCTGATTGTCGCAAGTCCTGGTTCAGCCCCCGATAAGAACGGTAAATTCACCTGTCGTGATCGCGCCACCCTTGGCTGTTGGATCGCCAATGCGAGCCGCAGGCAAACTTCCGATAAGAACAGTCAGCGACCCCATGATAATGGGGTCGACATTTGCCGGCGGTGGGCCGACACACACGCAAAGGTCCGTCATTCTCGCAGCAGGACGCTTGCCGATCAGGACGTTGATCTTGCATGGTGGCGCAATCGGCAACCCTGGCGGAATGGGTGTCATCGGGCACATATGAAAATCGCCCAGGCGGGCAGCTGGTCTGGTCATGGCAGCCTCGTGCGTTGTTCCACTCTTGCCAGAATGAACGTTCCTGCGACAAATACTGGGACCTGGATCACAGTCTGGCGTATTTCAGCGCTGCCGCAAGTCCTGTTTCACTGCACGCTCAAAATGTCGGCAATCACCGTCCGGTATTCCTGCAGATCCTTGCCCCCGACAGACTGCGGTGCTTCCGCTCCCGTCTCCATTTCAAAGGCCAACGGGTCTGTCGGCTCTCCCCTGTGCCTGATTTCGAAATGAAGGTGCGGTCCGGTGGAAAGCCCCGTAGTTCCGACGTAACCAATCAGATCACCCGCCTGAACCACAGACCCCAGCTGGATGCCATCGGCGTATTCATGCATATGCGCGTAGCGGCTGGTAATTCCGTCCTTGTGGGTAAGTTCAATGAAATTGCCGTAACCGCCTCGAACATCGCGATAGGTGACCTTTCCGGAAAAGGCCGCGTGGATCGCGGTTCCCGTGGGGGCCGCCCAATCGACACCGGCATGCAGGCGTTCCGTTTTCTTGATCGGATGAAATCTCATGCCGAACTTCGATGTCAGAACACCTTTGACCGGGACAAGCATGGCGCCGGACAAGCTGACCTTGCCGCCTTCATTCACACAGGCAAAACCGCGATTACCGGGAGCTTTCAGCACGTAGCAGCGAACGGACCAGTCGTCCCCGCGCCGAACACCGGCAAAGAGCACCCTGCCACCGCCACGCTTCTCGTCTCGAGCACTGTCCGTGAATACCAGAGTAACTCTCTCATCTGGTTTGATCGACCGCTTCAGGTCGGTCATGGGCGCCAAATATGCGATTGCCTCGCCCACGATAGAAGCGGGTACGGCATTGCGGACTGCGGTGGCATAAACACCGTCGATCAAGCGATGCGAATTGGCAGGTTGAGTTGCCTCCTCACCCGCGATCTTCTGTTCAACGATAGTCTTGCCAAACCAGGGATCGGCGCCTGCTACATACCCGTCCCCGTCTCTCCCAACCGAATAGGCGGCTGTACCGATATACCCTTCCCGGCCGTAGATCGAAATCTGGACAGGCCGATAATAATCGCCAATCCGGCCTACCTTGTTCGGCATACGAACACCACGCACCGCGATCTTGTCGCCTGCGATCAAATCGCTTTTGTCAAAGTTGTCCCTGACGAATTCCACCAGCGAATCCAGGACTTCCTCGTCGAAGCCTTTGCCTTTCAGGAAATCCTTGAGCGGAGCCGCCTTTGTTACCTCCTCGCGTACTTCGACCCGGCTAGGCCCCTGACCGATGGGACGCTCGGTAAGATAGAGGTTCAATGTGTCCGTTGACGGTTTCAGAAACACCGGCAAATCGGGAGAACCATCGTCCGCGGGCTGCGCATCTTCTTCAACGACTATGCCCTCGGCTTCATCCCCGCCCCCGAAATTGCCGAACTGAAAGTCCGCCTCGCTACCCGGTGCGCGAATAACAAGGTTGCCGTCATCGTCCAGCATCTGACTGTCCAGCACGTATGCGGCAACAGACGGCACCGACGCAGCACCGTCCCCGATCGCAGCGGTTGGCACTGGACGCTCCGACAAGTCAATCCGCCGATTGGCAGCACCATCCTTCAGAAGGACCGGGTCGCCCGCCAACGGAATGACAGCAGAGAGGGCCATGTCGAAAAACGGATCGGCCGGAACATCGAGATCCTCCTCGTTGGTCAACGCAGTGTCATCAACATCCTGTTCCAGGGGTTGGTCATTGGCGGCGGTTTCGTCGGGATCTTGCTGCGGAGCATTTTCCGGAGAGGCGCTGTCCGACACCGCTTCGGCGATATCCTGTAACCCGATTTCCTCGGGAGGTGACAAGGATATCGCGCCGGAGGAGATCAGATGGGCAATGCCGCCAGCAGCACCACCCAGCACCAGGAACCCGATGGCCATTGCGGCATAAAGCACAATGGGTGACCGTTTCGGAGCTGCCGCCTTGGCCGGCGCAGCTCCTGGGTTTGGCGGTGATGTAGCGGTAGGGCCAGCTTGTGGCGCCTTTTGCGACGGACGGATCACGGTCCTGTCAAACTCTGGGCGATGAGCACCCGGATTTTGGTTGTCAGGCCATTGGACCATTGTGAGACCTTAAGCGCAGCGTCGCAGCTGCTCAGGCTGCTGAAAATCAATACCCCGATCATGCCGGATGATTGGGAAAGATGCAAAAAATGCTGTGTTTGAAAGCGCTTCGTCAGGAGCGCGGAAACGTGACCAGCTTGCTCCTGTCCTGTTCCTGCCGCGCGATTGTCCGTCTTTCTTCCGGTTCCATGTACATTTCAGGTAGATCCAGAGTGTAAACGGTGATGTCGGAACTGAGACCACGCAATTGTCCCTTCCAGATCTCAGCAACCGGATAGGACGAAGGCAGTTTCTCGGCGACCGATTGACTGACTGCGAGACGAACCTTGTGGTCCTTGGCAACGGATTCGACCCGGCTTGCCGTGTTGACGGTGGTACCCATGACTGTGAAGGAACGTCGATGTTCACCACCGATGTCGCCAACCAGAACCGGTCCGGCGTTAAGGGCTATGCGCAGGTCCAGCGGCGGTTGTCCGGTGATTTCGCGCAATCTGTCTAGCAGGTTTATGATTTCTGTTGCGGCATCGACAGCCGATTTTTCGGGATGCTCAACCGTATTGGGTGCGTTCCAGACCGCCATGATCGCATCGCCGATATACTTGTCGATATACCCTTGGTGAGCAGTGATCACCTGTCCGATCCTGTCAAAACAGGAATTGACCACGCGCACCACATCCTTATCGGCGAGCTTTTCAGACATCTTGGTGAAGCCCACGATATCGATGAAAGCCACGACGACATGCCGGGTTTCCCCACCAAGCGCCGGCAACTGTTCGGAACTCGCCATCAGCTTGATGACATCCGGGGCAAGGTAGTGACCGAAGAGCCTCACCAGAGACCTCTGCCGGCGCTGCAGGATGCCAACCTTCCCGACAGCCGCGATGATTGTCGCGGTGACGAAGGCAACCGGAGCAACGCCTGGCGAAGGAAACATGCCGAGCTCCATACTGCCAAGGCTCACGCCCAGTCCGCAAAGCACTCCGCCGACAACCACAACAGGCAAGACGACCAGCGGAAGCGACAGGCCTGCGAGCGCGCCAACCACGGCAAAGATCACCGCAAATGCGGGGACGAGACCAGCGGGGGGCTCGGTCACGATCCTTCCGGCGATAGGCGAGCCGATGAAATCGGCCAGTACAAATACACCGGCGGTTTGCGGCTGTACGCGTGGTCGCCCGCTTGGCCCCGTTTCCGCCAGCTCTTCCGGCAGATGCGGCAGGAAACGGTCTGAAAAAAGATGCTCGTCTTCATAGGGCAACAGCCCGCCGAACAGTACGATGCGGCCTTCTGCAAAACGGGCAAGCTCTTGCCTGCCCTCTTCACTTTCCAGAAGCTGCAGAACGTCGATGAGCGAAAGATACGGAACGGACGTCGCGAGGCGGGCGGATGGCACCGGAATGTAGGTTTGAGCGACCTCGGCACCTGCGATACCCAAAAGCGCATCGATCAGATGTGGCGAAGCGGTGAGAGGTGAATGCGGCTCGTGTCGTCGCACCACACCGTCGCTGTCAGTAGAAACGATAACCGACCTGACACCACCCTCACCGGCTGCAGCGGAAAACATGCGTTGAGGTACGCCTATTTCGGTGTGAGCAATGAAGACCCTGCCGCGGTTCTGATAGAGGAACCGCTGAAATGCCAGGTCAAAGCCTTTCAATCTGGCTTCGCCGGTGCTGGGATCCACAAAGCCGTCCGCACTATAGGCAAATACAAAGTCATAGCCCAGCGCCACAGCGCCGGCATTCAGCATGGCTTGTCCGGCCTCTGCCAGAACCGGGGTCATCAGGACCCGAGGTATTGGTGCCAACCGGTCGGAGTTAAGCGCTTTTTGATCAAGACCGACCACGACAACAGGTGCAGGACCTGCCTGCTCCTTGTTGTCCATGAGGGCCTTGATCTGGAACAGGCGGTCTGTCACCCACCCTTCCCAGATGGCCTTTTGAGCGGATAAACCGATGGCGATCCCAGCCCCTACCGCAACGAGTGCGATGAGCAAGATGAGCTGTTTTCGTCCAATGGCTGCGTCCGCGAACCGGCCGCCAAATATCATTTCACGATGACGACAGCGGTTTTCCGTCCAACCTGGACCGGGTCAATGGTGATCGTACGCATGACGACACCATAGTCTGGCGCCTTGCCTTGCAGGAACAGTTCAACCTCAACGGCCTCGTCTTCCGGCTCACGGTTCGGCATGTCGGTCAGAATATTGTCGAGCATGTCGAAGCGCTTGGGTTCACCGCCACCAAAGGAAACAAACACCGTGTCGTATTGATCGCGCAGCTTGTTGTCGAACCGCAGCATCAATGACGCAGCTTTCTTGTTTTCCAGCGTAAGGCCACGCAGCGTGACGGTCAGACCCTTGTCAGCCTTTTCGCTGTCGGTTCCGCTGTCTGCCTGCAAGCAGTTACCCGCTCTCAGAACTTTCTGTTCGGAACCTTCTGCGGTGTATCCTTCGGAAGATACCTTGAGCACACCGGCCTGAATCCTGACTTCCTGACACGCGGAATAGTCCAGCAGGTCGACATGTCCGGTAGCGCCGAGATCGACTACGTCACCAGGCATTAGCTCGGTAAACGCGGACACATCAACACCTTCCGACTTGTCCAGCACCAGCGCAATCGGATCCGCTAGTGCAGTTCCGGCGGACAGCGCAAACATAAGACCCGCGAGAGCACTCGTGGCCTGCAAACTTCGCCTTGAACAGGCATGCTTCAAAATCCGTTTCATGAAGGGCTCCTGATTCCCTGGTCATTCCAAATACGCTCGGCCTTTTCGACGCAGCCCAGCGCTGACTATGGTTCGATATTACCAGAGGATGGCGAAATGAGTGTGGCCATGGTCACAAAAATTCTTTTCAAGCGCAACAAGATAGAAGGAGACCTCTCGCGTCAGCCGGCAGGCTCCGTGTAGACACCGGCAATACCCACGGCATCTGCATACTGGCCAATCAACTCAAGCAATTTTGGTGTCAGCTCGGCGCTCAGAGGTTTGCCATCGAGTGCAGCCAATACGCCGACCAATTGAGGCATCGGTTTGGCCGCCCGTACCATAACGATATGGTCCGCACCGAACGGCAGGGCAGCCCTCAAGTTCAACACGTAAGGCTTGGCTGCCTGAACCGTGGTGTCCTTGCCAAGCGGGTCCGCCTTCTTGTTGGGAGCAAGCAGACGAAGCGTGCCGTCTGCCTCCAGCGCGAACACGACCATATTGCCTGCCTGGTCCGATTTAAGACCAACCTTGAATGCATCTCCTTCGGGGATATGCCCGACTGACGGCTGGAGTGTTCCTTCAATTGGCTGGCGCTCACGCGACAAGGCATAAAGATCGGATAGAAAACCCCATTTGGTGACAACATCGGAAAACCGGTCGATGTTGGTCGCATTGCCGCGCAGCACCACGTCGCCAAATTTGGTCAGGACGTCGCCTTCTTCCACATCCCAGAACAGATCCGCGGTCCCATCTTCAACGACCTTCAGGCGGCCCTCCTGTTTGCCGGCCAGCTGCTGCAATACCGGTGTGGCAGCATTGGTGCTCGCAGACAGGGTCAAGACGCCGTTTTCATGTGCGAATATCTGCTCGTTGACACGTGGCAGGACAGCGGCGCGGCTATCACCGCTCATGATCAGGCTGGGCGACTGGCGTCCCTCCGTTGCGACCCGCACGGTTTCCTTGAGAAACAGGCTGAGCTCCTCCATGGATATACCGCCATCGCGATCCAGGTCCGCCCTTCCCTCGACACCGCGCGCAAAGGCCCAGCTCAAGGCACCGCGCGGTTCACCGGCAATCAGAAGCTCGGGGATGACCTGTCCATCGACAGTAGCGCCTACGTAGATGACATTGGGAAGGTCCTGAACGTCGCCTGACGGTTGGGCGTTTCCGGCCAGCATTGGCGGAAGAGGTTGAGAGCGTAATGCGTCGTTCTCGAACGGGGGTAAACCAACCAGCCGCGTCCCCAGCCGTGTGATACGCGGATCCACGGATCGGGTCATCGTGCCCGAGTGGCAGCTGTCTGCCAGAACCAGGACACTGCGTCCACCGGCTGCTCGGAGCATTGCGGCAATGTCATCGTCTCGCAGTCTCTCGCCATTACCCGGTGCTGCAATATCGAAACCGGCCAGGAGGAAGACTTCATCCATGCCGTCTTCTTCCGAACCCTTTACCCACTCGGGCTCCTGGGCCCCGTGCCCAGCATAGGACAAAACAAGAACATCATCAGCATCCGCGCGGGAAATGAGATCCTGCCATGACGACAGGATTGCCTGCCTCGACGCATCGGCATCGTATAGCGTGGTCAGGTCGGTAACACCGGCAGCGGTCAGTGTTTCGGCGATGTCTCGCGCATCATTGACCGCCCCTTTCAAGGGAGAAACGTGCTGATAGGCGTCGACGCCCACAACGAGTGCGCGCCACTGTCCGGCTTCCGCTGCTGAGCCAAAACTCACTGCGATAAGAAACAGGCAGCACATTCTGGCCCAGAAATATCGTCCGGACGCCAGGCCAAATGGAACATTCATCGGTGTTACCTTTTCTGTGCGAGGTTAGCCCCAGCTACCGCCGCCGCCGCCACTTGGGCCGCCGCCACCGCCGCCGCCGCCACCGCCGCCACTTCCGCCGCCGCTGTTGCCGCCGCCTCCACTATTTCCGCCACCGCTATTGCCGCCACCGCTATTGCCGTTGTTGCGGTCTTGAGCGCTAGGATCGTTGATCGGATCATAGGCAGGTCTCGAAGCCCTATTGGTCGTCGGGCTCGTGGTCGCAGGCTGCCTGACACCTTGCGGGGCCGGGTTTTGCTGTGTTTGGCATCCTGCCACCATCAGCGTCAGCAGTCCTGTGACCGGCAATAAGAACAAGAACGATTTCATCTGAATATCTCCCTCAACGATTAAAACAGATCATATCTGGGACGGTTCTGTTCCCACTGATGCTTTACCAGTGCAATCAGGGCCTCATCGCCTTCGGAAGGCGCCCGTCCAGAGGCTTCAAAGAAGTCGGCCAGGGCTTCACGGGTTTTCCGTCCCGGCTGCCCGTCAACCGGTCCTGGATCGAAACCGAGATCGGTCAGGGTCTGTTGCAACACCTTTGCCTTGAGGTTTTTCCGCGCATCGCCGAGAGCGGTCTTTGCCTGCTCGGCAGCCTGCGAAGACGGTTCAACAGCCACAGCCATGGCAAGCATGCGAACACGGTCCTGGCCTGCGGCATCGCCATCTTGCTGGCCGAGCATCCACGCGGTGTTGAATGCGCCCCAGGGATCTCCGCGCTGGGCACTTTCACGGAACCAGCGAGTTGCCTCTTCGGCGTTTTTCTCAACACCCTGGCCATTGTAGTAAAGCAGTCCGATGGCCGTGCCTGCGGCCGGGTGCCCGCCTTCATGTGCTTTCATGAACCAGCCAAGTGCTGCTTCATAGTCCTGCGGCACACCTTTGCCGTCGCGGTACAGCGTACCCATGTTCAGGTAGCCATAAATGTCGTTCCGCGATGCCGAGCGGTTGTAGTAATAAACGGCGCGGTCGATGTTTTCTTCCACGTGCTGGCCATTCAGGTAGAAGCCACCAATGGCATTGAACGAGAACGTGTGGCCTGCCTCCACCGACTGCAGCAGTTTGTCCAGGCCGTCCTTTTCATTCTGGGCCGTGCCTTCGCCCTTGATCTCGGCCATACCAAGCGAATGCAGAGCATAGGCGTCTCCCCGCTCCGCAGCCTTGCGGTACAGGTCGACAGCCTTCTCGCGGTCACGATCGATCCCGGCACCCAGGAAATACATGCGCCCCAGCACCTGGCCGGCACGAACATGTCCCATCTGGTAGGCCTGTTCAAAGTAACCGACAGCCTGTTGCAGATTACCGGCGGCAAATGCTCCACGGCCGCGCTGGAAGACGAACCGGCCGATCTCCGGGTAGGCAGCCATCGCTTCGGCGCAGGCCGTATCCACAGCCGCCGCATCAAGATCGTTGGCGAGCCGTCCTTCCGTAACCGCCTGCAAATCGAAAGGCTGGGTCGCCAGGCGATCGCATTGCGTTACACGGGGTTGAACAATCTGCGTGATGGTTCTGGCGGGCGTTCCTTCGACAGCCGGCAGTTCCAGAGCAAACTTCCGCGCTTCGCTTTCGCTGCCGATCTGCGGACGGACGGTCAACGTCGCGAGAGCAGAAACAGGAAAACGGTCGCCGGCCTGCAGCAATCGGTTGTCGGAAGCAAGCTGCAGGTCCGTATCGACAGAGACGACCTTCAGCCAATCGCTTGTTGCCGGCAGATCCTCGACGGGCGCATCCGGATAGACGTTTACGGGGCCGGTGCCGATATCAGCTTCGACCGCTCCCTTTGAGGCAGCGTTGCCCAGCCATTCCAGGAGTGCTTGAAGCCGCTTCGTGCGGTTTTCTTCCACCTGCTCGTTTTGCACCGGCGCTTCGGCCTGCGCGACCGTAATTGAGGCGATCGCGGATGCAGAACCACCCCATTGATCCTCTACCTCGTAGGAGATCAGTTCCACGTCGCCGGGTTGGGAGCCTTCCGGAAAGAACTCGAGACTGGCAAGCTCCGCCGCATCTATCACGTCCCCTTCGGCAACAGCCCGTCCTCCGGGCAGCTTCAAGGTACCTTTTTCGGGTAGCAAGGTGAGCTTCGCCTTCAGCGTTCCACCTTCCGGCTGAACCGGCTCGGGGATGCTGATCGGAACAGATTCAGCCGATGCAGATACACTGACCCTGTGATGGGCAGTCACGATCGGAGCCGGTTTGGGCGGTACGAAATAGAAGCTGGTGACGAGCGTTGAATCCTCATATGGGATCTGCTGGCCGCCGGTCTTGCGAACCACGTCATCGCGAACCTTGGTCATCAGGTCCTTGATCTCGAGCGCCGGATCAAGAGCATTTTCGACCACAGAAGAGGTGAACGGGCTCATCGGCCCCTTGCCGTCGTAGGCAACCTGACCAGGACGCGTGGCATAGGAGATAAATGTGCCGAGCTTGTTCGGAATCCGGCGCAGCCCTCTGGTCTTTCCGAGCGAATATTCTTCCTCGCCCCAAAACAGGCTTGCGATTTCGAACGGGTTGTCCCGGCAAGCGTCAAGCATGACGATCTGCAGGCTGGAAGCGGCCTTCATGTAGTCCAGCAGATGGGACACCTTGAGGCTTTCGAATTCCAAGTCGTATTGAGAGGACAGTTTGGCGTCGACAGGAAGAATGAAATTGGATTCGCCTACCTGAAGCGCATGACCGGAATAGTAGAACAGCGCCGTGTCGCCGTCATTCAGTTCCCTCAGAAACCGGCGTACGACCTGCTCCAGATCCTTCTTGTTGAGGTCCGTGCCGATCGTCACATCAAAATCGGCCTCCCGAAGGATCCTGGCGATTTCCGTCGTGTCCGTAACGGGATTTTCCAGCGGGGTCACATACTGGTATTCCTGGTTGCCGATGACCAGCGCAACCCTGCGCCCGTCCTCGGTCTGTGCCATCGCCTGGGCGGAAGGCAAAGCAAGAGCGGCCCCCACCGGCAGGCTCAGAAGGCCCATCCTGACAGCTTTCCTCAACCGGCCAACAGGCTTGGTGGAGGTCATAGATTTGCCAACTCGTGTGGCAAGAGGTCGATAATCCCGATTCTGCATAACGTCCTCAGCGCTTAAATCCGCGTGTAACTATCGCGCTAGAGCTGCCGCCTGTCTGTGATGGAACTCACACGGAGGCACTTCCGGCTCCAAAGCGTCCGGCGCCCCCGTCGATCAAATACCCTAAGGGAAAGTGATGCACACTTGTGGGTCCGACGCAAGGGAGACGACATCAGCAACCGTCAGCTGTTCAGGCAAAGCCGGGGGAACGTGGCCTCAGGCAAGTGTTTCTTTTCATTTCGAGTCATCCTACGCTGCTGCAAAAGCCTGCAAATGCTCGGGAGGTCAGATGACAGACGCGTTCAGGATTCGCCAGCTGAAGGAAAGTGAGATTTACGTCCCACTCGAATTGGCGATGGAGGAAGGTTGGAACCCCGGGATCGAAGACGGCCCAGCATTCTTTACAGCTGATCCGAACGGGTATTTTGCTGGCGAAATAGACGGAAAGCTGATCAACGTTATTTCGGCAGTCCGCTACGGCGATACGTTCGGCTTCATTGGGCTCTATATCTGCAAGCGCGAATTCCGGACAATGGGATACGGCCACCGGATCTGGGACCACGCGATGGCATATCTGGGGTCTCGGGTCATCGGTCTGGATGCGGTAAATGAGCAGACTGCGAGTTATGCCCAGCACGGGTTCAAATCAGTCTACCGAAACATCCGGCATGCCGGCATCTCAATGTGCGATACGCCCATGGACCCGCGCCTTGCACCACTTGGTCATGGGCTTTTTCCCGGCATCCGTGATTATGACCGGCGCTTCTTTCCGGCTGAACGCACGCAATTTCTGCAGACCTGGGCCGCCCCCATGCTGGAAACGCGGCGCGGCTTTGCCTTTGTCGAAGATGGTCATGTCAGGGGCTACGGGATTATCCGCCAGTGCCATGAAGGCTACAAGATCGGGCCCCTTTTCGCGGATGAGCCGGAAATTGCCGATACCTTGTTCCGCACACTTGCCGGACAGGTCAAAGGGCAGACCATTATCCTCGACACACCCGAACCCAATGCGGCGGCATTGCTGATGGCGGAAAAATACGAACTGTCACCGGAATTCGAAACCTTCCGCATGTATCGCGGCATGGCACCCGATCTGCCTTTAGACCAGCTCTACGGCATCACAACGTTCGAATTGGGCTGAGGCGGCAAACCGCCCCGCCCTGTTCGTTTCCAATCAATGCTCGACTGACTGGTAGGCAAGAATGGCGCCGGCAAGGTCTTCCAGCGCCGCCCCAACCGACTTGAACATGGTGATGGCTTCTTCACTCTGCCGGCCAGGATGGTCGCCCCGGCAAAGCTCATACAGATCAGCCTTGATTTCGCCCGGCGACAATACCCCGGCCTTGATCGGCTGAACGATATCTCCACCTTCGGAAAGGCACCCGTCGCGGGTGTCCACGAAGATCTCTGCCCGCTTGACAAGATCGTCATCACTCTCGCGCATGCTGGGCTTGAAGGCCCCCACAAGATCCACATGCGTTCCCGGCTTCAACAATGCCCCCTTGATCAAGGGCTCGGAAGAGAGTGTTGCGGCGCTGACGATATCCGCTTCCCCAAGCGCTTCCTTCAAACTTGTTGCTGACTTCAGTTTCACCGGAAACTGGTCGGCAAGCGAGCGCACGACTTCTTCCGTCTTTTCCCTGGACCGCCCCCAGATGGTGACTTCGTCAATGGAACGAACGGCCATATGCGCGGCGATCAGATTGGGAGCAAGGCGCCCGGTGCCGAGTACCAGCAGGTGTCGCGCGTCGGAGCGAGCCAGGTAGCTGGCCGCAAGTGCGGAGGCCGCTGCGGTGCGCCTGGCAGTCAATTCGCCACCGTCGATAAGCGCGAGCATCTCTCCGGTTCGTGCATCCGACAAAAGGTATTGCGCAGAAATTGCGGGAAGATTGCGTTCCGAATTGCCAGGAACCACATTGACCACCTTCACGCCCGCATATCCGCCCGGCACCCAGGCCGGCATCAGCAGCACAGTCGCATCGGGCTCACCGGGTATTTCCATGTCATGATGGTGGCGGGTTGGCATCACGCAGCCAGACCGGAACATCTTTGCCAGAGCGTCTATCAGATCAGGATATGGCAATGCATCGCGGGTCTGGTCTTCGGTCAAAAGCAGCATGTTGAGCCAATCTGTTAAGTGTTAACTTTTATTGATACAAATCATATTCCCCGGAGCAGTCCAAGCATTTGCTCGGACGAAAAACTCCAGGAGAGCGTAATTTTCAGGACAAGTCGAAGATCATCATTACATAGGCGGCGAACAGTGCCAGGTGAACTGCGCCCTGGAGATAGTTCGTCGCCCTGCTACCGAACGTCAACAGGCTTATGAACAGGGTCAGCACGAGCATGATGATGTCAGCAGGTTCCAGGCCAAGCTCAATCTTAAGTCCCGTCACCCAACTTACGAGAAGAACGGCCGGCACGGTCAGACCAATGGTCGCCACCGCAGAGCCAAGGCAGATATTTACAGCGCGCTGAAGCTTGTTATCACGTGCGGCCTGCAGAGCGCTGAGCCCCTCGGGCATCAGCACAAGTGCCGCAACAATGAACCCGCTCAAGGCCAGCGGTGCTCCCAGCCCCTCGATACCGAATTCCACATAGAGCGCGAGTTTCTTCGACAGGAGAATGATCGGAAGAAGTGCCCCGAACAGGCCAATGATGTGAAACGGCATCGACCGGACGACCACACCATGATGCCCGTCGTCATGGCCGTCGTCATCGGGCTGACGAAAGATATCACTGTGCGTTACCGTCTGGATCGCCAGAAACACGCCATACAGCAGCAGGCACATAACGACATCGAACGCCGACTGTAGCGGAGACAGCTCTCCGCCTGGAGCCGAATGGGTGATGCGCGGCAACACGAGTGCAAAGATTGCCAGAGGCACAAGCACCGATAGGAACGCATTCGCGCCTTGCAGATTATAGGTCTGGTTCTTGTGGCGCAGGCCGCCTGCCAGAAGACACAGGCCAACCAGCCCGTTCAGGACAATCATCACGACCGAGAACATCGTGTTGCGTGCCATCGTCGGAATAGCATCGCCCGACAGCATGATCGCAACAATCAACGCAACTTCGATCCCGATGACAGCAAGGGTCAGGATCAAGGTACCGAAGGGTTCGCCAAGCAGGGTTGCCAGGCATTCCGCGTGCCGGACGACCGAAAAGGCGCACCACATAACCGTGACGAATATGACCGCCAGCAGCAACAGCGACGGGACAATCCCGATCGTTTCCGGCTTCAAGGCATCGCCCGCGAAAGTGAAGGCGGCAAAGACCGCAAATCCCGTGAGGCTCGGCAATTCCGATTTGAGGCTGGTCACAAAGAAACCCGATAAAAAATGAAAACAGTCTGGACAGACTATAGGCCGCCGCCGCCGCCTTCAACCAATGCCGGCAGACAAAAAAGGCCGGTGCTTGGCACCGGCCTTCAGCTTCTGAAATGTCCGCAGGGTCAGATCGCCAGATATTCCTGACGCAATTGCGGATTGTCGAGGACATCCTGTGCCGATCCGTCGAACACGACCTCTCCCATGTCCAGAATGACCGCCCTGTCGGCAAGGTGAAGCGCCGCGATTGCGTTCTGTTCAACAATGATGGTCGTGATGCCGAGATCCTTCACGCCTTCGAGGATGCGCTCGATCTCCTGAACGATCACCGGTGCCAGGCCTTCATAGGGCTCGTCCAGCAACAGCAGCTTGATGTCGCGCGCGAGGATACGTGCAACAGCCAGCATCTGCTGTTCGCCGCCGGACATGGTGATGGCGTCCTGCGACCGTCGTTCGGCCAACCTTGGGAAATGCTCGTAGATACGCTCGATCGACCATCCGACCGGCTCGGCAATCTGCGAAAGCTCCAGGTTCTCCTGAACCGTCAGTCCCGGAATGATGCGTCTGTCTTCCGGAACGAGGCCGACGCCCTGGCGGGCTGCCTGAAAGCTCTTCATGGTGTGAAGCGGCTTGTGATCGAGCCACACCTCACCATGTTTCAGCTGCGGATCCTCCATCCGGGCGATTGCCCGCAACGTCGATGTCTTGCCTGCACCATTGCGGCCCAGAAGTGCCAGGATCTCGCCCTCACGAATGTCAAAACTGACACCCTGAACGATATAGCTTTCGCCGTAATAGGCATGCAGGTCCCACGCCGAGAAAAATGCGGGGGCGCCGCCCTGAGATTTGCGCGGCGGGACGCTGGGAGCGGACCGGCCGCTGAACTGATCGTCAAGTAGGGTCACAGATGCGCTCCTCCGAGATAAGCTTCCTGTACGCGCGGGTCGCCCTTGATCTCTTCGGGCTTGCCTTCCGCGATGATCGTTCCCTGAGCGAGAACGGTGACCTTGTCGGCAAGCGAGAACACGACATGCATGTCATGTTCGATGACCACCTTGGTGATTCCGCGTCCGGCAATCCGTTTCAGAAGATCGATCGTGTTGTTGGTATCGGCGCGGGACATGCCCGCGGTCGGTTCATCGAGAAGCAGCAGCTTCGGATCCTGCGAGAGGCACATGGCCAGCTCGAGCCGGCGCTTGTCACCACGTGACAGGGAACCGGAGATAACGTCTTTTTTCTCCGCCAGGCCGACGTCCTCCAGCATGTGAAGTGCCTTGTCCTGGATTTCTGCATCCCTATCGAGCCGCTTGAACGGACGCAATGAGAACTGGCCGTCGCGCTTTGCCATTGTAGGGATGATGACGTTTTCCAGCAGGGTGAGTTCTGCGAAGATTTCAGGGGTCTGGAACACCCGAGAAACGCCGACCTGGTTTATCTCGTAGGGCTTCATGCCTGTGAGCGAGATATCACCGAACTTCACCGTGCCGGTATCCGGGATCAACCGGCCGATCATGCAGTTCAGGAAGGTCGACTTGCCCGCTCCGTTCGGCCCGATGATCGCGTGAACAGTGCCCTGCTCCACCGAGAAGTTGACATTGTTGAGGGCTCTCAGACCGCCGAACGACTTGTTGACGCCCTCTACACGTAGGATTTCCATATTCTTGTTCCTTACTCTGCAGGGGCAGTTGCACGGTTCGGTTCGGACTTGCCGGACGACCGCTTGAACAGCTTACCGATCCGGGACACGCCTTCCATGATGCCACCAGGCAGGAAGATAACGATCAGCATGAAGAGAACACCGAGCGTAAGATGCCAGCCTTCACCGACGAACAGGCCGGCAACGGAGATGACGGGGCCTTCGATAAAGTCCGGAAGGAAGCCGAAAATCTCGTGCAGGGTCTGCTCGTTGAAGGCGGAGAAGATGTTCTCGAAATACTTGATCAGCGCCGCACCGAAGATCGGGCCGAGCAAGGTACCTGCGCCGCCGAGAATGGTCATGAGAACGACCTCTCCAGATGCAGTCCATTGCATGCGCTCAGCACCTGCCAGCGGATCGGTGATGCACATCAAAGCACCTGCCAGACCTGCATACATGCCCGAGATCACGAACGCCGCCAGTGTGTAGGGACGCGGGTTGAGACCGGTGTAGGTCATACGGTTCTGGTTGGTCTTGACGGCGCGCAGCATGATGCCGAAAGGCGACCGGAAGATCCGCTGTGCAACGAAGAAGCCGATCAGAAGGATGACCGCACAGAAGTAGAACCCGCCCCACCCGGTCATTTCAATGCCGAACAGGTTTGCGATCAAGGGTCCATCCGCACCGCCGTTGCCATCGAACAGACGCGGGTCGCTGCGCAGAACACGCAAGCCGGTCTCCCCGTTGGTGATCGGCGTCAGAACAGAATAGGCCAGGTTATAGGACATCTGAGCGAAAGCGAGCGTCAGGATCGAGAAATAGATACCCGACCGGCGCAGCGAAACGTAGCCGATGGCAAGCGCGAAGATACCGGACGCGATGATTGCCATGATCGCGGCAGGGATCGGGTTCATGCCAAGCAGCTTGAACGTCCAGACCGCGGTGTAGGAACCGACCCCCAGAAAGGCGGCGTGTCCGAATGACAGGTATCCAGTCAGACCGAACAGAATGTTGAAACCGGTCGCAAAGAGACCAAAGATTGCAAACTTCTGCAGAAGGTCAGGATAACCGGCACCAATCGGTTCAAGCCAGATCGGCATCGTAAGCACCGCGACGGCAAAGATCGCGAAGAAGATGTAGTCGCGTGCAGGAGAAGTTTTTGTAGACATTTTTTTAGTTCTCCATGACGCCCTTGCGGCCCATCAGCCCGCGCGGACGCACGAGAAGGATGACCACAGCAACGAGATAGATGATGATCTGGTCGATGCCTGGAAGAATGGCCTTGATTTCATTCATCGATGCGAAGGACTGCAGGATGCCGAGCAGGAAACCTGCCGCGACGGCTCCAGGCAGCGACCCCATGCCGCCAACAACCACCACGACGAAGCTGAGCACGAGGAAGTCCATGCCCATGTGATAGTCGGGTGGCAGGATCGGCGTGTACATGACCCCGGCAAGACCAGCGACCACTGCGGCGATCGCGAAAACGATGGTGAAACGGCGCTCGATGTTGATGCCCAGCAGCCCGACCGTATGACGGTCTGCCATCCCGGCCCGAACAACCATGCCGAAGGTGGTGAATTGCAGGAAGGCGAAGACGGCTGCGATGATGGCGCCTGCGAAAGCAAGGTAGACCATGCGCCAGTACGGATAGACGATCACGCCAGGATCCATCCCGAGCGCTGCGCCGATATCGGCTGCGCCGCGCACTGCATCCGGAGCGGTTTGCGGGATCGGGTTTGCGCCGAAGATCGACTTGATGATTTCCTGAAGAACGATAGCGAGGCCGAACGTGACCAAAATCTGATCGGCGTGCGCCCGGTTGTAGAAATGCTTGATCAGGCCACGTTCCATGATGAAGCCGAACAGCAGCATGACGGGGATGGCAAGCAGGATGGAAACCGGTACTGAATAATTGAGAACCCAGTTACCAAAGTCTCCGAAGTAGGCCTCGATATAGGGTGTACGGATCTCGAGAGGCGTTCCCCAGGCCGTCGTCTTGGTCGGGTCCGTCGTCACGATCTCCAGGCTGAGAAGCTTGTTGAACGAAACCGCGCAGAACGCACCAAGCATGAACAAGGCGCCATGCGCGAAGTTGACGACCCCAAGGGTCCCGAAAATCAGGGTCAGCCCCAAGGCGATCAGCGCGTAGGCTCCGCCCTTGTCCAACCCGTTCAGCAGTTGAAGAATAATCACATCCATGGTCTTGCCGCTATTTGCTGCGTCACTTGCGTCCTGATAAGCAGCAGCCGCCGGCGGAGATCCTCCGGCGGCTGCCGACGTTCAAGAGCTTATGCGCCGTTGTTGCACGCGCCGAGTTCGCCACCCAGCAAGTCTGCCGGGTATTCGACCTGCGAACGCGGAGTGACTTCCACCACTTCGAGAAGGTCGAACTGGGAGCTCGGGTTTTCTTTACCCTTCACGACCAGAACGTCCTTGAAGCACTGGTGGTCTTCTGCGCGATAGAGGGTCGGACCGTTGCCCATGCCGTCGAATTCGAAGCCTTCGAGAGCTGCGGCAATTGCGCAAGGATCGAACGTGCCTGCCCGCTGTGCGGCATCTGCATAAAGCAGTGTCTGGACGTAACAGGTGTGCGCAGCCTGGCTCGGCGGGAAGCCGTATTCCTGGCCGAAGGACTTCACGAAAGCCTTGGAGCCTTCGTCCTGCAGCGACCAGTGCCAGTTGGTGGACCCGAAGATGCCCTTAACGTTTTCACCGGCACCCTGTGCCATCAGGCGAGAATACAGCGGAACAACGATCGCGAAGTCCTTGCCGTTGACCTGCTTGTCGCGCAGACCGAACTGAACGGCCTGGGTCAGGGAGTTCACCATGTCCTTGCCGTAGTGGTTCAGGACCAGAACGTCAGCACCGGAGTTCAGAACCGGCGTGATGTACTGCGAGAAGTCACCAGCGCCAAGCGGAGTGCGAACGGCAGCTGTCGTCTCCCAGCCCATGCCTTCGGTGTACTTCTTGATGGATTCTTCCTGAGACCAGCCCCAGGTGTAGTCGGCGGTCAGGTGGTAGGCCTTGCGGTCGGTGCCGTAGTTGTTCTTCAGAACCGGAGCCAGTGCAGCGCCGGACATTTCGGTGTTGAAGAAGTGACGGAAACCGTTCTTGCGCTTGTCCTTGCCGGTGGTGTCGTTGGAGTGGGTCAGACCTGCCATGAAGATGACGCCCGCTTCCTGGCAGAGCGACTGCACGGCGATCGCCACACCGGAGGACGAACCGCCGGTAATCATGATAGCGCCGTCTTTTTCGATCATGCGCTTTGCGGATGCACGGGCCGCGTCGGACTTGGTCTGCGTGTCACCGGTCACGAAGGCGACCTTCTTGCCGTTGACGCCGTTGCCCTTGAGTTCCTTGGACGAGAAGGTGTTCAACAGACCGCCATCGCCTTCACCGTTCAGGTGCTTGACGGCAAGCTGATAGGCACGCAGTTCGTCTGCCCCTTCGTCGGCATATGCGCCGGTCTGCGGAACGTTGAAGCCCAGAACGACTTCAGCGCCTGTCGGTTCGTTGAGATAACCGGCAGACCATGCGCGGCTGGTGAAAATGGTCGGCGTTGCCAGTGCGGCACCGCCCAATGCGCCAGCGCGCAAAATGGAACGACGATTGAGGGGTTTACGAATTAAGCTCATACTTTCCTCCCAGAAAGGCGTCGCGTACCCACCTCGGGCACGCCTGCAATAGCTGTACAGCTGCAAGCAATTCCGGCTTGTTCCCCGTCCGGGATCCCGGCTCCTCCGCACCAAAACTGCAAGCTGCAACGACTGTAAAAAAATCATCTGCAAAACAGCAATACGACTATCGGATCGCTCACCCTCACCAACTCATTATACTTTCGAAGTAATCACGGCTAATCTTCGAATTTCTTCGCGATTTTTATTGCATTGCGTCATTTTGTTTCTTTTTGATTTTCAGCCACTTACTTCTCACCTATACCGCAACGCGAAGTTACCTTGACGTAAGAGTTCAAAAATCCGAAATTTCAAAGCGTTAGACCAAAGTGCAAGATCACGCGGAGCTCAAAGGGCGCCTGCAGCGAAATTGACGGAGTCGGATCCGGGCGGATAAGCTGCGGCCCTCGCCTTCGTCCCCGTACACCTGCCCGGAATCAATTCAATGAGCATCCTCACTTCCCTTGAGGACCTTCACGCACACTACGGCACTGCCGGAGAAGCGTCCTTGATCAAGGAAATCGATTATTTGAGCCCTGCGTATCGCAGGATTGTCGAGGCTTCCAACTTCTGCACACTTGCAACCTGTGGACCAGAAGGGCTCGACTGCTCTCCGCGCGGCGACGACGGCATGGTTGTCAGGATAAAGGATGATCAGACGCTGCTGATGCCCGACCGGCGGGGCAACAACAGGATCGACTCACTGCGCAATATTGTGCGCGACCCGCGTGTCTCGCTCATGTTCATGATTCCCGGCTGGAACAACGTTTTGAGGATCAACGGCAAGGCAGTACTTTCCGTCGAGCAGGACCTTATTGCCAGCTTCGAAAAAGAAGGCCATCTGCCTCGTTCGGTGATCGTGATCACGATCGGCTCGGTCTACTTCCAATGTGCGCGCGCCGTCATGCGTGCCGGCCTCTGGGAAACCAAGAGCAGCATCGGCAAGGGCGACTTGCCGTCACCAGGTGAAATCATGAAGGAAATCAAGGCAAGTTTCGATGGTGAAACCTATGACCGCGAATGGCCGGAGCGTGCCAAGACCTCGATGTGGTAAGCGGCCTCCAATTGATGCCAATGACATCGAAAGACCGATAGAAAGCATCCTGAGGCAAGCGAGTGCCTCTGCCTTCCCTACCCGCCGAACAGACACACAGGTTGCCCTATCGCGTTCTGCGACCTGACCGGCTTCAAGCCGCTATTTAGCCGCAGAGTGCTTGGAACCGATCCCAATCTGCGCCATATGTCGCTGACATCCTTTAAGATACCTTCCGAGGCACAAATGACCGTCAATCCGCTTCTTTCCGACTGGACCACGCCGTTCGACCTGCCTCCCTTCGAGACGATCGCTCCCGAGCATTTCGAGGAAGCATTCGACGCCGCCATGGCAGAAGCCAAGGCCGACACTGACAGGATTGCCGATCAGGAGGTGGCGCCGACTTTTGAAAACACGATTGTTGCCCTGGAGACGTCAGGAAAGACGCTGACAAAGGTTGCAAGGACGTTTTTCAACCTGACCGGTGCCCATACCAATGAGGCCCTGCAAAAGATCGAGCGAGATGTCGCGCCGAAGCTTGCCAAACATTCCTCGGAAATGCTGCTGAATTCCAGGCTTTACGGCCGGATTGCTGCGTTGTGGGATCAAAGGGATTCCCTTGATCTCAATTCCGAGGACGCGCGCGTCCTGGAACGGTATCAGAAAATGTTCCAGCGGGCCGGTGCAGGCCTCGACGATGCCGGCAAGGCGCGGATGGCTGACATTTCGCAAAGACTTGCCACCCTCGGCACCAGCTTTTCCCAGAATGTACTCAAGGATGAGTCGGACTATCAGCTTGTTCTGGAAACCGAGGAAGACCGTGCCGGCCTGCCTGACTTCCTGCTGACGTCGGCTGCGGAAGCTGCAAACGAACGAGGGTTGGACGGTAAGCACGTCATCACGCTTTCCCGTTCCTCGATCGAGCCTTTCCTTCAATTTTCCACGAACCGGCGCTTGCGTGAAGAAGCCTTCAAGGCATGGTCTGCCCGGGGAGAAAACGGCGGCCAGACGGACAACCGGGCAATCATTAGCGAAACCCTTAAACTGCGGGACGAGAAAGCCCGGATGCTCGGTTTCAAGAACTTTGCGGAGTTCAAGCTCGACGACACGATGGCCAAGACGCCCGACAACGTCAGAGGCCTGCTTGTGAAGGTCTGGGAACCGGCGGTCGCTCAGGCGCGGGAAGAAGAAGCCAAGCTGGCGGACATGGCGCGCAATGCCGGCGAGAACCATTCTATCGAGGCATGGGACTGGCGCTTTTATTCCGAAAAGGTCCGCAAGGCCGAACACGATCTGGATGAAACGGAGCTGAAGCCTTACCTGCAGCTCGAAAACATCATCCAGGCTGCCTTTGACACGGCAACACGTCTCTTCGGGCTTACTTTCAAAGAACTCAAGGACATGCCGGTCTACCATCCGGATGTCCGGGTGTTTGAAGTTCTCGGCAAGGATGGCAATCACGTCGGTCTCTTTCTGGGAGACTATTTCGCACGGTCGTCAAAAAGATCCGGTGCCTGGATGAGTGCTTTCCGGTCGCAGCACAGGCTGGAAGGCGACGTAACGCCAATCATCGTCAATGTGATGAATTTCTCCAAGGGTGCCAGGGGTGAGGCCACGCTGCTGACGTTCGATGATGCCCGGACCCTGTTCCACGAGTTTGGCCATGGCCTGCACGGCCTTCTTTCGAATGTGACCTACCCCATGATCTCGGGCACAAGCGTCTCGCGTGACTTCGTCGAGTTGCCCTCTCAGCTGTATGAGCACTGGTTGTCGCAACCCGAAGTGCTTTCAAAATACGCCGTTCACTACAAGACCGGCGAACCGATGCCCGAGGCACTTCTCGACAAGCTGCTTGCCGCCGCCAATTTCAATCAGGGATTTGCGACGGTCGAGTATACGGCTTCCGCACTGATCGATCTCGAACTCCATCAATTGGAAGATCCGTCAGAACTAGATGTTGCAGCCTTCGAAAAGGAAGAACTCGGCAAGATCGGCATGCCGCAGGCCATCACCATGCGTCACCGTATCCCGCATTTCCAGCATATCTTTTCGGGCGACGGCTACGCGGCCGGGTATTACAGCTACATGTGGTCGGAAGTGATGGATGCGGATGCGTTTGAGGCATTTGAAGAGAAGGGCAACGTTTTTGACCCGGAAACGGCTGGAAAACTGTTGACCTACATCTACTCAGCCGGTGGCCGGCAGGACCCGGAAGCCGCGTATCTCTCATTCCGGGGGCGTGCACCAAGGATCGATGCACTTCTCGAAAAGCGCGGCTTTGCTGCCTGATCCGACCTCTTCTCAAGGCCTGCCGGCTTGCGTCGGCGGGTCAAACGTTTCCAGGACAACCGGATGACCCACATGCAGCCTCAGGCGACCCCGACCGCTCCTCTTCTCAGAACGGGCATGGCCATGGCCGGTGTCTCAGGTGCAGCCGGCGTCGTAAGTCTGGCATTGTCCGCGCACGCCAGCGCGTCAAGCCTGATCGAAACCGCTGCACAAATGCTTCTGTTTCACGCGCCTGTGTTCCTGGGCATCGGCCTTCTCGCCCAATTGCGGAGAGTGCCGCTCCTTCCCGTCGTTTTGATATTCCTTGCCGCAGGACTGTCCCTGTTCTGTGGTGACCTGTTGATGCGGGCCTTTCTGGAAAGGCGCCTGTTTCCGATGTCGGCGCCAATCGGAGGCATGACGGTGATCCTCGGATGGCTGATGCTCGCGCTCTGTGCTTTACGTGTTCAGCCCAAGTGACTAAAAGCCATCTGACAGGTTATTCCGGTAAAACCAGAACCAATTCGGATTATTTTTAGTGACTGTTTCCGCACAAATTTCAGGCGACACCCAAAAGGCCGAACCGACAGCCACCAAGGCCGAAGACTTCGTGCCGCCCTACCCGTTCCGTTATGAAAAGATGCCGCCGGTCTGGAGCCTGATCGGCATGGCCAAGCGCAATTTTCTATCCATTTGGGGCGTTGATGATTTTCAAAGCCGCCTCAGAAGCAAAAAGATCTTCACTCGGGAACTGGTGATCTGCAATCGACCAGACGTGGTTCGTGAAGCGTTTCAGACCAATCACGAGGTCTTGCAGCGCAAGAGCCCGCAAATGCGTCATGCCTTGCAGCCTCTGCTCGGCGACGGTCTTTTTATCAGTGATACCGAAACCTGGGCGAAACGACGCAAGGTGGTAGCACCGATCATCCACGGCTCGCGGGTCAAAGGATTCGCGCCGATCATGATCGAAACCATTGAGGAACAGCGAGCCGACTGGGCATCGCAGGGCGAAGGCGCTGAGGTCGATGCGCTCGCCGATATGGCACACCTGACAGCAGAGATCATTTGCCGGACCATTTTTGGGCGCCAGCTGGGCAAGGATCATGCTGCCGAAGTCGTTCAGGGTTTTTCGGATTATCAGCGCCATATCGACCAGGTCGACATCCTCTCCCTCTTCGGACTGCCCGAATGGCTGCCACGTTTTCGTGGCCGTGCGATCAAGAAACCTGTCGAGCGCATCATGACGGTGCTCGACAAGATCATCGCCAACTACGAAGCGCAGAAGGAAAAAGGCGAAGCATCCGTCATTGGCGGTTTGCTGGAAGCGCGAGACGAGAACGGCGAACCATTGAGCCGTGAGGCAATCATCAGCGAAGCTGCCGTGATTTTCATGGCCGGCCATGAAACAACCGCCAACACACTGGCCTGGGCCTGGTTCCTGCTGTCCCAATGCGACGAGAGCAGGGCTAAATTGCAGGCCGAACTCGACACGGTCCTTGCCGGCCGGTCACCGACATTCCAGGACGTTCCCAACCTGCCCTACACCAAGGCTGTCATTGAGGAAACCTTGCGGCTGTATCCGCCGGTCCCGATCCTTGCGCGAGAGGCAATGGCGGACACAAGCATCGGCGGCAAGTCAGTGCCAAAAGGTTCGCTGGTCATGGTGGTGCCGTGGCTTATGCATCGCAATCCGGTGCTGTGGTCGAAACCGGACGTTTTTGATCCCGGCCGTTTTCTCAATCCGAAATCGAAGAAACCCAATAAATACGGGTATGTCCCGTTCAGCATCGGCCCGCGCATTTGCGCTGGACTGCAATTCGGCATGACGGAAGCAATTCTCAGCCTGGCCATTCTCGCCCAGGATTTCGAGCTGAAGCTGAAAGACGGCACGGACGTCCAGCCGGTAGCGCGGTTGACCTTGCGTCCTGGTGAAAACCTGCCAATGACGCTGCATCCGCGCCATACATGACCAAACAGACGCGGCTGGAAGATATTCCCTTCGCTGAAACTCTTGCAGAAGAGCCCGCCGCTCCTCGTCTGCGGGACCTCTTTTCTCAGCAGGAGGCAGAGAGAGAGACAGCTAGGCTTTACTGGTTCGTTCATGTCAAAGACGGTGTGCTGAACATCCTTTTTCATCATTCGCTGAAACTGTGCCCACCGGCATTCGCATCGGCTTTCGGCAATCTGCTCGTGCCCGTAATGCGCTGGTCATATCGAGACAAACTGTTTCCGCAGCGCATCAGCCGTAATTTTGAAACGCTGACCGTGAACCGCTGGAGCACCGACACGGGCCAGAAAGCGGGACTGAATCGATGGTGGCACAACATCGGCCGGACGATGTCCGAGTTCTGCATCGTCAACAAGTTATGGAAAAGTGCTCGTATTGAAGTTGAAGGACTGGAACATCTGAAAGCGGCGCAGGCCAAAGGCGCACCAGTGATCTTCACATCCATGCATCTTGGCACCTGGGAAGCACTTTTCGTGGCGATTCACGAGGGTCTTGCCGGACCGAGCATCGGTCCATTTCAACCGGAACCAAACCGGTTCAAGAACCGCATTGTTCATGCCATCCGCAAGGAGCGAAACCAGTATCTTTTCCCACCGGGGCAAAGAAGCGCGTATCGGCTGCACCGGTTGATGAACAACGGGCAGTATTCCATGACCATTTTCGTGGACGAGGTTCGCGACAAGCAGGTCCATCTGCCCAGTTTCGGTCGACCATTGCCGAAAAAAGGAAATGCGATCGTCGCAGTGAAGATCGCCAATTCCTGCGGCGGCACAATTATCCCGACATATCTTGTGCGACTGGGACCGGCCCGTTTCAGGATGGTCCTTCTTCCGCCGCTGGAAAGACCTGAAGAAACCACCGGCTATGATTTACGGGAAACAGTTAGGGCCATGAACGATGTGTTCGAGCCGATCGTGCTCGAACACATCGAAGAATGGTACATGTTGGGCGAATTGAGATTGCCCAGAAAATTCGCCCAAAGCGCCTACGCGAAGGCCTTGAGCGAAAAGAACCAAGCCCGAAAGTGGTAGATTATCCCTTCAGTCGCTCGGCATGCCAGGCAACGTGGTCGCGCGCGAACGTTGACACGAAATAATAGGAATGGTCGTAGCCTGCCTGCAAGCGGTAGGTGTGAGCCGTCTTCGTTTCGGTCAATGCATCGATGAGCGCAGCGGGTTTGAGCAGTTCGTAGAATTGGTCGCCTGCACCCTGATCAATCAGAACATCACCGGCCCAGCCCTTTTCCTTGACCAGAACCGTCGCGTCATGCGCTGTCCAGAGTGTCTCATCAGCTCCGAGATAGGCCCCAAGCTGTTTGCGGCCCCAGTCGGAATCCGTGGGGTTTGCGATCGGCGCAAAGGCTGACAACGACTGGTAGTGCCCGGGATATTTCATTGCCAGCGTCAACGCACCGTGCCCGCCCATGGAATGCCCGGTGATGCCGTGATGCACGGAAACTGGGAAGTTCTCGGTCACCAGATCGCGCAATTCGCTGGCAATGTAGGTCTCCATCTGGAAATGCGGCGCCCATGGAATCTCTGTCGCGTTGACATAGAAGCCCGCCCCTTGCCCCAGATCATAAGCCTCATCGTTGGCAATGCCCTCGCCGCGCGGGCTGGTGTCCGGAAAGACGACGGCAATACCAAACTCTGCTGCATGGGCCTGCAGCCCGGCTTTGGTCATGGCGTTTTCATGGGTACAGGTCAGACCCGACAAATACCAAAGACATGGCACGGGGCCGTCCTTGGCCTGCGGCGGAATGTAGACCGCAAAAGTCATTTCACAACCACAGGCTTCCGACATGTGGCTATAGACACCTTGGGTGCCGCCAAAGGACTTGTTTTCGGAAAGGGTTTTCATTGTCAGTCAATTCCAATCTCTGAATAGCCGCCTATCCAAAAGGACTTCTCCGGCCTTGCCTTGCCAGACCGGAGAGACGCAGCATGCGCGTCCCCGCTTTCGCAGGGACGACGCCTTGGCAATATGTCGGCGGGTTACGCCTGACGTTCGATCAGTAAACCACCACCGAGCGGATCGATTCACCGGAGTGCATCAGATCGAACCCCTTGTTGATGTCTTCGAGAGGCATCGTGTGGGTGATCATCGGATCGATCTCGATCTTGCCGTCCATGTACCAGTCAACGATCTTCGGAACGTCCGTGCGGCCACGCGCGCCACCAAATGCGGTTCCTTTCCAGACGCGGCCGGTCACAAGCTGGAACGGACGGGTCGAGATCTCCGCGCCAGCCGGAGCAACACCGATGATGATGCTCTCGCCCCAGCCCTTGTGAGCTGATTCCAGCGCCGTACGCATGACATTCACGTTGCCCGTCGCATCGAAGGTATAGTCGGCCCCACCTTTGGTGAGGTTCACCAGATACGGAACAAGGTCGCCGTCTACTTCACTCGGATTGACGAAATCGGTCATGCCGAAACGCTCGGCCATCTCTTTCTTTTCCGGGTTCAGGTCAACGCCGACAATCTGGTCGGCACCGGCAAGACGCAGGCCCTGGAGAACGTTCAGACCGATGCCGCCGAGGCCGAAGACAATCGCACGCGAACCGATTTCCACCTTTGCGGTATTGATCACCGCACCGATACCGGTCGTTACACCACAGCCGATGTAGCAGACCTTGTCGAACGGCGCGTCCGGACGGATCTTCGCCAGGGCGATTTCCGGTACAACCGTGTAGTTCGAGAACGTCGATGTGCCCATGTAGTGCAGAATCGGGTCACCATCGAGGGTCGAGAATCGGGACGAGCCGTCCGGCATCAGGCCCTGCCCCTGTGTAGCGCGGATCGACTGGCAGAGGTTTGTTTTCGGATTGAGGCAGTATTCGCAGGTCCGGCATTCCGGCGTGTAGAGCGGAATGACATGGTCGCCCGGCTTCAGGGTAGTCACACCCGGGCCAACCTCGACAACGACACCTGCCCCTTCGTGACCCAGAATCGCGGGAAACAGACCTTCCGGATCCGCACCCGACAGGGTGAATTCATCGGTATGGCAGATGCCGGTTGCCTTGATTTCCACCAGCACTTCAAAAGCGCGCGGGCCTTCAAGCCTTACAGTGGTGACTTCAAGCGGTTTTCCGGCCCCAACGGCCACAGCGGCGCGAACTTCCATGAAGGATCTCCTGATGTGTGTTTCCCGGGGAGAGTTAACGTCCATATCTGCAAATGCAAGAACCGATGCGGCATCCGCTGTCGGGATTGCGCTATTCGATGCAATCTAGCCCGCCTGACACCTTGCAGGAAGCGCTGAAATCCATTGTTTCTCCGAGGGTTTGGTTAGTCTGGCACAATTCATCGCAGGCCGTAAGACACCCATGTCGCATTCAGACAAGCATGCGACTGAAACCTTATACGCAACCTCGACCCCAATCGCGAATATGCCTCCCAATGGACGAGACTCCGGCCGTGTCGCTAAAGTCGTCGTTCAATTGCGTATTGACCCTGACGGCCGGCCGAGCGGATTTATCCGATTTGCTTGCCGGCAACGTGCGGAGCCGCTGCTTCATGAAGCGATATTCCTTTCTGGAACTGGCGAAAAACGCCTTTTCCGCGCACCAGAACTGGGGCCGCCAGTGGCGCGCTCCGGAACCCAAGGCCGAATATGACGTCGTGATTGTCGGCGCCGGCGGGCACGGTCTGGCAACTGCCTATTACCTTGCCAAGGAACACGGCATCCGCAACGTCGCGGTCATCGAAAAAGGTTGGCTCGGCGGCGGCAACACTGGTCGCAATACGACCATCGTGCGCTCCAACTATCTCTGGGAAGAAAGCGCCGGGCTCTACAATCACGCAATGGGCTTGTGGCAGAACCTGTCCCAGGAACTGAACTACAACGTCATGTATTCTGCACGTGGCGTGATGATGCTTGCGCACACTGTTCACGACGTTCAGGTGGCACAACGCCATATTCACGCCAACCGTCTGGCAGGCGTTCAGAATGAGTGGCTGACACCGGAAGAGGCAAAGGAATATTGCCCGCCTCTGAACATTTCAAAGAACATCCGTTATCCGGTCATGGGCGCAGCCTTGCAGCGCGTCGGCGGCACTGCCCGTCACGATGCTGTCGCCTGGGGCTATGCCCGTGGTGCTGATGCCCTGGGTGTCGACATTATCCAGAACTGCGCCGTCACCGGCATTCGCCGCGGCCAGAATGGGGCCGTCGAGGGTGTGGAAACGGTCAAAGGTTTCATCAAGGCCAAGAAGGTCGGTGTCGTCGCGGCCGGTCACACGTCTGTCGTCATGGACATGGCCGGCGTCCGTCTGCCGCTGGAATCCTTCCCCCTGCAGGCACTGGTCTCCGAACCCGTGAAACCCGCCTTCCCGTGCGTGGTCATGTCAAACACGATCCATGCTTACATTTCGCAGTCCGACAAGGGTGAGCTTGTGATCGGTGCGGGCACTGACCAGTTCGTGTCCTATTCGCAGGCTGGCGGCATTCACATCACCAACCACACAATCGACGCGATCTGCGAACTTTTCCCGCATTTCCGGCGCATGCGCATGCTTCGCAACTGGGGTGGCATTGTCGACACGACGCCTGACCGTTCGCCCATCCTGTCAAAAACCCCGGTTCAGGGGCTCTACGTCAACTGCGGCTGGGGCACTGGCGGCTTCAAGGCGACGCCCGGATCCGGCCATGTCTTCGCGCATACGATTGCCAAGGACGAGCCGCACCCGATCAACGCGCCTTTCACCATCGACCGGTTCCGGACCGGTCGCCTCATCGACGAAGCCGCTGCAGCGGCCGTGGCCCACTAGGGGAGATCACAAGAATGCTGCTGGTTTATTGCCCCTACTGCCAGGTCGAGCGTGCAGAAACGGAATTTGCCTGCCGCGGTGAAGCCCATATCGCGCGACCGGCCGATCCGAGCCAGGCCACGGACGAGGACTGGGTGGAGTTTTTGTACATGCGCGACAATACCAAGGGTGTAGCCGCCGAGCGCTGGCGCCATATCCACGGCTGCGGACGGTTCTTCAATGCTGTCCGCGATACCGTCAGCGACAAGTTCCTGAAAATCTACAAGACCGGCGAACCGAAACCGGATCTTGAAGCGATTGCCAAGGAGGCCGGCAAATGAGCCAGCCATTCCGTACTGAAAAAGGCGGCCGGATCGACCGCGCTGAGCAACTCACCTTCACCTTTGACGGCGAGGAAATGCAAGGCCACAAGGGCGATACCCTTGCCTCTGCGCTGCTTGCCAATGGTGTTCACCTGGTTGGCCGTTCGTTCAAATATCACCGTCCGCGCGGCATTCTGACTGCCGGTTCGGAAGAACCGAACGCGCTGGTCGGGGTTTACCGCAACGGCGATCAGACACCGAACCTGCGCGCTACACAGGTTGAGCTCTATCAGGGCCTTGAAGCCGTTTCACAGAACCGTTTTCCCTCGCTCGGGTTTGACGTCGGCGCCGTGAACGATCTGCTTTCGCCGCTGTTTCCGGCCGGGTTCTACTACAAGACCTTCATGTGGCCGCATGCCTTCTGGGACAAGGTCTACGAGCCGATCATCCGTTCGGCAGCCGGCCTCGGCAAACCGCCGAAAAACCCGGATCACGACTTCTACGGCAACATCTACGCCCACTGCGACGTTCTTGTCGTCGGCTCCGGGCCTACCGGACTTGCAGCGGCTCTGGCTGCGGCAGAGACCGGTGCCAAGGTAATGTTGGTCGACGAGCAGGCTGAATTCGGTGGTTCGCTGCTTTCTGAAGTCAGCGCAAGCATCGACGGAAAGGACCCTGCGGAGTTCGTTTCGGAAACCATCGCCAAGCTTGCCGCGATGGACAATGTCACACTCCTGCCGCGCACAACGGCCTTCGGTTATTTTGCGCATAACTTCATTTCGCTGGCAGAGCGCGTCACCGAACATTTGCCCAACCCGGATCCCAAACTGCCGCGTGAACGACTGTGGCAGGTGCGCGCCAAGGAAGTCGTGATTGCAGCCGGTGCGATCGAACGTCCGATGGTGTTTCCGGAAAACGACAGACCGGGCATTCTGCTTGCGGAAGCCGGAAGAACCTACCTCAACCGCTATGGCGTCAAAGTCGGCCACAAGGTTCTGGTGGCGACGGCCTGCGACAGTGCGTGGCAGGCGGCATTCGACCTTGCAGACCATGGTGTCGACGTAGCCGCCATCGTGGACATGCGCGAAACACCACCTGAAAGCCTGGTTGCAATCGCTGAAGCCAGGGGCATTCGTGTCGAGGCAGGATGCGTTGTAACAGGAACCCTCGGACGCAAGCGTGTCAAAGGCGCCTTGCTCGGCCGGATGATGACATCGGGACAGGTTGCCTCCGGTGGCCAGATCGCGTGCGATGCGCTTTTGATGTCAGGCGGCTGGACGCCGACCGTCAGCCTGTATTCCCAGTCTCGCGGCAAGGTCGTCTGGGACGCGGACAAGGGTGCTTATGTTCCCGGTATTTCCGTTCAGAAGGAACGTTCGGCAGGCGGTTCCAAAGGCCTATACGGCCTGCAGGCAACGCTTCACGACGGCTATGCGGCCGGTGAAGAAGCAGCCAGGGCTGCAACCGGCAAGTCCGCAAAGGTGACCTACGTCACGGCAACAGGTGGAGAAGCCGGATCAGGCGGCATCCTCGGTGCCCTGCCCCACGATCGGAACGCATCACGGGTCAAGGCATTCGTCGATTATCAGAACGACGTTACCGCCAAGGACGTCAAGCTGGCCGTGCGCGAAGGTATGCAGTCCATCGAGCATATCAAGCGCTACACCACCACCGGCATGGCCACCGACCAGGGTCGTCTTTCGAACATGAACGCCCTGGAGATCGCGTCAGGGGCCTTGCAGAAGCCGGTAACGGATGTCGGGCTCACCACATTCCGCCAGCCCTACACTCCAACGACATTCGGTCTCTTTGCCGGTGTATCGCGTGGCGACTTCTTCGACCCGGTTCGCAAGACGCCGTCCCATGACTGGGTGGTGGAGAACGGCGGCGTCTATGAGGACGTTGGCCAGTGGAAGCGCACATGGTACTTCCCGAAGAACGGTGAAGACATGCATGCGGCGGTTGCTCGCGAATGCAAGACCGTCCGCGAAAGTGTCGGCCTGTTCGATGCATCCACACTCGGCAAGATCGAAATTGTCGGACCGGATGCGGCCGAATTCCTGGAGCGGATGTACACCAACCCGTGGAAGAAGCTGGCGCCCGGCCGCTGCCGCTATGGCCTGCTGCTCAACGACGCCGGTTTCATCACCGACGACGGTGTTATCGGACGCCTTGCGGAAGACCGTTTCCATGTAACCACCACGACCGGCGGCGCGCCGAGTGTGTTTGCGACCATGGAAGACTACCTGCAAACAGAATGGCCGGACCTCGATGTCTGGATCACGTCGACCACCGAACAGTTTGCGGTCGCCGCGGTTCAGGGACCGAAGGCTCGGGAGGTGATTGCGCCGTTTATCGAAGGTGTCGATCTTTCCGCCGATGCCTTCCCGCACATGAGCGTCAAGGAAGCGACCTTCTGCGGCGTTCCCTGCCGGCTTTTCCGGATTTCCTTCACCGGTGAACTCGGCTTCGAAATCAACGTTCCCCGCCGTCATGGCAAGATGATGTGGGAAACGCTCGCCAAGGAAATCGAGAAGCACAACGGTACCGTTTACGGAACGGAATCCATGCACGTTCTGCGCGCCGAGAAGGGTTACATCATCGTCGGTCAGGACACGGACGGTACCGTTACCCCGCAGGATGCCGGCATGAGCTGGGCGATCGGCAAGAACAAGTTCGACTTCGTCGGCAAGCGTGGCCTGGCCCGTACTGACCTTGTTGCAGAAGGTCGGAAGCAATTCGTGGGCCTTCTGACGAAGGACCCGAAAGTGAAGCTGGAAGAAGGTGCCCAGATCACGACTGCCGAGAATCCCGCCACCGGCACACCTGCGGAAGGTCATGTCACCTCGTCCTACTACAGTCCGGCGCTCGACCGTACGATTGCCCTCGCGATCGTGAAGAACGGCCACGCACTGGAAGGCAAAACGCTCTATGTGCCGATGCCGACCGGAAGCATTCCGGTCGAGGTGACGAGCACGGTGTTCTATGACAAGGAAGGAGCACGGATCAATGTCTGAACTTCTGGCAAGCGATCTGATCACGCCGGACGCGGGCGAAACACCGCTTCTGAGCCTACCGTCGGTCTCCATCCTGAAAGCCGCGCCCATGACGCGTCTTTCCCTGCGTTGCCGTGAAGCTGCGCAAAAGGAAGCCGGCACGGCATTTGGTGCCTCACTGCCGCTTTCTCCCTTGTCGAACTCCACTTCCGCCAAGCGGGCAGCGCTCTGGATGGGGCCGGACGAGTGGACATTGCTAGCACCTGAAGAAGACCTCAGGGCGGTGTTCGACGGCATCGAGGATAAGCTCTCAACGCATCCTCACGCCCTGGTTGATATCTCTGACCGATCGGAAGCGATCATCGTCAGTGGCGACAAGGCTGCCTGGTTGCTCAACACCGGTGTCTTCATCGATTTCTCGCTTGAGGTCTTTCCGGTCGGCACTGTGACAAGGACCCTGTTTCACAAGTCGCCAGTGATGATCTGGCGGACAGGTGCGGACACATTTGTGGTGGAAGCCTGGGTTTCCTTCATGGACTACGTGGCAGGTCTGCTTGTCCAATCGGCAACAGAGCTGGAAGCAGCCTGACCAGGGTCGGTGAAAACACCTGATTTTAACGAAGCTTTGCGAGCCTTGCGGAACACATCGTTGCGCGAGGCTCGCTTTTATGTCCGAACAGGTTTCCAGAAAACTCCGGCTGGCGGAGCTGCTCGGCGCACTCAGCCACGCATTGGACATCACTGAAGGCCAGCCGCGCGGGCACTGCGTTCGCTGTTGCTGGATCGGCATTCATATCGGACGGCAAGTCGGGCTGACAGAAGCGCAACTCAGCGATCTCTATTACACGCTGCTTTTGAAGGACCTTGGCTGTTCAAGCAATGCAGCGAGGATCTGCGAGCTTTATCTCACCGACGACCTGACCTTCAAACACGACTTCAAGACGATCAGCGACAGCCTGCCTGCGGCCCTGCGCTTCGTGCTTTCCCACACCGGGTTGAAACACGGCTTTGCAGAACGTGTGCGCGCCATCGTCAACATTCTTCAAAATGGCGGCGACATTGCCAACGAGATGATCGAAACACGCTGCACACGCGGCGGCGATATTGCCCGCCAGATGCATTTCTCGGAAACTGTCGTATCCGGAATTTACAGTCTGGATGAGCATTGGGACGGCAAAGGACGGCCGCACGGCATCGCAGGTTCCACCATCCCGGTATTTTCCCAGATCGCCTTGCTGGCACAGGTCATGGATGTCTTTCAGATCAATGCAGGCGTACAGGGAACCTTGCAGGAATTGAAGGAACGGGCTGGCAGCTGGTTCGACCCCGCCTTGGTGGCTGCAGCAGAAACCGTCGCAAGTAATCCCCAGTTCTGGAACACCTTGAAATCGGAAAACCTCGACAAGATCGTCTACGGCCTTGAGCCCGCGCAGAACATTCGTTTTGCAGATGAGGAGCAGCTCGACGACATAGCCCACGGCTTTGCGTTGGTGATCGATTCCAAAAGTCCCTACACCGCCGGACACAGCGAGCGCGTAACGCTTTACACCGACATGATCGCAGAAGAGTTGGGTTACGGAATGCGTGACAGGCAGCTGCTGAGACGGGCAGCTCTCCTGCACGACATCGGCAAACTCGGCGTCAGCAACTCTGTCCTCGACAAGCCCGGAAAGCTCGATGACACGGAGTGGGAACAAATCCGCATGCATCCCGTTTACTCCGACGAGATCCTCTCCAGGATCGATACGTTCAAGGACCTGTCGCCGATCGCGAGAGGGCATCATGAAAAACTGGACGGCCGCGGATATCCGGACGGGCTGACCACAAGCGGGATTTCGATGGAAACGCGCATCGTCACGACGGCGGATATTTTCGACGCATTGACCGCGGAACGGCCTTATCGTGGACCGATGCCGTTGCCCAAGGCACTCGGCATCATGGAAAGCGAAGCCGGCACAGCCCTGGATGCAAAATGCCTTGCTGCGCTCAAACGGGCGACTGAGCGCATGGAGCAGACCAAGGCTGCCTAAATTGGTCGCAAAGGCGACCAAATCAACCTATTCCCCTTGCAACTTTTAACGTGAGCCCTTCACTCTGCGCGCATGCTGAAAATCGGTTCTTACAACATACAAAAATCAATAGGCGTCGATGCGCGCAGGCGGCCTGACCGGACGCTCAAGGTAATCCAGGAACTGGATTGCGACATCCTGGCCTTGCAGGAAGCAGACAAGCGCTTCGGACCACGGGAAAGCACCCTCGACAGAGACACGATTCTTCAGGAAACGGATTACCGTCCCGTGCCGTTCGCGACGGGCGACAAGAGCCTGGGCTGGCACGGCAACGCTATTCTTGTTCGAAACTCGATCGGCATTCTCGACCATCGCCGGTTAGATCTGCCGACGCTGGAACCACGTGGTGCGGTTGCTGTCGACCTTGAAGTTGCCGGTGAAAAAATCCGCGTGGCAGCCATGCACCTGAGCCTGATCGGTCACTTTCGCAAGAAACAGATAACTTCGCTGATGCATCAGCTGCATGAGCATCTTGATTACCTGCCGACAGTGCTGATCGGTGACCTGAACGAGTGGCGAGACACGGCGGGCAGCATCAAGCTGTTTGAAGAACGCTATGAGGTGACGACGCCGGGACGGAGCTTTCCCAGTCCCCTTCCCGTCGGCAGCCTGGACCGGATCATAACCAGCCCGGAATTCGTCGTCAGGCAGGCTGGCGTCCATAAATCGAAGACGGCACGCGTTGCTTCGGACCATCTGCCGGTCTGGGCCAATCTCACCCTGGAGCCGGCCGGACATCTACCCGGCTAGAAATCGCCTTTATCAGGCAATCAGCTTGACCATGACGAAGTAAAGCCCGGCGGACAGGACGGCAGCAGCCGGAACAGTGACGACCCAGGCGGCGACGATGGTCATGAAATGCGCCCGGCGCACCAAGTGACGGCGTGCCTGCTCCTCGCGATTGCGGACAGGTCGTACCACGTTGCCATTACCTTGTTTCTGGTTCACGAAATCCAGGCGGCGCTTTGAGCGTTCCGTATACCACTCCCGGAAGAACCCAACACCGAAGACAGCTCCCACAGCGATGTGCGTGGAACTCACGGGCAGTCCGAAACCCGAGGCAACAATCACCGTGATGGCAGCTGACAGCGAAACGCAGTAGGCCCGCATCGGATTGAGCTTGGTAATCTGTTGGCCGACCATTTCGATCAGGCGCGGCCCGAACAACAATAGGCCGAAGGAAATGCCGAAAGCACCGACAGCCATGACCCAGAGCGGAATGCTCACCTTTGCGGCGACGTCTCCGAGTTCCGCCGTGTGAACGATGGCGGCAAGTGGGCCGACAGCATTTGCAACGTCGTTGGCTCCGTGGGCGAAGGACAGCAGAGCCGCCGAGCAGACAAGTGGCACAGAAAACAGGATGCGGAGAGACTGGTTACGGTTTTCCAGCCCTTCAGACTGACGCCTGATCAGCGGTCGCACGATCGCCCAGACGGCAAGCCCGACAACTACCCCAAGCAACAATGACATCGGCATGTCGATATGCACGATCTTCTTCAGGCCCTTGAGTGCCAGGTAGCTGGCAAAGGTTCCCGACATGACACCGATCAGAACAGGAACCCATTTGCGGGCCGCGGCGATTTTATCGTCCTGATAGATGATGAAGGTCTTGATGAAGGCCAGGAAACCTGCAGCAACCAGACCGCCGAGAAAAGGCGAAATGACCCAGCTTGCTGCGATACCACCCATTGTCGCCCAGTTGACCGCGCTGAAGCCCGCCGCCGCAATACCGGCTCCCATAACGCCGCCAACAATGGAATGCGTTGTCGAGACCGGCGCACCGATCCAGGTGGCAAGGTTGATCCAGAGTGCGGAGGACACCAGAGCCGCCATCATAGCTGCCATGAAGACATTGGCATCGGCTACCGAAGCGGGATCAATGATGCCCTTGGAGATGGTGCTGACGACGTCCCCACCTGCGATCAGGGCCCCTGCACTTTCGAAGACGGCCGCAATGATCAGCGCCGTCAGCAGCGTCATGGCCCGCGAACCGACGGCGGGGCCAACATTGTTGGCAACATCGTTGGCGCCGATGTTGAGTGCCATATAGGCGCCGATGGCTGCCGCAGCGACGATGATGACCGTTCCCGGTGCTCCTGACATGGAGGCACCGGCGCCAAGGGCGCACAAGACGATAAAGACCAGCGCGATACCCGGCGCGATCAAGCCACGTCCAAGAGACCCAGCAGCCTCTTCCATGTAGCTCAGCTTGTCGAGATCCTTGTCGAGGGTCGGCTTTTTCAAATTCGGCATGGGCGTTCCAGTCGGGAAGTCCTTTGAAGGCAAGTCTTGCAAGCCAAGCGTCATCTGGCGCCTGCCTTAAACAATCGTCCGAAAAGGTCAACCAAAACGGCCCTCATTGGCCAAAATTTCTTAGTTGGGTAAATTTTCCAGTTTGCGAAGCACCTTCACGAGGCCCGGATCGCCGGCAAGCCGCATCGCTTCCTGTATCGGAAGCCACCGGACATCGCGCTCGTCCTTGTCGGGAAAGCTACTTGTCGTGCTCTCTACGTCGACCAGGAACACAAGAACTTCCGTCCTGAGCTGCAAGCCGCCTTCGCCGCCTTTGTGTGACTGAAAGCTGGCAAAGGGTTTCTTCTGCGCATTTCCGATAACGCCCGCCTCTTCGAAAGCCTCCACCGCCGCAGTGTGGTGTGCTTTCAACGACATGACCGGCCAGCCTTTGGGCAGAATCCAGCGATGCGTGGATTTGGTCGTCACAAGCAGGACTTCCCGCTCCCCATCGCGCAAACGATGGCACAACGCTGCGATCTGCAATCTCGAAGGGCGCCGGAACAACAGAAGCAGGTTCTGAAACCAGGAAGTCCGGGTGTCGATTGCTGAATAAAGCTGCGCCATGGTGCCCTTTCCAAAATGTTGGTGACGCTCAGAAGATAAGGCCGGAACTCAGGTTTGTCCAGAAAATGCGCACTGTGTGCTGCTTGTTATCCGTCGAACTTATTAGGGCAGAACATAGTTCTCATGAGAGGACGAGCTTGAGCACCGTGAAAAGGCCGGCGGCCAGCAAGGCAGAAGCGGGAACAGTGACAACCCAGG
This sequence comes from Labrenzia sp. THAF191a, assembly GCF_009363335.1. Taxonomy (GTDB): domain Bacteria; phylum Pseudomonadota; class Alphaproteobacteria; order Rhizobiales; family Stappiaceae; genus Roseibium; species Roseibium algicola. The sequence goes on from NZ_CP045333.1 coordinate 4,740,560, forward strand.
CTGCGATGATGGTGATCAGGCTGGATCGACGCACAAGGAGGCGTCTGCGACGCTCTTCCCTGTTTTTCATCATCTTGCGCGGTTTCATGACCCCGCCTTCCGCAACATACTTGTTGCGATACCATTCCCGATAAAAACCCACGCCGAACAGCGCACCAACCGCGATATGGGTGGACGATACCGGCAGCCCGGCACCAGAAGCCGTCAGCACGGTCGCGGCGGTTGCCAGGGTAATGCAAAAGGCACGTACGGGACTAAGTTTGGTGATCTTCTTGCCGACAACGGTGACAAGGCGTCTGCCGAACAGCAGAAGGCCGGCGGAGATCCCGCATGCGCCGACTGCACTCACCCAGATCGGCACTTCGGGATTGAGCGCCCCCAGATACCAAAACACGAGATCCGGAAAATCATTCGATTGGCTGAGAACGATGGCTGCCAGCGGCCCGATGGCGTTTGCAACGTCGTTGGCACCATGGGCAAATGACAGCAAACCTGCCGCGACCATGAGCGGTACTGCAAACAGGTTGCGCAAGGCGCGCGCACTGTTTTCCAGCGTGAGCGTTTGGGCGTGGATTACCCGGCAATAGATCTGCCAGACAACGAAGCCTACGGTGAGCGACAGCGCGATCGCGAGCCATTCAGGAACAGAGATGAGCCGGTCTGAGGTTTTCAGCAGAATGTAGCCGGTGAAGGTCGCCCCCATGAGGCCCAGCAGTATCGGCAACCAATATCTGGCAGCTTTCAGCCGGTCCGGCGTATAGACGACCCTTGAATTGATAAAGGCCATGATCCCGGCCCCGACGAGACCGCCGAGCACCGGAGACAGAACCCAGGAAGCCGCGATTGTCGAAATGGTTGTCCAGTTGATGGCTGCAAAGCCGCTTGCCGCGATCCCGGCGCCGACAACACCGCCAATGATCGAATGGGTGGTCGAAACAGGTGCGCCGATCACAGTCGCGAAATTGATCCACAAAGCTGAAGCTGCCATGGCCGTCAGCATTGCCAGCATGAATTCCGAACTGTTTCGGACATCGCTGGGGCTCAAGATATCTCCGGAAACGGTCGAGACGACATCCGCTCCGGCAAGCAATGCGCCCGCGCTTTCGCAGACGGCCGCAATCAGCAAGGCGCCGGTGAGGCTGACGACACGCGCGCCCACGGCGGGACCGACATTGTTGGCAACGTCGTTGGCGCCGATATTGAGCGCCATGTAGCCGCCAATTGCACTGGCGGCCACAAGGATGAGCATGTTGGAGAAACCGCTGGAAGACACCTGGAATGCGGCAACGCAGGCGCAGATCACCAGGAACACCAGGGCAAGACCCGGTCCGACAAGACGCCGGCCCATAGCCTCCGCCGCCTCACTGACAAAGCTGATCTTGTCGAGATCCTTGTCCAGAGCCTTCTTTTTCAGGTCCTTGTTGGTGAGCACCCGAACACGCCTCGCTATCCCTCAGGAAATGTCTAGCAAATTTGCGATTTGTGCTGCCGCAAAAACCGTCTCAACGCCGGCTCTTCGGCGGCCTCGATTGCCTTCGAGAAGGGCAGCCAGACCCTTTTGCGTTGCCCGAGTTCAGGAAAGTCTTTCAACTGTTTTTCAAAACGGATCTTGAAGACAATCACCTTGGTGCGGATCTTCAATCCGTCCGCAAGGCCCTTGTAGGACCGGAAGCTGCCAATGGCCCGCGGGTCGGCCGTGCCGACAATTCCCGCTTCCTCATAGGCTTCGATCAACGCCGTTTCAAATGCGGGCTTGTCCTTTTCAGGCCAGCCTTTCGGCAAGATCAAGCGGCCGGTCTCGCGGGTCGAGACCAGGAGAATTTCAGGCTCCGCCTCGCCCGGACGCACGCAAAGAGCCGCGATCTGCAGACGGAGCGGTTTGACAAACAAACCTGCAATTCCGTGCAGCCACGATGCATCCCGCGCTGTCAGTGCCTTAGCGAATCCCATCTCCACACCTGTTGTTCTGGAACAGCAGGTGTATAGGGAGTTCCCTTAGGGACGTCTAGAGAAAAGTGCACTCGGTGCGCGCACATTTTTATTACAAATATTACAAGTCCGCTTCAGGCCGCCGAAACGGAAACGTGATCGGCTGTCCAGGCTCCCGGCCAAACTTCCGCCTTGCCGGACTTCAGGTCGCGAAGTTCGTTGAGGGGGACCGAAACGACAAGGAACGGTTCTTCCCCGTTGCTTCCGGAGGTCGCGGCTACCTCTGCGGCAACACCTGTAAAACCGAATTCCTCTTCACACGGCAGATACAGCGCTGCCCCGGAAACGTTGGTGTCGTTCTGCGTCGTGCCCTTTGATGTGCCGACAAGACCGCAAACGGCGACCGCGCACATGAGCTCAACCGCACGTGCCTTGGCACAGCCGAAGACACGGTGATAGCCGGAGAGTTTTTCCGTCATTGAAGGCACTAGCAGAAGATCGAGATCCAGCTTCGCCAGCAGGCTGCTGAGCGCCGGCATTTCGACATCCAGACAGATCAGGATCGCCATCTTCAATCCGTCGAGCTCGAACGTCTTCAGATCAGCTCCAGGCACCAGATGCCAGATTTCCGGATCCTGCTCGAACGGTGTGAGGCACAATTTGTCCTGACGGATCTCGCGCCCGTCGGCTGTCAGTAGAACGGCTGTGTTGGTGAAACCCGCAGGCGCTTGAACAGGCATCGATCCAGCCAACAGCGACACGCCATACCTGGCAGGTAGCGGAGCAAGTATCGCGAGCAAGTCGGTGCCCACGTCCGCCAGGAACGCCATTTCCTGTTCAGGCGGCAGGCCTTCGGGTTTGAACGCCAGGCAGCATTCCACAAGGTATTCAGGAAGCATCAGGAGCTTTGCGCCCTCTCCCGCGGCGCGCTGCATTCCTTCTTCGATCTGTGCAGCAAAAGCTGCCACCGAAGCTGGAGCGCGGCTCAGGTTAAAGGACCAAAGTGCAATGGGATAATCTGTCATGGTGCCCGACGTCTCGATAAACTAAGACGCAAGACTTAAAGGTAGCACGCAGAGCGTTTCAAGCCCTTGTCTGCCTTTCGTTCACCGGAACGTGGCTCGTCCGGTATTTCCAGAAGGTTCAGTCGATGAACAGTCCGAGAAATGCTACCAGGACCATCAGAAATCCTGTTCCGACAAGGGCTGCTTTCGGCTCTTGCGGCAGGGCGGTGAGTTTTGCTGAACGTCTGACTTCCCGAATCCCTTTCAGGGCCCGGTCTGTACGCCTGTCTATTTCTTCGAAATAGGGCGACAGCTCATTCTGAGCACGCATGCCTGATCCTCACGATTCCTTCGTGGGTTCAAACCTTATGCCCGGAGACTTAGCGTTTGGTTAATTCACGTTTACCTGCGCCGCATCAAAGGCGGGTTTTCTGCGGATCCGCGACATCGAGGATGCGCAGTTGCACCTTGGGTGTCCCCTGCCAGGTGTCGATTGACAGCGTACCTGCCACATGCAGCGACTGTCCCCGGCCCTGCAAAAGCATCTGACCGTGCGGTTTGTCGTCCGCCTTGAAGCAGATTGCCTTTAACGCAGTGCCGTCACCAGAAGTAATCGAGGCCCGGACATGTCCCTTACCGACCACATCGGCGAAGGAAATCCGGTGGGCGGGAAAGGCAAACACCGGTTCAGCATGACCTGCACCATAGGGCCCCGCCTTTTCCAGCAACTCCAGAAGATCGAGATTTGCGCCCGTTGCCGTCAGCGCGGCATCAATCTTCAGTTCCCGGTTCGCACTTGCCGCCTCGACGTCGTCCTTCAGCACATCGTTGAAAAACGCCTCCAGGTCGGCGGTCTTCTCCCGCAGAACCGTAAGCCCTGCCGCCATGGCGTGCCCACCACCCTTTTCGAGCAAACCTTCGTCAACCGCTCTGCGAACGGCCTTGCCAAGGTCAACACCGGGTATGGAGCGCCCTGAACCAGTCCCCTTGCCGGTTTCATCAAAGGCGACCGCAAAGGAAGGCCTGCGGTGAGCTTCCTTGAGCCGAGAGGCAATCAGTCCAACAATCCCGGGGTGCCAATCATCGGAACCGGTCAGGAGAACCGCCGGATCACGTGCCTGGATCGCCATTGCGGCTTCTGCGCCGGCCTGTTCCAGCATCACTGCTTCCATGGCCTGACGTTCGGTATTGAGCTGGTCCAGCCGTTCGGCGATCGCCCGCGCTTCGTGCGGGTCTTCCGTCGTCAGAAGGCGCGCGCCCAATGCAGCGTCGCCAATCCGGCCGCCCGCGTTGATCCGCGGGCCTATCAAGAAACCAAGATGATAAGGCGCCGGCTTTCCGCTCACGCGCGCTGTGTCCGCAAGCGCAGTCAGCCCGTAATTGCGGCGTTGGTGCATCACCGCAAGGCCACGTGTCACATAGGCCCTGTTCAGGCCCTGCAAGGGCACAACGTCACACACCGTACCGAGCGCCACCAGATCGAGCAGCGCCATGAGATCCGGCTCCTGCCTGCCCTGGAAAACCCCGCGGCGTCGCAACTCGCGGTTCAGGCCGACAAGAAACAGGAACGTGACGCCGACAGCCGCCAGATGCCCCTGCCCCGACAGATCATCCTGCCGGTTCGGGTTGACGAGCGCCTCAACCGCCGGAAGCGTTTCGCCAACCTGGTGGTGATCGATGACCACGACGTCGAGATCGAGTTGCCGGGCAGTTTCAAAAGCTTCAAACGACGTGCTGCCGCAGTCGAGCGTCACCAGCAGATCAGCCCCGCCATGGCGAAGATGTTCGATGGCTGGACCGTTCGGCCCGTATCCTTCGATGATCCGATCCGGAATATGGATCACAGGGTCAAGGCCGAGCCACTGCAGGTATTTGGCGAAAATCGCCGAGGATGTCGCCCCGTCGACATCATAGTCGCCGAAGATCGCAATCTTTCGACCGGCCTGGACCGCATCCGCGACCCTTGCCACGGCGGCGTCCATATCGACCAGACCGGAAGGATCGGGCATCAGCAGCTTGAGTGACGGTTCCAGGAAGCCGGTTGCCTCGTCTGCCTGAACACCGCGCGCAGCCATGACACGCGCCAGCACGTCCGGCAGACCGTGAACCTGCGAAATCGCCATCGCGGTTCGCAGGTCAGCGCCACTCAGGCGCTCGCGCCAGGCGTTGTCGTTTGCGGAACGGGCGACCCCAAGTACGAGCCGCCTGTCGTTTTCCCCGGATTGTCCCAGCATTCAGCCGCGCTTAGTCCAGATGAAACTTCTCAAGATCCGTGTGCTGGGCCTTGATGTAGCGCACCGTCCCAGTGGAGGACCGCATGACAACGGTATGCGTGGTGATGTGATGACGGCCGAAGCGGACGCCCTGCAGGAAGTTGCCGTCGGTTACGCCCGTTGCGGCAAAAAGCACGTCCGGCCCGGCCATTTCTTCAAGCGTGTACTTCTTCTTGATGTCCTCGATGCCCATGCGATGCGCACGCTCGACCTGCTCGTCGCGCGTGATCACGAGACGAGACTGCATCTGGCCACCGATACAACGAAGAGCGGCAGCTGCAAGCACACCTTCCGGGGCACCGCCAATACCTGCGTAGATATCGATACCGGTTTCGTCCGGATCGGTCGTGTGAATGACGCCGGCGACGTCACCATCTCCGATCAGGCGGATTGCAGCACCGGTCGCCCGGATTTCTTCAATCAGGCGGGCGTGGCGCGGACGGTCGAGCACGCAGGCCGTGACTTCACTGACCTTGACGCCTTTTTCCTTGGCAACTGCAGCAATATTTTCGGCAATCGGCGCGTCCAGATCGATCAATCCGGCCTTGTAACCCGGCCCGATGGCAATCTTGTCCATATAGCTGTCCGGAGCGTTCAGAAGGTCGCCCGCCGGCGCCAGTGCGATAACCGCCAGGGAGTTCGGCAGGTTCTTGGCGCAGATAGTCGTGCCTTCCAGCGGGTCGAGAGCGATGTCGACTTTCGGCCCCTGCTTCGTGCCGACGTTTTCACCGATGTAGAGCATCGGAGCTTCGTCGCGCTCGCCCTCACCGATAACCACGGTACCGTCGATAGGCAGGCGGTTCAGTTCGCGCCGCATTGCGTCCACTGCCGCCTGGTCTGCGGCCATTTCGTCGCCGTGACCGCGCAACCGCGCTGCCGACACAGCCGCTCTTTCACTGACGCGGGCCAGCTCGAGCGTCAGAATACGGTCCAGGCCGCTCGACGGTTGTTTATCAGTATTGGACATCAACATCTCCAGTCTCTCCCTCCGCAGGACGCCTCGGCGGGCACTCACTCGTCAGTTCAGTTTTTCAATGCGGATCATCTGAGGCTGCTCGGAAACTACCCCCTTGGACATGATCACGTCCAACGCCTCTTTGATTGCCACTTCAGTCGTTTCATACGTGATGAGGATGACAGGTTGAGGCAGGTCCGCATCAAATTTCACAGGAACGTCCTTATTTGCATGACGTTTCTGGACAATCGATTCCAGTGAAATGCCGGCATCGCCCATGCATCTGGCGATTTCGGCGAAAGCACCCGGCCGATCGAATACGGACAGGCGGATGTAATATCCGCCTTCATGAAGCCGCATGCGGGCACGTTGATAGCTGTTAAGCTCTGCAGCGGGCATGCCAAGAACAGGCGTTTCGTCGCCCCTGGCAATATCAGCGAGATCGGCCACGACGGAAGACGCGGTAGCATTGCCGCCGGCACCCGGGCCTACGAGCACGATTTCACCAACGAAGTCACCGTCGACAGCCACAGCATTCAGCACGCCGTCGATCCGCGCGATCGCCGACGACTTCGGCACCATGGTCGGATGAACACGTTGCTCGATGCCCGTATCAGTGCGTTGGGCGACGCCCAGCAGCTTGATGCGGAAACCGAGTTCGTCCGCAGCCTGAATATCGGCGGTCGTGATCGAAGTGATGCCCTCGACGTAGATGTCGTCGCTCGAGATTTCCGTGCCGAAGGCAAGACTGGTGAGAATGGCAAGCTTGTGGGCGGTGTCATTGCCTTCGATGTCGAAGGTCGGATCCGCCTCCGCATAGCCGAGGCGCTGTGCATCAGACAGACAATCCTGAAAGCTTATGCCTTCTGCCTCCATCCGGGTCAGGATGTAATTGCAGGTGCCGTTCAGGATACCGTAGATGCGGCTGATGTCGTTGCTGGCCATGGATTCGCGCAGCGTCTTGACGATCGGAATACCTCCGGCAACGGCTGCCTCGTAGTTGAGGCAGGCGTCATTGGCCTCCGCCAGCACTGCCAGCTCAACACCATGGCGCGCAAGCAGCGCCTTGTTTGCTGTCACGACGTGAATGCCACGCGCCAGAGCAGCACGCACGCTTTCCTCAGCGGGACCGTTGTCGCCGCCGATCAGTTCGACAAAAATATCGACATCTGCCGTCCGGGCCATTTCCACCGGATCGGTGAACCATTCGAATGCCGAGACATCGATGCCCCGATCACGGGTCCGGTCACGTGCACTGACCGCTGTCACGGTCACTGCTCGCCCGGTTTTCGTTGCAATCTGTCCGCCGTGTTTTGAAAGGAGCTGCACCACGGCCGCCCCCACGGTGCCAAGGCCAGCGATGCCTACCTTCAATGCGTCTGCCATACGGAAATGAGTCCAGTTCTTATCAACCTTTGGTCCCGAGCGGGATGACGTTGTGCAGCTTTTGATCCGCAGTTTCAAGGAAGCGGCGGATATTTCTGGCTGCCTGACGCAGTCTTTGTTCGTTTTCCACCAGTCCGATGCGGACGTACTCGTCTCCGTGTTCACCGAAACCGATACCTGGTGCGACGGCCACTTCCGCCTTTTCCAGTAGCAGCTTGGAGTATTCCAGACTGCCGAGCGCCCGGAACTTCTCGGGGATCGGTGCCCAGCAGAACATGCTGGCTTCCGGTGCCGGAATATCCCAGCCGGCCCTGCCGAAACTGTCGACCACCACATCGCGGCGCTTCTTGTAGATTTCGCGGGTTTCACGGATGCAGTCATCAGATCCGTTCAGGGCCGCGGTTGCTGCAACCTGAATCGGTGTGAAGGCCCCGTAATCGAGATAGGATTTCACTCGCGACAACGCGGCAATCAGCCGTTCGTTGCCGACAGCAAAGCCCATGCGCCAACCCGGCATGGAGAAGGTCTTCGAAAGTGACGTGAATTCGACGGTGACATCCATGGCACCCGGCACCTGCAGGACCGACGGCGGCGGTGTCGCGCCGAAATAGATTTCGGAGTAAGCCAGGTCAGACAGGATGAAGATGTTGTGCTTGCGAGCGAATGCGACCACGTCCTTGTAGAAGTCGAGATCCGCGCAATAGGACGTAGGGTTCGCCGGGTAGCAAAGAATGATTGCAATCGGCTTCGGCACGGAATGGATCACCGCGCGCTCAAGCGCATCGAAGAACGCCGGACCCGGTTCCGCCGGAATATTGCGGATTGAGGCACCGGCCATCAAGAAGCCGAAGGTGTGGATCGGATAGCTGGGATTGGGGCTCAGAATCACGTCCCCGGGTGCGGAGATGGCCTGCGCCATGTTGGCGAAGCCTTCCTTGGAGCCAAGTGTCGCGATCACCTGGGTGTCGGGATCCAGTTTGACGCCAAACCGGCGACCGTAATAAGCCGCTTGTGCCTTGCGCAGGCCTCCGATGCCCTTGGATGCGGAATAGCGGTGCGTGCGTGGGTCCTGCACGACTTCGGTCAGCTTGTCGACAATGTGCTTCGGTGTCGGCAGGTCAGGGTTGCCCATGCCAAGATCGATAATGTCCGCCCCCGCCGCGCGCGCCTTCGCCTTCAAACGGTTCACCTGTTCGAACACATACGGCGGCAGCCGCTTGATCTTATGGAATTCCTCCATGACGCGAATCCTTGCGAGTTGACAGTATCAGCTGCGCTCCCTTGCCGGGCGCGGCGACGGCGCAGCGGGGCTCTTTTAGCAGTCCGGATAAAAATACGCACCCGTCTTTGCGTCGCTAGCCGACTAAATTTGTAGCGTTTTTTAGAACATGATTGCTTTGGCAGTAGTCCTCGGCTGCCCGAGCTCCACTAACGGCTTAAATGTCCTACAAATCGTGGTGTGCAGGAGCAAAAATCTGGCGAGGAGTGAATTGCAAGGGAGCAGTAAGCGGACCGCCTTCCGGAGCCAGATCCCTCACTCCACTGTGCCGGGCGTGTCGCGACAATCAAAGAGAGTAGGAGATCAGGCCGCCTTTTTCCGAAGCACGGAAAAACCGGTTCTTTTTGCGTCCTTGATAAGCCGGCCATTGGGCGCAAGATCCATCGTGACGATTTGTGCGCGGCCCTGTTTCTTTGCCCTGTGCAGGCCACCTTCGGCAGCTTCCATCGCACGCTCGAGCGGTGTCGAAACGCTGGCACTGACCAGACCGACGCTCGCGGTCACCATCAGCCGGCCGCCAGACGCTTCCTGACATTCCAGCCCGAAACGCCTGCAGATTCTCTGGGCAGTCAAATGGGCGAGTTCCTTGTTGCCCTCCGGCAGGAACACCGCGAATCCCGCACCGCCCACACGCCCTGAAATGGCGTTTTCGACCAGTGTATCCTTCAAGATGCGCGCGAAAAGCTGCAGGAGCGCATCTCCCATCGCCTGACCGAAACGCTCGTTCACCGATTTGAACTGGTCCATGTCAAACAGGATGAGGCTGTAAATTCCCTTTGGGGAGGAGTTCGAAGCGATCCAGTCCTCGGCATCATTGAGAAACGCCCTTCGGTTCGGCAGAGCTGTCAGGTCGTCCTGAAGAGCCTGCTCCCTGAAACCGTGCAAGGATCGCTCGATGACCATGGAAGCCGGCAGGACAATCGTCATGATGATCGAAAACAGGACGGTGATCAGGTAGGTGCTCATAAACCCTTCAGTGAACGTCGACTGGAAGGACGGGAACAGCAGTATGTTCTGGTGAAAGGTAAACCACATGAACCCCGCGGTTTCGACCAGCGTTGTCATGCCAAGCATACGTGCTGAATAGAGTTTCTCCCGATTTTCGAAGAACGCCATCCACACGACCCAGAGACCACTCAGGATCAGCACCGACTGAACATAATTCACCCGGGTGAGGAAGTTGTCCTGAAATTCGGGAAACTGGCATAGAACGAGCCAGGCGAATGCTATCGTTGCGAACACCCAGACATGACCGCTGCGGCCCAGGAACACGGCGAAACCGCTTCGCCTCAGACCGGTCCCGAGAATGACCAGGAAATTAGCGGCAACGATACTGAAAAGGTCCGGAATTGTTCCGCGAAATGCAAGCAGAACCGTCCCGCAAGCCGCCAGAAACATTCCTGCAGACCACAGGGCCAGGCTCCTCGAACAGGCAACGCTCCGCCCGGGCCAGAACATGTAAAAAAGGAACAGAATGACGCTACCGGCAAACTCGGCAATCATAATGCAGGTAAACAGTGTCGGTGTATCGAGCGTCATGAAAACAAAGGCCTTGCGATCAAGGCTTGCAGACTAGACCGCCAGTCGTAAAGGAAAGATTTAATCCGTATATTTATCAATATTTTATCTTCTTTAGCCACCTCACATCATCCGCATATGTATTGGGCATCGTCCCCTGCGTCACTCAGACGCAAGTGTTTCCAGATAGGCCTGCGTCTCTTGCCTCTCCTTCGGATTGATGAGGCCGGAAGACTCGCCGGGATTGACGATGGCACCATAGCCTTTCGGTGCCGGGACGTTGCCTCTCCCCTGCCCGGGTTCGGTTTTCAGCGCATCAAGCAAGGGTGTCCCTGGCCCGACGGCGCATGCCGACAACCCAAAGGCGAGAAGCAGGCACCCACCCAGTGCCAGCACGTTCCGCATGCAGCTCAACCGATCCTCCACCACTTTGTTTCCTCATCCATCCGATCGTCACAAATTTCCACTAGCCAGAGGGCTTGAACGTGGATTGAAATCCAATCGACGGAGACGTTACCTTGTGTCATAAATAGCCGATAGTTCAAAATATCGGCGAAAAAATAACAAGATAACGCGATTGAACAACAAGGGCTCACAGGCCTTTCGTGGGCTGAATGGGGCAAGACAACCGGAGGAAATCCCTGCCTATGGCTGATGACCGCGACCATCCCATGTTGCAGTATATCATCAACAACCCGGAAGCCTTTGCACAGAATCTTGCAAAGACGCTCGAGCAGGCAGGCAAGGCACTGGCGGCCTATATCGAGCCCCGGGAACAGGGCAAGATCACCCACGATTCGACCGACGAGCTGACTGGTGTCGTAAAGACCCTCGCTCAGGTTGGCGAATACTGGGCGTCCGATCCGCAGCGCGCCGTCGAGGCGCAGTCACGCTTGTGGAGCGGCTATATCGATCTCTGGAATTCCTCGCTGAAACGGATGATGGGCGAACCGTCTACACCGGCGATCGAAACTCCGGCACGTGACAAGCGCTTTGCCGATCCTGACTGGGAAAAAAACCAGTTCTTCGATTTCATCAAGCAGCTCTACCTGATCACCAGCAAATGGGCGGAGGACATGGTCCACGACGCCCAGGGGCTGGATGAGCACACACGCCACAAGGCCGAATTCTACGTTACCCAGATCGCCAACGCCGTCTCTCCGTCCAATTTCGTGCTTACAAACCCCGAACTGTTACGTCTGACACTGGAAAGCAACGGCGAAAACCTGGTCAAGGGCATGCGGCACCTCGTCGAGGATCTGAAAACCGGCAAGGGCGAGCTGAAGATCCGTCAGACCGATCCGACAAAATTCAAGCTCGGAGAGAACCTCGGCACCACCCCAGGCAAGGTGATCTCGCAGAACGACGTCTGCCAGGTAATCCAGTATTCGCCATCTACCGACGAGGTCCTGAAGCGTCCGCTCCTGATCGTTCCGCCGTGGATCAACAAGTTCTACATTCTCGACCTCAATCCGGAAAAATCCTTCATCAAGTGGGCGGTCGACCAGGGCCACACGGTGTTTGTCATTTCCTGGGTCAATCCGGACGAACGCCAGGCTCAAAAGAGCTTCGAGCATTATATGAAGGAAGGCATCCTCAATACGCTCGACGTCATCAAGCGGGCAACGCGCCAGGAAGAGGTCAACTCCATCGGCTACTGCGTCGGCGGCACATTGCTGGCGGTCACACTTGCCTATATGGCAAAGATCGGCGACGACCGCATCAAGACCGCGACCTTCTTCACCACACAGGTCGACTTCACTTTCGCAGGTGACCTGAAGGTGTTCGTCGATGAAGAACAGATCTCGGTCCTCGAAAAGAGGATGGCCGAGCACGGCTATCTGGACGGCTCCAAGATGTCGTCCGCCTTCAACATGCTGCGCTCCAACGATCTGATCTGGTCCTATGTGGTCAACAACTACCTGAAGGGCCAGGACCCCTTCCCGTTTGACCTGCTCTACTGGAACTCGGATTCCACACGCATGCCCGCCGCGAACCATTCGTTCTATCTGCGCAACTGTTATCTGGACAACAAGCTGTCCAAGGGCGAAATGGAAATCGCGGGCGAGCATCTGGATCTCTCCAAGGTAACCATTCCGATCTTCAACCTGGCAACGCGTGAAGACCACATCGCACCGCCGAAATCGGTCTTTCTGGGGTCAGGCTGTTTTGGTGGCCCGGTAGATTATGTGCTGGCCGGTTCCGGGCATATTGCGGGTGTGGTCAACCCGCCTGCGAAGAAGAAATACCAGTTCTGGACAGGCGCGGAAGCCAAGGGAACCCTGGAAAACTGGCTCAAGAATGCCGAGGAACACCCTGGTTCCTGGTGGCCGTACTGGGATCAGTGGATCCGCTCGCATGACGACGCCAAGGTCAAGGCCCGCAAGCCGGGTGCAAACCGGGTCAAGATCCTTGAGGATGCACCCGGCTCTTATGTGATGACCAAGGTGTAACGTGCTGCGCCAGGACACATCCCCGCGAGCTCCATTCTCCCGGCGCTGACTACGGCTGTTTCCGAAGCGTATATCTCAACCGAAATGTGCGTCCAGAGGCGTCAATGTCATGGCCAACAGCTTGCCGAACTTGCGGGCGGCCATCGGTCGACCGAAATGATAGCCCTGGACGACTTCACAACGGCAGCTGGCAAGAAATGCTTGCTGCTTCGCGGTTTCCACGCCCTCAGCCACGACACAAAGCCCAAGTTCCCGCCCGAGGGAAATGATGGCCTTTGCGATACACCGGTCGCTTTCGTCGAAATCCAGATCACTGATGAAGCTGCGGTCGATCTTGAGCCTTGTCAGCGGAAAGCTTTTCAGCGCGGCAAGACTTGAATATCCGGTGCCGAAATCATCTATGGCGAGCTTCACGCCCAGCCGGCGGAAATCGTCCATCAGTCCAACGGCCTGATCCGCATTCTTGATCAACAGGCTTTCGGTCAGCTCCAGCTCAAGGTAGGTCGCGGCAAGTCCGGTTTCCTCGAGTGCATCGCGAACATCCGAAATCAAACCGTCGTCCCGGAACTGGCGGGCGGAAACATTGACGCCAACCGTAATCGGCATCAGTCCGCTTTCCTGCCATTCCTTGTTCTGCCGGCAGGCTTCGCGTGTCACCCATCTGCCCAGAGGCACGATAAGGCCGCTTTCTTCCGCCAGCGTGATGAACTCGCCCGGCATCATGCGACCAAGTGCCGGATGTTGCCAGCGCACCAGCGCTTCCGCACCTACGATACGGCCGCTGACCAGATTGTATTGCGGCTGGTATTCCAGGAAAAACTCGCCGTTCTCGATGCCGGTTCGCATTTCCTCCAGAAGTGTCAGCTTGTTGACCGAACGTTCCGGACGGGTCTGTTCATAGATCTTGAAACTGTCACGACCTGCGGACTTTGCTTCGAACATCGCCTTGTCGGCATTCCGTAAAAGCTGTGCCGCACTGTCGGCATCCTGCGGGTAACAGGCAGCACCAATGCTGCAGGTAACATGGAACGACAGGTCATCGATCTGGATCGTTTTGGTGATCTCGTCCCGGAGCCTTGCCATGAATTCGTTGAGGGCGGCTTTCTCTGCCGTGTCTCGGTCGACAATCAGGACAAATTCGTCCCCCCCGAAGCGGATGGCCTGATGTGCACCGTCGTGGACGGACATGATCCGTTCCGCGACGATCATCAGCACCTGGTCGCCAATCGCATGTCCGAAGCTGTCGTTGACGAACTTGAAATTGTCGAGATCGACAAAAACGACGGCAACAGGCACGCCGGTCCTGTCACTTTCGGACACCTTTTCTTCCAGCTTGGTCTTGAACTCCTGCCGGTTGGGCAGGCCTGTCAGGACGTCATGATTGGCCAGATAGCGGATCTTGCGTTCGGCACGGTCACGCTCGACCGCTACGGACGCAAGCCGGGCAGCTTCCAGTGCAAGCTTCAGCTCGTGATCCGTCGGGCTGCGCGTTGATTTTGTGTAGAGCCCAAACGTGCCCAGAACCTTGCTGTCCTTGCCGAAAAACGGCACCGACCAGCATGACCGCAATTCGAAAGGAGCAACAAGGTCGCGTACATCCTCCCACAGTCGGTCCTTCTGGATATCTTCGACGATGACACTCTCGCGGCGGAACACAGCGGTTCCGCATGAACCCATTTTCGGGCTCACAGGTATACCGTCGGTGATGTCCAGGTATTCTTGCGGCAGGTTGGGACCGACAGTCGCCAGAAGATGCTCGCCTGTGTCATCCACAAGCATGATCGACCCCATAACTCCATCGAGCTGGTCCTCAATGGTCAACACGAGTGTCGTCAACACCTCGTTCACGGGTCTGCCCGCGGCAATTTCCTGAAGGACCTTGTTCTGCCCCTGCTGCAGCAGTAACGCCCGTTTGCGCTCGGTGATGTCCCGCGAGAGGCCAACAATGCCGACGACTTCACCCTTGCTGTTTGTGACCGGGTACTTGGACGAAGAGAACCATTTCCGCTTGCCGTTCGCCAGAATTGACGGCTCCTCGAAATCGATACGCGGAATATTCGAGGCCATTATCTCCTGTTCGATGGCATGGAACTTGGACCCGGTCTCCTCCGGATGCAGCTCCAGATCGGTCTTGCCGATCAATTGCGAAGCGTCATCGAGACCGACATCAAGCGCGACCTGCAAGTTCGCCATGACAAAGCGCGAGCTGCGGTCCTTCACATAGAGATAATCGGAAACCTCGTTAAGCAGTGTATGAAGCCAGTCGCCGCTGAGGCGAAGTTCGTCACTTCTTGACAGCTTCGTGATGTGGTTAAGCCGATCCAGCTCGGAGGCCAGGGACGAGACTATTTCGCTATTCTCCGCGTCCCCTTCATCCTGGCTTGTTTGTAAGACCATGCTCCAGTCCAATTGATTGGATTTATCACTCTCAAGTATTTGGCCATCTTTGCCGATTTCAAACTAAAAAACAATGAACTGAACAGAATGTAGGCCTTTTTACTCATTAGCGATTTGTTATTCATCAAACGAACTAGCCCATCCGGGCAAGCGCATTGAAACTACACCAAAATCTCTAGGAGAGATCGATTCAAATACTTAGTGATACCTGGCCTTGGCCTAGGTATTTTTCACGATCTTTACTGTTGCTTGCGACAGAATGTTGTTTGCCAAGTCCCCATTTCGCCGGGTAAGATTGCCGGATATCCGAAAGGCCGGCTTCAGCATATGCAAACCACGCAACGTCACCCGAGCCCCCTTGCCCGTCCGGCATTGAAAGATGCAAACGGCCTGAGAGCTCCCGTTCTTCTGCCCAAAGCAGCGACCGGCAAGCCAGCGCCTGCCCTGGCAACTTTCATGAAGATACTCGCACCTGGCATGTTGACCGGTGCCTTGTGGACGCAAGCCTGGCTTGGTGTCTGGGGCGCACTTCTGCTCGCTTTTGCGGTTCTGGCAGGCGTGATCGCTGTACCCAGGCTTGTCGGTGAGACCGGCAAGGCCACCAGTTGGGCCAAACGCGTGAGCTTTGGAGAAAAGATCTGGCTCAACAGATTGTTCCTCCCCGTTCCCGCCACCGACAGTGCCCGGATAACAACGCTTTATCTCGTATTCTGGATGGGTGGGCTGATTGCGTTGCTCGGCGGCTTCCTGTCGTCGCCAATCCTGTCACTGACAGGTCTGGCCGTTGCGTATGCGGCCCAATTCGTCAGCTTCGGCAAGTTGATCCAGCTTTACCAGACCATGAAGGACAAAACCCCGCTCTACCGGTTCTGGACTGCTGTTCCGCACAACGACAACCTTCCCGGGAAGGCAGCGCGCAGCAAACACGGCTGATTTCCTTTGAGTGTCGTCCTGAAGCGGGTCGCTGTTCAGTCAGCTGTGCTCAACTCCAGACTCACGATGGCGACCAGACCAAGTGCGGCAAGCGCAACTTGCTGCTCCTGAACCGCGATCTTGCTGCGCAAATCCGGCTCGTGAATGTCGAGCACCCAATCCCTGCCTGTCACGAATCTCTTCAAACCTGACAGCAAACCGGCTTTCTTGCCCTCTGCCTGATCCCGATGTTTGCGGACCAGCGTCCCCGCTGGATTACCGTCTGCCAACAGCAACAGAGCTTCCGTGTCGCCACCAAGCATCGTGCGGACGGCTTGTTTGGCGACACTGTCAGGATTGGTAAGGCTGAACTGAACATTGCCTCCTGGGACTTCCAGTTGCCAGCCCTGCTTCAAAGATCCCAGTCCCCCGATTTGTCCGATGCTGACGTCGGCACCGGTCCTCAGTTCCCAGCTGCCAGTACCGGACCTGGATCTGCACTCGAGTGCCCAGGCAGTCTGTGAGCCGATGCGGATGCTTGTGACGCCTCTCATGTGTGGCTTGTCCAGTTCGAACACCATGGCAGGTGCTTCCTCCAGACTTTGCCCGGCGCCAAACACCCTGAACTGCCTGGCGACACCGGGCGGCAGCGGCATGCTGCCCGGCGTTTTGACAAATCGGAAGCTGAGGATCGTTTCCATGTTGCCCCCTATTCTGGCCTCAGCCTTCCTGTTTGCGCTTTTCAGCAAGCAGGCCAATGTAGGTCAGCGCGACGCTAGCGCCGGCAATCGAGGTGATATCGGCATGGTCATAAGCCGGTGCGACTTCGACAACATCACCACCGACGAAGTTCAATGACCCCAGCCCACGCAGGATCGACAATGCCTCGCGAGAGGACAGGCCGCCGGAAACAGGCGTACCGGTACCGGGAGCAAACGCCGGATCAAGGCAATCGATGTCGAATGTCATATAGGCCGGGCCGTTGCCCACCCGGGCCTTGATCCTGTCGATCACACCGCCGATACCCAATTCGTCCATCTCATAGCCATGAATGATTTCCAGCCCGCAAGTTTCTGGGGCATGGGTACGGATGCCGATCTGGATCGAACGGTCCGGGTCGACAAGGCCTTCTCGCACGGCGCGTCCGGTGAAAGTGCCGTGGTCGATCCGGTCGCCTTCATCGTTCCAGGTGTCCTGATGGGCATCGAATTGCACCAGAGCGAGCGGACCATGTTTGGCCACATGCGCCTTGAGAAGCGGATAGGTGACGAAATGATCGCCACCGATGGAAAACAGATGCGCTCCGGAAGCCAGAATATCCGAAGCCTGAGACTGGATGTGTCCGGGAATATCGGCGTTGCGGCCATAGTCGAAAACACAGTCGCCGTAGTCCACGCAGGCAAGAACCTCGAAAGGGTCCATTTCGAACGGATATTGCGGGTCGCCGTCGAAAATGGCGGATGCGCGGCGCACCCCCTGAGGACCGAACCGAGCCCCCGGACGATTGGAAACAGACGCATCAAACGGGATGCCCCAAACCGCCAGGTCAATCCCGGTCAGATCGCGACTATAGCGGCGACGCATGAAGGACAGCGCGCCTGCATAGGTCGGTTCATGCGAACCGCCCTTGACCGATTTACCCAGAAATGCGTTGTCGGTTTCCCGCGGCAATTCTGCTGACATGACAATTTCCTTGAAGTCTGGTGTGGCAGGATTTTTGCGCCGCTCCGGATCAAGCGGCACGGACTGCCGGGTGTGTCATTTACCGGACACCCGAGGACGGTAATTCAGGTTTTACCAGTGATGGATCGTCCCGCCAATCCCGAGCCCCAAGGTCTGCTACGGAGTGTTGAGCCAGCACTTGTCCCCCGTGTCTTTGGTGCTGTTCCGGTTCCGCTTCTTGTCAACCGTCGGGATATGTCGAAAGATCGGGTCGCCCACCTCTCCGTGCAAAGGAAGGATCACAGCCATGAGCGACAGCGGCCATCACGACCATGCCGACGGCAGTGCGCACGGCCATTCTCACGACCATGATCATGGTCAAGGGCATGACCATGATCACACCCCTGAAGTGACGGACAAGAACGCGCGCGCTGTTGCATGGGCAGGTCTTTTGATCGCTGCCTTCATGTTTGCGGAGCTGATCGGTGGCTGGCTTTCAGGTTCTCTGGCTCTGATGGCGGACGCCGTCCACATGGTTACGGATGCCGCATCACTTGGGTTGGCCTGGTGGGCCTTTCAGCAATCCAAGAAACCTGCAGATGCCCGGCTGACATATGGCCGCGACCGGTTGCCGGTGCTGATTGCCTTCGCCAATTCCATATTCCTGCTGGTCGTGACAGGCTGGATCTGCGTGGAAGCTGCCGGGCGCTTCATGGAGCCGGAGACCGTGCTTGCAGGCCCGATGTTCATCATTGCCGTTATCGGCCTTCTGGTGAATATCGGCGCCTTTTTCATTCTGCAGCGTGGCGGAGACGGATCGCTCAACATGCGCTCTGCGATCCTGCACGTGCTTGGCGATCTTCTCGGCTCCGTTGCGGCCATCGCGGCCGCTATCGTGATCTATTTCACGGGTTGGTATCCGATTGACCCGATCCTGTCGGTTTTCGTCGCTGTGCTGATTGTTCGTTCTGCGGTCGCCGTGATGCGCCAGTCCGCGCATATCCTGCTGGAAGGTGCACCGGCAGACATCGACAGGGACACCCTGAAAACCGATCTGCTGAATGAAGTCCCTGGCCTCGCCGACGTTTATCACATCCATCTCTGGTCGCTGGCCGAAGGCAAGGTGAATGCCACCATGCATGCCATCTTGAAACCGGAAGACAGTCCGGATGCCGTTTTGCAGCAGATCCGCGAGCGGTTGAAGACAAGGCATGGCATCGGCCACGTGACGATCGAGGTAACTGAAGGCTCCTGAGTTTCTGAGCCCCCCGACCCGATCATTGCCGCTCATTTGAAGTCCCCGATTGTTTACGCGAGATTATCTCTTGCCGGTTAGCCTGAAGTCAGGATGGCTGGCTATGACAGAAATTCGGCGCAGGATCCGGCACCAACGGCCTGGAACGCCAGAAACGAAAACACCGCACCTCCGGAAGGTGTGGCCACCATTTTCACGTTTTATGCCTGCCTTGCCATTCTCGCCACACTGGCAGCCCTGGGTGGAGCGCTATTTTCCCTGACAGGATCCGGGCAATAAGGTCGGCTTGCCTCACACTCATATTTTGTCCTCAGGATTGTTTCCCGTCTTTCTCAGGATTTCGCGGCGATCCACGGGATACCAACACGGGACCGTTGTCGCCTTGCGCCCCCAGGACTAAAACGAGGAACAAACTGGCAATTGCCGGTCCATCTCCATGAGGAATTCCTGCCGTGGCAGACATGACCCCGAAGATCCTGCGCGGCAGGCTGCTTTCTTTCTCCGCCGCCCCCAATGGGCCGGATGACACGGACGCCTACAGCTATATCGAGGACGGTGCCCTTCTGCTTCGTGGCGGCAAGATTGCTGCTTGCGGCGAGTTTGCGGACGTTGCGGCCTCCGCCGATGAAGGAACGGCCATCATCGATCATCGGCCACATCTGATCCTGCCCGGCTTCATCGACACCCATATACATTTCCCCCAAGCACAGGTGATTGCGTCCTGGGCGGACCAATTGCTGGACTGGCTGAACGACTACACGTTCCCGACAGAAATGAAGTTTGCGGACAAGGCTCATGGGGAACGGATCGCCAAGGCCTTTTATGACGCGCTTGTTGCCCATGGCACCACCACGGCCTCCGCCTATTGTTCCAGCCATCCCGCCTCGGTCGACGCCTATTTCGAGGAGGCGGAACGGCGCGGCATGTTGATGCTGGGTGGCAAGACGATGATGGACCGGAACGCGCCTGCCGACCTTTGCGACACTGCTCAAAGCGCCTATGACGACAGCAAGGCTTTGCTGAAAAAATGGAATGGACGCGGACGGGCGCATTATGTCGTCACCCCGCGCTTTGCAATCACGTCGACACCCGGGCAGCTTGAAGCTGCCGGAACTTTGTTGGGGGAATATCCGGACTGCCATTTGCAGACCCACATCAACGAAAACCGCAACGAAATCGCCTACACGCTGGAGCTCTACCCGGAAGCGGCGGACTATCTTGGCGTTTACGAAGGGTTTGGCCTGCTCGGCCGAAAGACCTTGCTCGGTCACTGCATACATATGAACGACCGGGAACTTGGCGTCATGCGGGAAACCGGCTCCGTTGCCGTTTTCTGCCCGACGTCAAACCTGTTCCTTGGCAGCGGTCTCTTCAACAAGGCCGGGTTGGAGCAGGCTGGCGTCCGCACGGCCATCGCCACCGACGTTGGCGGCGGCACAAACTATTCCATGCTGCGCACGCTCGATGAAGGCTACAAGGTTCTGCAGCTCCAGCGTCAGCGGCTGCATCCGCTTGCCTGTTTCCACTGGATAACGCTTGGCAATGCCGAAGCGCTTTCACTGCAAGACAGGATCGGCACCCTGGAGCCGGGCACGGATGCAGATCTGGTCGTGCTCGATGCACGCGCGACCCAACCGATGGCCTTGCGGATGGAGACTGCCGAAAGTCTCTCGGAAGAACTTTTCGTGCTGCAAACCCTTGGCGACGATCGTGCAGTCGTTGAAACCTACGCTGCAGGACAGGCCTTGAAGTCCTGACACTTTGCCGGGGCAAGCCTACATGCCCCGGCTTATGGCCGCCTCAGCCTGCGTGCCTTGCCCGGAACGGGCGAAACAGCAACAAGCTGAATCCGGCAGCGGAAAACAGGAACAGCGCCAGCGCCGTTCCACGGTAGACGGCGGCAAAACCGAAGTCCTGAATGGGCATGGTCAGGAGTAGCGGCGAGACGACCTGGCCCAGAAACATCGCCGTTGTCACGATGCCCGAAACACTACCACGGCGTTCTTCCGGAGCCACTTGCAAGGCGAGCAGCAAGAACGACGGTTGAACCAGCGAATAGCCCGCTCCGACCAGAGCGGCACCGCCGAGGATGAGCGGCCAGAGGGCGTCTATCGAAAGAATGGCGAACCCCAGCCCCATCAACACAAAGCCGATGCCAAAAGACGCAGACAGGCCGACAAGGGAGCTGATCCTCTTGTAGGCAATCGCAACCAGGCCTCCGGTCAGTGTCAATGCACCTAGCCCCATTGCCGTTCCAGAAGCGCTATCGATGCCGTTTTCATCCAGATAATACGGCAACTGGCTGGGCATAAGGAAAAAGAACATGACGGTGACCATGGTCAACAGGCCAACAGCCAGTGCGGGAACAAGCCATCCTTTTTGCGGGGCAAGGTCTGCATTTGCGGCTTTGTTGGCCGCACTCTCGCGACGAGTGGTTCTTTCCTGTTGCAGGATCGGCAGCAACAGCGGCACCAGCAGAACAGGCAACAAATAGACCAGGAACGGCAAACGTGGAGACAGACCTGCAAGCCAGCCGGCAAAGCCGATGAACAGGAAACCACTGAAGTTGATCGCCGCCGTCTGCCATCCCATAAAGGCACTTCGGCGCTGACCGGAAAACAGGTCCCCAACCAGCGCAACCTGCGCAGTCATCGTCATGGCGACCGCAACACCCAGCAAAAGACGACTCACCAGGATCGACTGCAGGTCTGGCAGGTAGGCTCCAGCGCTACCGGCAAAGGCAAACAGAAGAACACCAGCCAGCAGTAGCGGACCTCTTCCGAACCTGTCTGCCGCCAGCCCGGCGAACGGTGCGATCAGAACAACGGACAGCGACGGCGCTGCGACCAGGAAGCGGGTCAGATAGGCCGCCGCGGGTTCATCCGGAAAGCTTGCCTCGAGCGCGGGAAGCGCCGGGCTGATGGTCGCATTCGCCATGATTTTCAAGGTTGCCGTCATCAGCAGCGCGATTGCTGCCGTTTCCAGCCAGAGCGGTCGACCTGTTGATCGAGGTTGAGAAGACATAATGGATTTTCCTTGCCTTTTGAAAGCCAGGAGCACAGTCTACAAATTCAAGTCGACTTGAGGTCAATAGATGAAATTAATGGATATTTCCGAAGTATCGAAGCAAACAGGCATCGCTGCATCGGCCATTCGCCACTACGAGGAAAAGGGTTTGATCACGTCCGTCGGTCGCCGGGGGCTGAAGCGCCTGTTCGGACCGGAGGTGCTGGACCAGCTTGCCCTGATCACGCTTGGCAAGACGGGCGGCTTTTCGCTGGAAGAGATCAAGTCAATGTTCGGCTCCGACGGCCGCCCCGCCCTCTCACGGCCAGGCCTTCACATGAGAGCAGATGAACTCGACAGGCAAATCCACACGCTGGAAGCACTTCGCGACATGATCCGTCACGTCGCCGACTGTCCTGCACCGTCACACATGGAATGCCCGAAGTTCCAGCAGCTGATCCGTATCAGTGGCCGGAGAAGCCGAAGTGAGCGCGTCACACACAAGTTGCCTCCGGTCAAACCGGGTCGAATGTGATTGTCCTGCTACCTTCTTGAAAAGAACAGGATGACCTGACGCGCCTGACGCTGAAAGAGCCCCGGTTCTCTCGGTTTCTCATGATGCTGTTCGACGGAGCGAATGACACCACGCACGATGAGGATGGCAGCGACACCGAACAAGACGCCTCCGGCTGCCTGACCGATCAGGACACCAGGCGCTCCGTAAAGTGCTCCGCCGATCCAGACGAAGGGAATCGTACCAACCGTGTGCCGTCCCCAGTTGAGCATGGTTGAATAGAACGGCCGACCCAGATTGTTGAAGCAGGCGTTCGCGACAAAGATGGCACCGTTGAAAAAGAAGGCCAGCGCCAAGGGACCGCAGAAAAGGAAAATCAGGGCCAGGGCAACGCCTTCGGCTTCGAACAGATGCGCGATCGGTTCACGGAGCATGAATAGAACCAGCGCGGCCAGGCCGACCACAAGTGCCGTAAACAGAAGCGCTTCGCGCAACGTGTCACGCACCCGGTCGAACCGTCCCGCCCCATAGTTCTGCCCCACGATGGGTCCCACGGCTCCAGACAACGCAAAGATGGTTGCAAAGGCGAGAGGCGACATTCTCGCGACAACCGCCATGCCGGCCACGGCCTCTTCACCAAATTCGGCCATTGACCGGGTTACCCAGGCCTGCCCCACCGGTGTTGCGAGTTGGGTGAGAATTGCTGGACAAGCAATCGCGGCAATTGGCGACATGTCCCTAAAAAGGGCCTTCGGGCGCGGCAATGTCAGGCCGCCGTGGTAGCGGAAGATCGGTAACAGCGCGAATACGGCAATAGCGACGCGGGACGCTGCGCTGGCTATTGCTGCCCCTGTCAGTTCCAGGTCGAAGCCGAAGATCAAAATCGGATCCAGCACTGCATTCACCAGCCCGCCGACAATGGTCGACATCATCGCCCACCGGGCATCGCCATGCGCTCTCAGAACGGCTCCGCCTGCCATGCCGAGCAACAGGAGAGGCAACGTCGGAACGATGATTGCCAGGTAATGAATCGCGAGATCATGGGTTCGACCGGTTGCGCCGATCAACGTGACAAGCGGCCCCAGCGAAACCCAGACGGCCAGTGCAAAGACCGCGCTGAAAAGGAAACCCGCTGTAAGAGCATTTGAAGCCTGTTGCCGTGCCTCCTCTTTGTCCCCTGCCCCCAGCGCCCTGGCCACCAGCGCACCGGCGGCAATGGCAACACCAATGTTGAACGAGGTGGTGAAGAAAAGGATCGCACCGGCATATCCGACTGCCGCGGCCAGTTCCGCCTTGCCCAGCATGGAAATGAAGATCATGTCGACAAAATCGACAGCAAAGATCGCCATCAGACCGATAGACGCGGTCAGGGACATCACGGTCACATGGCGAAACAGACTTCCAGACAGAAATTTTGCCTGGGTTGCAGATGCCTGATCTTTCACATTCGAACTCAGCGGATTGTCCTCGTCATGCGTGGCTGCAAACGTGCCAAAGCCCTAGCAGGCATTGATGCCAACAAAAAACCCGCCGGATCGCTCCGGCGGGTTTTTCGAACTGGTAACTTCCAGATCCAGCGATTAACGCTTGGAGAACTGGAACGACCGGCGTGCCTTGCGCTTACCGAACTTCTTACGTTCAACAACGCGGCTGTCGCGGGTCAGGAAGCCGTTCTTCTTCAGAACCGCACGCAGTTCCGGCTCATAGTGGGTCAGAGCCTTGGACAGGCCGTGACGCACAGCGCCAGCCTGACCGGAAAGACCACCACCGGTAACCGTTGCGATAACGTCGTACTGGCCTGCACGGTCGGTCAGCATGATCGGCTGCTGAAGGATCATCTGAAGAACCGGGCGAGCGAAATACTCGGTGTAGTCCTTCTTGTTGATCACGATCTTGCCGGTGCCCGGCTTGATCCAGACGCGGGCAATAGCATCTTTACGCTTGCCGGTTGCATATGCACGGCCATTGGCGTCCAGCTTCTGGACATGGACCGGAGCTTCGGGGGCAGCGGTTTCGACCGCACCGCCCAGTTCTTCCAGGGATTGCAGCTCAGCCATCGTTAAGCCCTCTTGCCATCATTCTTTGCGTTGAGGCCCTTGACGTCGACGAGTTCCGGCGACTGAGCTTCATGCGGGTGGGTCGGACCAGCGTAGACCTTGAGGTTCTTCAGCTGCTTGTTGGACAGAGGACCGCCCGGCATCATGCGCTGAACGGCTTTTTCCAGGACGCGCTCCGGGAAACGACCTTCGAGGATTGCACGTGCTGTGCGCTCCTTGATGCCGCCCGGGTGGCCGGTGTGCCAGTAGTACTTCTTGTTGTCGTACTTGCGGCCGGTGAACACAACCTTGTCGGCATTGATGACGATGACGTTGTCACCGGTGTCAATGTGAGGCGTGAAGGTCGGCAGATGCTTGCCACGCAGGTGATTGGCGATGAATGCGGCGAGACGGCCGACAACCATTCCTTCTGCGTCGATCAAGATCCACTTTTTCTCGACCTCAGCCGGCTTGGCAGAGAAGGTCTTCATGAGATTGATCCGTACTGGTCGGTTAAAGAAAAGGCCCGCGCGGCCTGTATCAAGCCAGCGAACGGACCGAAATTTCGTTCGGAGGCGCTTATACGCTCACCCAGAATAAGCGTCAAGCACGATATTTTCGACAGCTCTCTTATTTCTTTATATTTTTCAATGACTTAAAAAAACGGTATTATAATACCGCAAATTAGAACCCATAAATCGGTGCCAAACCTGGTCAGATGCTGATCATCCGGACAACGGTGATGCTTGCATTCCCCGTATCGGCCAATGTCTATCGCCCCAACCAGATCAGGAAAAATGGCCAAAAGCTTCCCGATCTGACTAGATTCGAACAGTTGGCCGGCCCAATGAACCGGGCCTCCATTTCTGCAGTCCCGAAGGAGAAACTCGTAATGCCGTAAGGCGCGGCAGGCAATCAGCCTGACATCGAGGCCGCAAGTCCGGATACTATCAGCGGGGAGGAACGGAATAGGTCGCTGTGGCATGAGCCACGAGTTCTTCCTGTCCATCACCTGCAATTTCGCAATCGACAACGGCAAGTCGCTTGCCGAGTTTCAACAGGCGGCACGTGGCGAGAAGATCTCCTGCCTCAGGTTTCCGCAGAAAGTTGATGTTGAGATTTGTGGTCACGGCAAGCGCAACCGGGCCAATATGAGCCAGGATCACGACATAGGCGGCCAGGTCCGCAAGCGCCATCATGGAAGGACCGGAGACTGTGCCCCCCGGGCGCAGGTGCAGCTCGTTGGCGGAAAGGCGCAGGACCGCTTTCCCGGGTGAGACGCTGTCGATTGCATAAACACGACCACCTGCATGGATTTGCGGAAATTCCTTGTCCAGCATTTCCATGATTTCGGTCTCGGTCATAACCGGTGTCATGTAGCCTCCCCTACCACTTTCTTTTTCAACCCATAATCTGATTTCAACTTACGTTCACGTCAATTCGTTTCTTGGGCAAAAGCGGATCCAGACACACAAGGGCCTCACTTCAGTCCTCTGTCAGGCTTTCGTTTTTCAGATAATGAGGGTCTTCAATTGATCAGACTGATTGCAACCTTGTGCAAAGTATTTTCCGCTCGCAGCCTTCGCCCCTTGCCGTCGCTTGTTGCGGCTGTCTCGATGATGACGTTCCCCGGTATCGCCCTGGCCGACGTCAAACATTACCTCTACACCAGTGCAGGCGCGTTTTCCGAGACACGTGAACTATTGCATAATCCAGCGATTTCCGGCGTTCAGATCCTCTACAACTGGCGAATGCTGGAACCGGAAAAAGGTCGTTATGACTTTTCCGCAATCGAGCGGGACCTCGCTGTAGCCCAAAAATTCGACAAGGCGTTTTTTCTTCAACTTCAGGACCGCTTCTTCTGGGAAGGTGCTCGCTTTGTGCCGGACTATTTGCTGAAGGATCCGCTCTATGCAGGCGGCCTTGCCCGACAGGTGGACGACAGTGAAGCCGAAACCCCGACACCAGAAGGCTGGGTAGCCGTTCAATGGAACGAAGCGGTTCGCACCCGTTACCAGGCTCTATTGACCGCCCTTGCGGACCAGTTCGATGGCCGCATCGAAGGCCTCAACCTGCCGGAAAGCTCGATCGACGTTGACAGACGCAAGGACGAGACGGGCTTCAGTTGCGACGCCTATTTCAACGCGACATTGGAAAACATGGTCCATGCGCGCATTGCGTTCCAGGCATCCCATGTCGTTCAATACGTCAACTTCTGGCCATGCGAGTGGGAAAACAGTGAAGGCTACATGGAGCGCAGCTTCGACAAGGCAGCCGAACTCGGAATCGGTCTGGGCGGTCCCGATATCGTTCCGCATCGAAAGGCACAGATGAAGAATTCCTACCCCTTCTTTCACCAGTTCAAGGACAAATTGCCGGTGATTGCGATGGCGATCCAGGAGCCCACTTTGGAGTACATCAATCCGGAAACGGGCAAGACCTTTGCCCGATCGGAATTTATCAAGTTTGCCACCGATTATCTTGGCGTTGACATCATCTTCTGGAGTGCGTCAGCCCCCTGGCTGCAATAAGCGCCATTCCCGCACGAAGTGGGCTTTCGCAGATCGGAGGCACTATTCTGCTGGCTGTGTCTTTTCGGCGCGGCGTTTTTCGATGGCGTAAATTCCCCGATCCCAGAGCCAGACCGCCAGTCTGCCCAGGCCAATACCGGTTCGCATCTGAAACTCCTCGAAGTGAAACCGGCTGGCTCTCAGGCCTTTCAGCACGAGACTGCTCTTCAGTGTCTTGCGAAGGGGCGCAGGCCCGCAAAAGAAGACATGGGCATTGCGTAAGTCGCCCTTCAGGTCTTCGACAATCCGTTCGGGTGTCAGCCTGACGCCTTCAAGCGAATTGACGATTATCAGCTCAAGCTTGCCGGTTTCTTCGGCCAATTGCTGAAGGTCAACCACATATGGAATGTCGCCACGCTCGCGCACACAATAGTAGAGCTTTACCGGCCCACTCTCCCGGTGTTTCAGGCTCTGCGCAAACGCAAGGAAGGGAGTTATTCCGACACCGGCGGCAACCCACACCTGAGGGTCCCGTCCAGACGGCATCGAGAAATTGCCATAAGGACCGGAAACCATAGCCTCCATACCTTCCTTCAGTTCGCGGTACAGGCGGCTGGTGTAGTCGCCGAGATCCTTGATCGTGAATCGCAGCGACCTGTCATCGCGTGGCGCGGCACTGAGCGTAAACGGATGTTCCTCCGTCAAGCCTCCTCCCTTTACCGAAAGGAACGCGAACTGTCCGGCCACATGTTTCAGCCCTCGCCCCCTGGGCTCCAGGAGCACTTCCGTCAGGCCATTGATGTGACGAACGGAGGCAACCTTGTAGGCGTGGCCACGTGGTGCCAACGGCCGCAGAACTGACATCCAGACATAGGAAACAAGGCCGAGCACACAGAACGCAGAAACGTAAAGCCCGAGCGGGTCTGCGTTCGCGAACGGCTTTTCAATGAAGAAGTAGTGGAATACTCCCATGAAAAAGAAGACGCCGATCAACCGATGGCTCCATTTCCACAAGTGGTAGGGAATGAAGGTGATGACGGATGCCAGCACCAGGATCAGAAGACCGTAAAGGCTCACCTCACCTATGTCTTCAGCAGCATCGGCCAGCGGTCCGCCACGCAAACCGTCCATATCCGCATCGATGATGTCGTGCAGTCCCAGGCCCACCATCGCGATGATACCCAGCCATTTGTGCAAAACGTAGATCCGGTCGAGCGGCCCGAACACCAGTTCCAGCCCCGGCACGCGCGTCGCCAGGAATTGGTTGATCCCCATCACGATCAATGCAGCGGTTCCAAGATACTGGCTGAAAAGCGCCACCGGATCTCGCGACGCAGCCATCGGGGCGAACCAGAAAAGAGGGATCAGGGCAGCGAGAGCAATCAGTGCAAGTCCAACAGGGCGCAAAACATGTGTCCGTTTCTGGCTTCAGGCTCGAAGCGGTTCCGTTAGCTTGCGGATCGGACGGCGCGCAGTTCCTGCTCAAGCATCATCGCGACTTGCCGCCCATCCACAAAACGATCGGGATGCGTTAGAGGGCTTACGTGACAGCTGCAACACTGTTGCAGGACTTTCGACGAAAAAAAGGCGCCGATTGGCGCCTTTTTAAAACCCTGACTTGTGGCTTGAGCGCAAGATCTAGCTGCGCCTGCGCCCCCTGCGCCGACCGGAACCCGAACCGTCGTTTTCTGCGCGGGCGGCATCAGCTTCCTTGTTCGGAGGCGAAACAAGCGGACCGATTTCGGTGATCACCTCGTTCAGTGTCGGCCGGGCACCCGCCTTGTGGGCATCCAAGGCTGCGCGCATTGCAGCCAGATGGATCGGCGACGTACCGCAGCAGCCACCGACAATACGCGCACCTGCATCAAGGGCCATATGTGCGTATTTTGCCATCAGCTCCGGCGTTCCGGTGTAGACCACTTCATCGCCCTTGATCTGAGGGATGCCGCAGTTGGCTTTCGCCACGATTATCGCATCAGGATAGGCTTCGGTGATGTCCATGATCGCTGCCAGCAGATCCGACGCACCGACACCGCAATTGGACCCGATCGCGACGGGCGTGCAGGCAAACTGGCTCTGAAGGTCGCCAAGCCCCTTGGGTGAAAGACCCATCATCGACTTGCCGGCTGTATCGAAACTGGCAGTAATGACCAATGGCAAGTCGAAATTCTGCGCTGCTTCAGCGGCGGCCTTCATTTCTTCGACGGCTGACATGGTTTCGACCCACAAAATGTCGGCACCACCTTCAACAAGGCCTTCCATCTGTTCCTTGAAGGCTGCAACACCCTCTTCATAGCTGAGTGCGCCAAGGGGCTGGAAAAGTTCGCCGGTCGGTCCGACGGAACCTCCGATCAGAACCGTCCGTCCGGAAGCTTCGGCCACATCGCGCGCCAGCTTGACGGCGGCAATGTTGAGTTCCCTGACGCGATCCTCCGCCTTGTGCAACTTCAGCCGATGACGATTGCAGCCGAAGGTATTGGTCAGAATGATGTCGGATCCCGCATCGACAAACGACTTGTGAAGCGCAGTGATCTTTTCCGGTTCGTCCGTGTTCCATAATTCCGGAGCGTCACCGGAAACGAGACCCATTTCGAACAGGTTCGTTCCGGTTGCACCATCGGCAAGCAACGCCCCTTTCTGGGCAAGGAGCTCTTCCAGCTTGGACATTCAGCAGTCTTTCGTCTTGTTGGTGTCGTCTTCGCCCGTTTTCAGGCCTGTTTCTGCAATAGCAGACCGCACCGGGAAATCCATGTGCGCAAATTATCTTCTACGAAGCCCTGGCCTGCGCGGTTAGGCGTAAAGGCGGTCTTTCTGTACGGCAAGGTGACCTCGACCTTCGCTTGGTCGCCAATTCCGAAACCACTTTTCACTGTGCGAAGTCAATGGACTTTCCGGCGAAAATGAAGCAACAAAGCGCCATGACGCTTTTACGGTATTGTGCGACGGTTATGGAGCCGGGTTGTCAGGGCTCCTGATAAAGACTACGCGCAACCAAAATCATCTTGGGAGCATAAGATGTCAGACGCCGCCCCATCTGGCCGTCGAGGAAGAAGCGCCCGCCGCGAGCGCCGGCAAGCCGGACCTGCCAGCCTGGCCATTCCCTACATTTCGCGCAACATTCCGAACTTCGACATTTTGAGCGACGAAGGTGCGGAACGGATCGAAGCCAATACCGACCGCATTCTCGCTGAAATCGGCCTTGAATTCCGTGAGGACCCCGAAGTTATCGGTATCTGGAAAGAAGCCGGTGCAGAAGTCGACGGCGAACGTGTCCGCTTTCCAAAGGGCATGCTTCAGGAGCTGGTAAAGACGGCCCCTTCCCAATTTACCCAGCATGCCCGCAACCCTGCGCGCAACGTTGAAATCGGCGGCAACAATCTTGTCTTTGCTCCTGTCTACGGCCCCCCCTTCGTCACAGATCTCGACAAGGGCCGGCGGTATGGCACGATCGAGGACTTCCGCAACTTCGTGAAGCTCGCCTACATGTCGCCGTGGATGCATCATTCCGGCGGCACCGTCTGTGAGCCTGTCGACCTTCCGGTCAACAAGCGGCACTTCGATATGGTCTATTCCCATATCAAGTATTCCGACAAGCCGTTCATGGGATCGGTCACCGCACCGGAACGCGCCGAAGATTCCGTGAAGATGGCGCAGATCACCTTCGGTGAGGACTTCGTCGATCAGAACTGCGTCATGATCCAGCTGATCAACGCCAATTCACCTCTGGTCTTCGACGCCACCATGCTTGGTGCCCTCAAGGTTTACGCCAAGCACAATCAGGCTTGTATCGTTTCGCCGTTTATCCTGGCAGGCGCCATGAGCCCGGTAACCGTTGCCGGTACGCTGTCGCAGGTGCTGGCCGAGGCTCTGGCCGGCTGCGCCCTGACCCAGTTGATTCGTCCCGGTGCCCCGGTCGTTTTCGGTGCCTTCGTCAGTTCGATCTCCATGCAGTCCGGTGCCCCGACTTTCGGCAGCCCGGAAGGCTCCCTGCTTCTCAACGGGGCAGCAAAACTCGCCCGCAGGCTCAACCTGCCGTTCCGTTCAGGTGGCTCGTTCACCGCATCCAAGAGCCCGGATGCGCAATCTGCGCAGGAATCCGCGCAGACCATTCTGGCCACCTTGCAATCAGGTGTGAATTTCTGCCTTCACGCAGCTGGCTGGCTGGAAGGCGGATTGTGCTCTTCCTACGAAAAGTTCGTCATGGATGCCGACCAGCTCGGCATGATGCATGTACTTGCCAAGGGCATCGAAATCTCTGATGAAACTCTGGCGATGGACGCGCTTCAGGAAGTCGGTCCTGGTGGCCATTTCCTCGGTGCCGCACACACGCAGCGCAATTTCGAGAGCGCTTTCTTCAGGTCCTCGATCGCCGACAATAACTCCTACGAGCAATGGCTCGCAGACGGGCAACTGGATGCCGCACAACGTGCCAATGCCCGCTGGAAGGAACAATTGGCGGGTTACACGGGCCCGGAACTAGACCCGGGCATCGATGAAGCGCTGCTGGCTTTTATGACCGAACGCAAGGCCTCTTTCCCGGACAGCAACGTCTGATCCGCAGCCGAACACCAAAAAAACGCCCCGCCATCGTGTGGGGCGTTTGTTTTTCAAGAGATTTTCAAAATCTGTTCTTGCAACGCATCGACGCTTCTTAAGAACACTCAGAAGAAATACGATTTTTTATGTATCTAGCCTTTTCCAGCATTTCTCCATGGGATAAAGGTTGCCAAACCCTGCGTTTGCAAGGTAGCTGGAAACGCTGTTTGGCATGGGATAAGCTTACGCATGGCAGCACTGAGACTGGGTCGCGCCGGTCTGCGATTTATCTCGAGGGAGCATACGGAAATGACTGTTTATAAACTGTAAGTTTTCTTATGAAAATCAATAGCTTGACTGTACCCAACTAATAAAAACAGGTTGTTCTGTGGCGTCGCTTACATCAAATATCGATATTCTTGGTTATTCTACCCGCCTCCCCGGCGCCAACGATTCTGCCGAATTCTGGTCATTGCTGAAAAACGGCGAATGCGCCGTTACGTCTGTCTCCAAAGACCGCTGGCCGCTGGCCCGCTTCGGACACCCGGTCCAAAGCACGTCAGGAAAGACCTACACCTGGGCTGCCGGACAGCTGGATGATGTGTGGGGATTTGACCCCTCTTTTTTTGGTGTTTCTCCGCGTGAAGCCGTGCAGATGGATCCGCAGCAGCGGCTGCTGCTGCAACTGGTCTGGGAAGCTCTGGAACACGCCAATATCCGCCCCAGTGACCTGGCCGGCTCGAACACCGGCGTTTATGTAGGTGCGTCGTCTCTCGATTACCACCATCGCTTCCTGGTCGATCCGGCCATGGCCGACATGCAGTTCATGACCGGCAACACGCTTTCGATCGTTTCCAACCGCATTTCCTACATCTACGACCTCAGAGGCCCCAGCTTCACGGTCGACACCGCCTGCTCCTCTTCCATCGTCGCACTGCACGAAGCGGTTTCCGCCATCGAGTCCGGCCAGATCGATACCGCGATCGTCTGCGGCGTCAGTCTTCTGCTCAGCCCGTTTGCCTTTGTCGGCTTCTCCCGCGCCACAATGCTGTCGCCGACCGGCCTCTGCCAGGCATTCGACGCCAATGGCGATGGGTACGTGCGCTCCGAAGGCGGTGCTGTGGTCGTTTTGCGCGCCGCGCGTGCAGGCGTTCCGGAAGGTGCAAAGAGCCACGGCAAGCTGCTTGCAACCGGCATCAATGCCGACGGTCGCACTGTTGGCCTGTCGCTTCCGTCCCCGTATGCACAAGCAGACCTCTTACGTGAAATTTACGAAGGCCTGGAAATCAATCCGACGGATCTTGCCTTCGTCGAGGCCCACGGCACCGGTACGCGCGTTGGCGACCCTGCAGAAGCTGACGCGCTTGGCAAGGTTATTGGCCAGAAACGCGACAAGGCGCTGCCCATCGGATCCGTCAAGACCAACGTCGGACACCTTGAGCCTGTTTCCGGTTTGGTCGGACTTCTGAAATCCGTAATGGCGCTGCGAGAAGACCTCCTGCCGCAGTCGCTGCACTTCAGAAATCCCAACCCGGATATTCCGTTTGACGAGCTGAACCTCAAGGTTGCCGGTGAAGCCGTTTCCCTGGAGCGCAATGGCACCCGCAGACTTGCAGGGGTCAATTCCTTCGGTTTCGGTGGCACGAACGCTCACGCCGTCATAGGCGATCCCGATCCCGAAACCGCCGAAGCCTCGACAGCACCGGTTGACGCGCCGCTGGTCATTAGTGCCCGGTCCAAGGAAGCCCTGCAGCAACTAGCCGGCAAGTTCGCCGAACGTCTCGACAACGAGGCGGAGGAAACAGCCGGTAATGTGATTGCCTCGAGTGCCCACGGCCGCGATCTGCTTTCAGAGCGACTTGTTGTTCTCGGCAAGACCAAGGCGGAAAAACTCGACGCGCTGCGTTCATTCGCAGAGAACGGCGATGAAAACGCAGATGTCGTATCAGGCAGTGTCATCAAGTCGAACGCGAAGGTCGGGTTTGTCTTTTCCGGAAACGGGTCTCAGTGGGCCGGTATGGGCCAGGAAGCCTATCAGGCCGATACGGCATTCCGGACCGCCTTTGACAAGGTCGACAAGATCTTCATGGGTCTGAGTGGATGGTCACTCGTCACAACGCTTTTTGCAGAAGACCTTGAAGCAGATCTTGAGCGCTCCGAAATCGCGCAGCCGCTTCTGTTTGCAATACAGGTCGGCATTGTGGAATCGCTGCGCCAGCGCGGCATTACCGCTGCCGGGACCGCAGGCCATTCGGTCGGTGAAGTTGCCGCAGCCTGGTGTGCAGGCGCCCTGAATCTCGAACAAGCAGTCCGCGTCATTCGCGCCCGTTCCAGCGAACAGGAAGTCGTCAGGGATCTCGGGTCCATGGCTGCCTTGCTTCTGCCGGCAGATCAGGCAGTTGCCGCCATCGCAGAAAGCGGACTGCCGAGACTTGAACTCGCTGCCGACAACAGCCCGCGAAGCGTCACAATTTCCGGCGACAGCGAAAGTCTGGATGCCTTTGCGAAGTTTGCCCGCAAGAAAAAGTGGGCCATGCGGCGCCTGAACCTGGCGTATCCGTTCCACAGCGCTCTGGTTGACCCGATCGAAAAGCCTCTTCTTGCTGCATTGGATGGTCTATCGCCGACAGACGTGTCGCTTCCCTTCTATTCGACGGTTACGCCGGATGAACGCGATGTCCGCGTCGATGCAGAATACTGGTGGCACAACGTTCGTCAGCCAGTCCGGTTTGCTGCCGCCATGGAAAACATGGCAGCAGATGATTTCTCTGTCCTGATCGAGATCGGTCCCAAGCCTGTTCTCGGCACCTATGTGAACGACGTCCTGCGGGCCAAAGGCAAGAAGGCCAAGGTTCTTGAAACGCTCAAGGAACCTTCCAAGAAAGCAGCTGCCGCAGCAGGCAACCCGCTTGACAGGATTGCCGCATCCGTTGTGGCACATGGTGGCCAGACCGACCTGATCCGGTTTGTCGGCGAACGCCCGGGGCATCTGGTTCCGCTTCCGTCCTACCCCTGGCAGAACTCCGAGTATCGCCCGGAAAACAGCCCTGAACGCGTCGATTTCATGTTCGGCCAGACCTGGCCGCTGCTGGGATACCGTCTGCGTCAGGATACTGCCGAGTGGTTCAACCACATCGACAGTGGTTCCCTGCCCTTCCTGCAGGATCACAAGGTCGAGGAAAGCATCGTCTATCCGGCCGCGGGCTATATCGAGATGAGCCTGCGCGCCGCGCTCCGGTGGAGCCGGAGCGACCAGATCGAACTGCGCGACTTCGACATTCTTCGCCCGTTGGTGATCGAAGGCGATGAAGTCTGGGAAACCCAGGTCCGTATCTCGCCTGACGATCATGTGGTCGAGATCCTGTCGCGACCGCGCCTGTCCGACAACGACTGGTCCTTGAATGCCCGGGGAACATTCCTGACGCCTTCGACGACTTCCAGAACCCCGTGGGTGAAACCCGGTGATAGCGTTCTGTCGGAACTCGATCACGAAACGCTTTACACGGTCACCAAGAGCTTTGGTCTGAATTACGGTCCGGCTTTCCGCCGTGCTGATAAAGTGGTCAAGCACTCGAATACCAGCGCGACCGTTACGCTGTTGCCGCAGGACGAGAGCCTCGCGGATTACTCGTTCTCGCTCTGCCCGACTTTGGTGGATGCCGGCTTCCATGGCCTGTTCGCGCTCCTGGACGGTGTCGAGGATGTTCCGCAAAACACATCCTTCCTGCCGATCCGCCTTGGCACCTTGCGTCTTCTGGCACCGGAAACCCTGCCGGCTTCCGTGCGTATCGAAGTCACAAAGGCGTCTCCGCGCTCGATCGAAGCAAGCTTCGAGTTCCTGGATGCCGACGGCCTGACGATCGCCCGCTTGACCAAGACCCGGTTCAAGGCGGTTACTCTTGGACAGGACACGCGTCCCGACGATCTGGTTTACCGCCAGATTGCGACGCTTCTTCCTGCGCAGGACCGTATCTCGCCGCTTCAGGAAACCTTCGATGGATTGCCTTCATTGGCAGGCAATCTGGACCTTCTGGGCGCCGACGACCAGGAACTCGACGACAGCCGTGTTCTGATCGAAGCGCTGGGTCGCACGATTGCGCACAAGACACTTTTCGATCTATTCGCAGATCGGAAAATTGAACTGGCGTCGCTTGTCGCAGCCGGCGATTTGCATGAAACGGCAGTGCCGCTTGCAGCAAGTCTCTTTGGCTGGCTGGCCGAGAGCGGCCTGTGCACGGAAAGCGACGAAGGTTTTGAACTCACGGATCCGTCTGGCAATCCGGATGCATCGGCGCTTCTGCAAGCCCTGACCGATGGCGGAGGCGAACATATCGCCGAGGCAGCGTTGCTGGCACGACTTTGGACGGGTTTGTCCGATATTCTGAAGTTCGGCCTTCAGGAAGCTTCCGGCAAGGAATATTCTTCCAGCCTGTTCGACGCCTACCGTTCCTCCTCTCCTGGCAAGCGGGCCCTGTCGTCGGCCCTGCAGTCTGGTGTACAAAGCCTGATTACCAGCTGGCCAAGTGACCAGGCACTAAGGGTTCTTCTGGTTGGGGCGAACGGTGGTCTCGCTGCGGCGATCGATGCTGCGCTTGATCCCACCTACATGGCGCTGACCGTAACAGATGCAACGTCCTCCGCAGTTGGCAGGGGCGAGCGTCTGTGGCAGGGCAGTTCGGCGACCGAGTTTGTTGAACCAGGCGAAGCATCCTTTACCTTCGACCGGCATTTCGACATCGTGCTGTTCGATACGTCTCTTGCGGAAATCGATGCAGACACGCTGAAGCGGTTCACGAAATCCATGGTTCCAGGCGGGCTGGTGCTTGGCGCAGAACCGCTGCCTCATCCGCTCACCGACCTAATCATGGGCGTCGGCTCGTCCTGGTGGGACGAAGGCGCAACTGCCGAGTTCCCGATTTCCAGGCAACAGGCGGACTGGACCAAGACGCTGGAAGCTGCCGGTTTGGCCGAGGTCCAGACCGTACCGCTGAAGAGCACTTTGATTGAAGCCGATCTCCTGTGCGCGCGTGCGGGTGATCGCGCTGAAGAAGCAACGGACACCGACGAAGAAGCACCGGAAGCTGAAGCCGAGAAGAAAAAGTATCTTCTTCTGACCAGCTCAGAGGGCGCGTCTCACCGACTCGCCGAAGGTCTGAAGGCTTGCCTAACCCGTAAAGGTCACACAGCCACCCTTCTTGTTCCAGGTGAAGTTACCGAACAGCTCGGCGACGACATCTGGAGTGTTGCACTTGGCGACAAAGTTGATGTCCAGGTGGCGGACGAAGCGCTCAACGCGCTTGTTGCCGCACATAACGGCCGGGTCGTTCATCTGCTCGGTGCCTATGCTGCCTCTGCCGACGCTCTCGCATCTGTCGATAGTCGTGCCTTCAGCCTGATGACACTGCTCAAGGCGCTGGGACCAAACGGCGGCGAGTTCACGGTTCTGGCACCAGCCGGCGCGCAGGATATAGCCGGTGGCAAGCCAGCCGCTCCCGAGCAAGCCGGGATCTGGGCGTTTGGCCGTGTGGTCATGAACGAATACCCGGACGCGAACCTGAAGCTGATCGACGTCTCACCGGATCTGGAGCCAGGGATAGCTGCTGCACGTGTGGCCGACGAAATCCTGGTAGCCAATTGCGAACGGGAAATCGTTCTCGACAGCAAAACCCGTTCCGGTATCCGCCTTGTAAAAGGTGGCGTCCTATCAAGCGTCACGTTGCCGGAAGGCGCCAAACCCGCCATGCGGCTGGATATCCTGCGCCAAGGCTCCCTGGACCAGCTCTCCTGGCACGCCGTTGAGCGCAAGCCGCTTGAAGGCAAGGATGTGGAAATCGCCGTTGAAGCCAGCGGTCTCAATTTCCGCGATGTGATGTGGGCACTCGGCCTGTTGCCG
The DNA here is from genome assembly GCF_009363335.1 of Labrenzia sp. THAF191a. Classification (GTDB taxonomy): domain Bacteria; phylum Pseudomonadota; class Alphaproteobacteria; order Rhizobiales; family Stappiaceae; genus Roseibium; species Roseibium algicola. Next base: position 4,778,078 of record NZ_CP045333.1, read on the forward strand.
GAAGAAGCTCTCGAAGATGGCTTTGCCGGACCGACACTCGGCATGGAGTGCTGTGGACATGTTGTGGGCTGTGGTCCGGACGTGACCCGCTTCCGACCGGGTGACAAGGTCATCACCTTCGCCCCGGCCTGCTTTGCATCTCATGTCACGGTCGACGAAAGCGGCTGTGCGCCGATGCCGAGTACGGTTTCCGCGGAAGAAGCTGCAACGATCCCGGTCACCTTCCTCACTGCCTATTATGCCCTTGTGCATCTGGCTGCTCTCTCTGAAGGGGAAACGGTCCTGATCCACGGAGGCGCCGGTGGCGTCGGCCTGGCCGCCTTGCAGATTGCCAAGTGGCGCGGTGCGAAAATCATTGCGACCGCAGGGTCCGAAGACAAGCGCAACACCCTGAAGCTGCTCGGGGCAGATGTCGTTCTGGACTCCCGAAGTCTGGCGTTCGTTGACGCCGTCATGGAAGAAACTGCCGGCGAAGGCGTCGATGTGGTTCTCAACTCGCTGTTCGGCGAAGCCATGGAACGCAGCATTGAGGTTCTGAAACCGTTCGGCCGCTTCCTGGAACTGGGCAAACGCGACTACTACGGCAACACCCGGATCGGCCTGCGTCCGTTCCGTCAGAACCTGACCTACTTTGGCATCGATGCCGACCAGCTTCTAACCCGCCAGCCAAAGCTGGCCGTCGACCTGTTCGTCAAGCTTGTCGAGCTATTCGAAGCGGGCACGCTACGTCCCTTGCCGCATCGCCTGTTCGAAGCCGCAGATGTGGTCGACGCCTTCAGACTGATGCAGCAGGCGGGCCATATCGGCAAGATCGTGATCCGCCCGCCCGCGGTTCCCGAAAACGTGCCGACCAAGCGCGAGATCTCATTTGACGGTGAGGCTGTTTACGTCGTTGCCGGTGGCTTTGGCGGCTTCGGTGCAGCATTGCTCCACCGCCTTGCCGATCATGGTGCAAAGTCGCTTGCAGTTCTCAGCCGCCGGGGCGCTTCAAGTGAAGACGCCCAGGAGGTTCTCGCGCAACTGACCAAGCGCGGCATCTCGATCAAGGGTTATGCCTGCGACATCACCAACGAAGCAGCAGTGAAGAAGGCGCTTGCAGAGATCCGGTCTGAAGGACATCAGATCAAGGGCGTGTTCCACACGGCGATGGTGCTGAATGACGTGCTGATCGCCAACATGGATCATGACGGCCTGACAAAAGTGCTGGCGCCCAAGGTCCGCGGCGCGGAACTGCTGGACAAACTGACATCCGACGATCCGCTCGATCATTTCGTGTTGTATTCGTCCGCCACGACCCTTGTCGGCAACCCTGGTCAGGCCAACTACGTCGCCGCCAACGGCTACCTGGAAGGCCTTGCACGCAAGCGCCGGGCCAAAGGCCGGCCAGGCCTTGCTGTCGCCTGGGGTGCAATCTCCGACGCCGGTTATCTGGCCCGCAACGAAGATGTCAACGAGATGCTGTCCCGCAAGCTCGGACGCCATGCCCTGACTGCCAAGGAAGCACTCGACGGCCTCATGGCCCTTATGGTGCAGCCTTCGCAGGAAAACGTTGGCCTTGCGGCGCTTGGATATGCGCGTATCGACTGGCAGGCGGCACGCAAGGATCTGGCACTGGTCGGCACACCTCTGGTCGGTCTGCTTGGCCTTGGTGACGAAGACGAAACCGGCGCGGACGGAGCGATAGACCTTGCTGCCATGCTGGAAGGCATGGATCAGGTCACTGCCGCACAGACTGTTGCCAAGCTTCTGGCCGCCGAAATCGGCAAGATCCTGCGGATTGCACCTGAAGAGATCGATCCGCACAAGCCGCTGTCGGACATCGGCATGGATTCCCTGATGGCTCTTGAACTGCGCATGAGTGCGGAACGTCAGCTCGGGATCGATATTCCATTGATGTCTCTCGCAAACGGCGCGACGTTGATCGACCTGTCCAGCCGTGTTGCAAACCGGGTTCTGGGCGAAGAAAATGCCTCCGGAATTTCGGATGAAACGCAGCAGCTCGCCAGCTTGCACGTGGATGACCAGCGTCAGGAAACGGAAGATCTTTCCGACATTGCTGCCGAAGTTGAGAACAAGAGCCGCGAACTTGGTTCCTTCCTGTAAGCGGCATCATAAAAGGATTGACTGGTATGGGCGCTGATGATCGCGCCAAGCTGATGGACAGCTTGAAAGCCAACCGCCGTTCTGCGCGTGGACGGGCGACGTCTTCGTCGGCGCGTCCACAAGCGGCAGCCCCGAAGCGCAAGGTCTATGACTTCAAGGAGCTGCCGCAGGTCAAGCAGTTGCAGATGCACAGAGCTGCGGCAGACATGATGGGGATCGAAAACCCGTTTTTCCGACCTCACGACGGGCTGGCAGCGGGTACAAGCGTCATCAACGGCAGCAACTACGACAATTTCGCTTCCTACAACTACCTCGGCCTGAACGGGCACCCCAAGGTCAACGAGGCCGCAAAGGCCTATGTCGACAAATTCGGCACGAGCGTTTCTGCAAGCCGTATTGTTGCCGGTGAGCGCCCTTTCCACGCAGAACTGGAAGCAGCGCTGGCGAGGATCCACGGTGTGGAATCTTCGATCGTCATGGTGTCCGGTCATGCCACCAACGTCACGACGATCGGCCATTTGGTCCACAAGGGTGATCTGGTCCTGACCGATTCCTTCGTGCACAACTCCATTGCCGAAGGTGTTCGCCTGTCCGGCGCGACCCGCATGAACTTCCCTCATGATGATCTTGATGCTCTGGAAAAGATGCTCGCAGATCATCGGCACAAGTTCGACAAGGTGCTTGTTGTCGTGGAAGGTCTCTATTCGATGGATGGAGATTTCCCGGACCTGAAGCGTGTCGTGAAGCTCAAACAGGCCTATGACGCCTGGTTGATGGTCGACGAAGCACATTCCATCGGTGTCCTCGGCAAGACCGGCAAGGGCATCGCCGAGCATTTCGGGATAGACCCGACTGAAGTCGAAATCTGGATGGGGACGCTGTCCAAGACCTTCTCATCCTGCGGTGGCTATATCGCCGGATCCAAGGTCCTGTGCGACTACCTTAAAGTGTCTGCGCCGGGTTTCGTGTTTTCCGTTGGACTTTCCGCCGCGCTCGCAGGCGCTGCCATTGCGTCTGCAGATCTGCTTGAGCAGGAACCTGAGCGGGTCGCAAAGCTACAGAAGAACGGAGCACTCTTTCTGGAGCTCGCAAAGGAAGCCGGACTGAACACTGGGCCCAGTGCCGGCTACGCGGTGGTTCCCGTCATTGTCGGCGATTCTGCAAGTGCCGCAACGCTTTCCAATCGTTTGCTCGCAAAGGGAATCAATGCCCTGCCGATCATTTTCCCCGCCGTGCCTGAGAAATCAGCGCGCATTCGGTTCTTCATTACAAGCGAACATACCGAAGACCAGATCCGGCGCGCTGTAGAGACAACGGCTTCCGAACTCGACGCAATGCGCGCGGACGGAACTGCCGTCGACCGGCTTATCAAGGCTACGCGCTAACAGATTTGGGCATCATGCCTCCCGCAATTGCCGGACACGAAAATGCTGTCGTGTCCGGATCGGAGGAAGCCTACCTGTCAGAGTTCTCTCGATAACGCGGATCCTGATCAATCGTCACATCAAAGCCGCCCATGAAAAGATCGCCGATCTTCGTCGGCAACAGATTTTGAAGGCGAATACCCCAGGCCAGCAAAAACGGAAACGCATAGAACGGCTTGCGACGGTCGATTGCCCGTCGCATCAATGCGGCTGCTTTTGAAGCCGGCATTTCGAACGGTTTGGCACCGTTGTGGCGCGCTGACATCGGTGAAGTGATGAACCCCGGGCAGATGATCGTCACGGATATGCCGAAGGGCTTCAACCAACCGCGAAGGGAATGCCCGTAGCCAATGAGTGCCGCCTTCGTGGCGCTGTAGCTCGGCATATCCGGCAAGGCACGCATTCCGGCCAGAGACGAGATAAGTACCAGTTGCCCACGCCGGCGTTTTTGCATGTTGTCGACGAGGCCCGTGAGGGTGTTGACCACGCCTCGATAGTTCACATCGATCTGCCGATCGCTGTCCGCATTCGTTTCGCGCGTTCGGTTGGGGCCGAGCCCGGCAGTCACACCAGCATTTGCAATGACCAGATCGACTGGATGCCGTGCATCCAGATTGCTCAGATAGCCATGCAGTGCTTCGCGATCACGAATATCGATGGCACTGATTTCACCGTCAGCACCAAGCTCGCGGATTTCCGTCAGCAAAGCTTCCAGCCGCGCCTCATCCCGGGCAATAAGGGCGAAATAGATGCCAGGACCAGCGTATTCACGAGCAAGCGCCTGCCCTATGCCGCCGCTGGCACCGGTCAACACGATGACCTTTTGTGTTTCGCCTGCCATTCTTGCCTCTCCCATGAGGGTTAGATTCCAAGTTTTCTGCCTAGCCAGGACGAGTGCCGCTTGATCGCGGTCACCAGAAGGTGCCGCTTGTCTGTCCGTTGCTCCGCAAGCCGCGCAACCAGAAACTCCGGTGAGCATGGCAACAAGGAAACCGGGTCAATTGTGCGGGCATACTTCACGAGAGCCAGATAGACCAGCTCCGGCAAGGTGCGGCTTGTGCCTCTGCCCTCAATCTGGGTCAAGTCCTCACAAAGACCCCAGCCGGCATAAAAGGGCGCTCCATGGACACATACCTTCTTGCCCCGCAGCAAAGCTTCGAACCCCGATAACGAAGAAAAAGTCTCGACACCATCGACTGCTTCTATGAGGTCGATGATATTCGCATCTTCGGCAATTTCATCGGCGTATTCCAACGCGGTTTCACGAGGCACCTTGCCTTTGCGCAAACCGGTCTCAACATCGGGATGCGGCTTGAAAACCAGGAACGCCTCGGGATGACGGGCACGGGCGAGGCGAAGCAGATCGAGATTCACGTTCGGTGTGTTGGCGCAATCGATCGTCGCAGATCTGGATTTTCTGATTGCCGCATCGTCCGCAACCTGCCCCGGTACGAGGATCTTTTCCTTGTTGGCCGGATAGGCAAATGAACGCGTCTTGCCGAAATTGTATTTGGAGACCCTGGCGCGAATGATCAGGTCGATCAAAACTTCGCCCCGGTTCCGTTCTTCCGGTGAAAGCTCGTACCCTTTCAGTAGAACCTCAAGCCGGCTGGGCCGAGAGGGGTCGTAGTAGATGCCGAGGTCATCGACGGCAAGCATAGCCCCTCTTGCAAGGCCTGCACCAAGACCGACGGAGCGCAAGAAACCGTCTTCTATGCGCGACAACTGAATCCCGTTTTGTATGCAAATCTGCTCGAACGCGGGATCGGTACGTCCCGCCCAGGAATATATCCGCCCGCCGTCACTCCGTGCGGCTGAGACTGCATCCTCTTGGGATTCGTGAAACGTGACCGCCCCGCCTTTTCCGGAAAAGGTAGCGTTGATCGAAGGATGGTTCCAATACTGCGCGCCGTAGCAATGGCCAGGCATGGCGTTGTCCTGCCACTGCTCCTGCATGAGCGAGTGGATCTCCAGCGCTTCACCGGGGTGCAGAAGATCGCCTGTATAAGGTGAGAACCAGGCAGTCCGGCAAGACAATATCCAGTTCAGCAGGTCGTCGATGGCTAGCTGCTCAAGAGCAGCCTTGTTCTTGAGTTCGGCCCAGAACAAGGCGCCCTCTTGTCGGACCTCGTCTCCGGCCAAAAGCCTCTGAAGCGAAAGACCTTCGGCTCCAGCAACCGCAGTTTCGCCCGCCGCGGAACAGGAGAGCAACTTCTCACGCCAAGTGCCCGTAAAATCGCAAACCGACGCATTGTTTCGGCCATGTCGGACGAACTGCCGGATTAGCGCGTCAAAGGCGACGCTCATCAAAGAACGTTCTTTCAGCTCGGAGCGGCTCACTGGCAAAAGAATTAAACTGGAGGGCAGCCGCCGGGCTTGTGCAGGTGTCGGTCCTTCCAGGACTAGAAGAAGGCTACCTGTGGCAGGCTTCATTCTGCTGAACGCATTGGCATTTTTCAGCCAAACTGCCTGATAAGGACTGGTATCTGAACTCTCAAGGATCCCGCCCTCGAGAGCCGCTTGAAGCCGGGCCTCCAACGGCCGAAGCTCCGGGTCGACAATCTTCAACGCCGACTTATGCCCCTTCAACCAACCGATCACAACGGCACTCCGAGCGCACGTGCCCTGGCGAGCCTGGGAGGAGGATCGACATAGGCTCCGAAGGCGTTCAAGTCTCTATTGGCAATCTTTTCGGCAATGTTTTTTGCCGCGACTGCGACACCTTCCGAATTGTGAATCGACCCTCGTACCTGCGTTGAAGCTGCCAGCGCCTGAACGTAAATGAGAAGAAGGTCACGATCCGGCTGATCCGGCTCATTCCAGAAACTCGCCAGATCACCCTGGTGGGTCAGGCCGGCAATATCGTAGTGGGCCGGCACCAGCGTCTTCACCGGCACGCCAGCTTGCAAGGCTTCCAGCCCGGCAGTGGAATTCAGCGTCACGACCCCGAGCGCCTTTTCGAACGGCTTCGCAAGGCCGCCGCCATCGAGAAAATGCACCCTGTGTTGCAAGCCGAAGCGGTCTGCAAGTTGATCTGCAACACCCGGCCAGTCTTCGAAGCCGACATCGAGAGGGTGGCTCTTCAAGACCAGGTGAACGTCGTCATCTGCCACTTCTGCCAAGGATCGAAAAACGACCTCCAGAACCTCTTCAAAACTGTGGAATGGAGAATGTCTGCGCAACTGGAAATCTCCCTCCAGCTGCAATGGCAGCACGTAATAGCGAACCGCCTTCTCCTGCAATTCCGCAAGCTGGCGTTCAGCTGCCCTGTTCCTCCGCTTTTCCTTCAACAGCCTGACTGCTCCGCGCAGATATTCAGCAACCGGGGAATAGATCGTGTGCCGCTGATAGGCAGGATAGAGCGGCTTCAGGAAGACATTCGTCAGGTTATAAACCACGTCAGGCGCTGTCTGGAGCCAGAAGCTGGAGGGATACCGCGGGGTGAGATCCACCGCCCCCGCAGTCTCGGCTATGCGCCTTATCGCAGCCGGGTCGGAAGGAAAGTGACTGAGCGTGGACAAACCGGTTCGCTCCAGCGTCATCCAGCCGGGCCGCAACGCCCCGAGTTCTGTCACGGCAACATAAACGCCTAGCCGGACTGCCTTTTCGATTGCAAGGCGATGGTAAAGGCGCTGATCCCCATGAAGAACGAGATCTGTAATCTCGTGTTTGCGCAAATAGTCTTCTATGTAGGCCGGCCATTCGGATGGCTGCCCCTTGAAACTGATACAGCCCTTTCCGTGCCAATGCAGCCAGTCACCAGCGCAGAAATTGATCCGATGAACCTCAAACCCGAGGGCTTTGAGGCAATCACCCGTTTGCTTGTAGAGCGGAGATAGCGGTCCCTGCAGAAATAAGACCCGTCTTACGACATTTGGGCGAGTTTCCGTTGCCAGGGTCGGCTCAACCGCGCCAGACATGTGTCCACCGTTCGGTTTTGCCACGCCGTTCCAGTTGTTCGGAAAAGGTCGTCGCGATCCCTCTCGCCTGCGCCTTTTGCAAACGAGGCGGCATTTCACAGAAGGCTTGCGGCAAATTAACCGTGTCCGCAATCATCCGTTCCGCCATCATGTCGGCAGCCGCCTCTCTGCCTTCCTTGGTATAGAAACATCCCTTGACCTGAATGGACGCTGCAAGCAACCGTTCAAGCGCATCCAGCAGATCCTGATCCGGCATCGTCGGGTTCCGCCAGAAATCATCAAGAGGGTTCTGGCACGTCAGCCCTGCGATATCATAAAGTGCGATGCCGAGAACCTTCGTGGGGCAATTCGCCCTGAGGGCATGCAGACCGGTGGTGCTGTTTATCGTCAAAGAGCCTGCTGCGTGTTCCAGTAGCCGGTTCAGGTTGCCACCATCCACCAGAACCACACGCTTCTTGACCCGGTATTTCTTGGCGAGCGTCCGCAGGATTCGCCCCCAGGGCTCCATGCCATTGTCCAGAGGGTGGACCTTGAAGACAAGGCGCGCCGCGACAGGTGCGTTTTCTGCAAACGACTTGATGACCTCCTCCGCAGCATCCGCAATATGGTCATACTGGGAGTTATAGCGCAGCTGATAGTCGCTCTGAAGCTGAAGGGGAAAGACGTAGTATGGCAGGCCAGTCGCAATAATGTCGTCAATCACGTGGTGGGCGTGCCTGTTGCGGCTTTTGGCGAGCGAGAATCGCGGAATATTGCTCAGGTAGTCGATCAGCGGATGATAAAGCTTGTCACGGACATACCTGGGATATGACAACGCGAAGATCACGTTGGACATATTGTAGGTTACCTCGTTCACCGCTTCGTTGATGAACGGGTACTTGTAGAGAGCCTGCCGGTCGATATCCGGAAGGCTGCTGCCTACCTTCATGATGAGTTCCGGATCATCCGGAAACCGGGAGTGCGCGGACATTCCGCAATGTTCAAGCGTTATCCAGTCCGGACGCAGATAGCCGTTTTCAAAGGTCAGACACGTTATGCCGAGTTCAGCCCCCACTTCCGCCGCTGCGACATGATAAGGCACACGATCCGCGTAATAGACGATGTGGGTAATCTTCTGGTCGAGACAGTAGGCTCGAAGCCATTTGGGCCAGTTTCGCAAGGAGCCGCGATAGGATGTACATCTGCGGTCGTGCCAACCGATCCAGTCGCCGGCACACAGGTTCACCCGGCGTGTGGACGCCCCTGCTTTTTCAAGGCTGTCGGCAATGGTTCGCGCAAAAACGCCAGGCGGCCCTTGCAGAAACAGCACCACCATTGAACTGACTGAAACCATGCAATCTGCCAACCTACCGGCTTTAACGGCCCACCATGTTTATCTGAGCCGTTAAATCTTCGTACGGCAACTGTTAATCCGTGATGTTACTTACCACAGAGTAGTTGCTGATGAGCGGAGCGATGATTTGCAGGAACTTGCCAAGCTCAGCAGTCGGATGGTTCGAAACGAACAGGATGTCCTTGTCCCGCATTTCGAATTTCTGCGACATGAAAAAGCCCTTCGGATCGCGAAGGCTCAGTTTGTAGACAAGAGGAACACTCTGACCGGTCAGCTTGTCCGCGAGAAGAGGCTTGAGCTTTCGCACGAGCGCAGCATCCTCAAAGCGGAACAGGAAGACACCGTTTGCATCCGCACGGTCATCCCGCAAACCACCCACCGTCGCCAGAGCCTCGGCCATCGTGACGGTTTTCGTCTTGAACGGAACGAGCTGGTTTGCCTTGAGGGCACCGAAAGCAGAGAAAGTACGCGGGCGATGCGACAGAAGAATGTTGTCGTTGGGCGCGATCAGAACGTTGTTTTCCGGGTAATCGATCAGGTCTTCCAGACGGGTGGTACCGGCGCGGTTGCCGCGCTTCAGCGTAACCACGGTCTCATAGGTCGCGTCGCGCGCGCCACCTGCCTGCGCAACGAGGTCGAGCAAGCGGGTATTTCGCAGCGGCAACGGATAAACGCCCGGCTTGGCGACATCGCCGACGACAACCGCGGTTGAGCTCAGCTTGTCTCTGAGGGAAATCAGAACCTGCGGCTCAACGGCCTTGCCGACGAGTTTCTGCTGCACCGACTGGCGCAAGCCCTCAATACTGAGGCCTGCTGCCCGTATACGGCCAGCGTACGGCACGAAGATATAGCCGCTCTCGTCAACAACGGACGGAATGTTGCTCGACCCGCCACCGCCACTGCTGAACAGGCCGTCTGGCGACGCCTCCCAGATAGTGACATTCAGCGTGTCGCCAACACCGAGGAGCGTTGAAGACCCGCCACTTCCAACTCCGTGGAACTGGTTGGCGAAAGCAAGCGGACGGTAATTCTTGATGGTGTCAATGTTGGACGGTTCGACAACGACGACGGTGTAATCACCCGTCTGTGCACTGTTTTCGACATCTTGCGACGAAATATTTATCGCAGCCGGACCCTCGCCCGGCAGGGCGGAGCACCCAAACAGAACTCCGGCAGCCGCCAATACTGACAAAAAACGCATTAGTACCCAATCCACCCAAATTGCTGCCAAGTCTGGTAACACCCTCTTGCAAGGTTGTCCAAGACGCATCGCAGCTTTCCCCGGGAGAAACCTCCCAGCTGTGACTTTGCTGTAACACTACACCGTCTTTTCCTAGTGAATTGATAAATTTCCAATTTATCGTCTTCTGTTCGGCATGTGAGCGTCGATAATCGAATTCAGCGTCAGAGCTTCCAACATCTGTCTTCGGGGTATCTTATGACCGCCAGCAACCGGCATAACGACATTAAAAACATTAAAATTCTCTCGTCAGAATTAACAATCTGGCTGCGGGATTCGGCCTTGCCGCTCTGGTCAACTGCCGGTATCGACCCGCAAACAAAAACCAGTCTTGACGTTATCGACCTCAAAACAGGTGCCGGCCTTCCGGTCACGCGGCGCGCGCGGGTCGTGAGCAGGCAGATCTATTCCTTTCTGGAAGGCAAGAAGCTCGGGTGGACGGGACCAGCCGAGGAATTAGCGACCGGACTTTATGGCTGGTACACGAGCACATTCCTGATGCCGGACGGACACTACGCCTCTTGCGTTGACATGAATAACACCGTCACAGACACGAGTTTCGACCTCTACAATCAGTCTTTTTCCCTCTTTGGCTTCGCCAAGCTGGCAGCGGATCTTCCTGCCTGTAAAACCAGCGCAAGCGAACAGGCCGACAAGCTGCTGGATCATCTGATGACGGCCTATCGTCATCCGGAAGCAGGATTTCAAGAAGCCTCTCCCGCGAAGGCACCGCTTTGCTCCAATCCGCACATGCACATGTTCGAAGCGTGCCTCGCATGGGAAAAAGTCTCTTCGGATACGGCCTGGGCGGACCTTGCCGATGAAATCGCCGAACTTGCGCTGACGCGATTCATCGACCCGGTTTCAGGCGGGCTTCGGGAATTCTTCAACAGCAACTGGACCCCGTTTGATGGTGACAAAGGCCGTGTCATGGAGCCCGGTCACCAGTTCGAATGGGCGTGGCTCCTGACAAGATGGGGGCAATCGAGAAAGGATGCCGGTGCCTTGATAGCTGCTCGGCGTCTCTACGACATTGCATGGACCTACGGCATAGACGAAAGCCGCGGTGTTGCCTTCATGGCCTTGAACGACGATTTTTCCGTCCGAGACCCTATGGCACGCCTGTGGGGACAGACGGAATGGATCAAGGCTGCCGTCGCTCTGGCAGAAGTTTCAACAGGCGCGGAAAGGGATGCCTACCTGGCGGATATTCCGGAAGCCGTCCATGCACTGAAAGTCTATTTTGCAGATGTCCCCGCCGGCTTGTGGCGAGACAAGCTCTCTCCAGACGGAACCTTTGTCGATGAGCCTGCACCGGCAAGTTCGCTCTATCACATCGTTTGCGCCATCTCGGAACTTCACGATTTCGCAGAATCACTTTGACCGGGTCGTCGGGGTTAAAAAGGCATGCATGGCGAAACCAGAGCAGTAAAAGACGCATTCGGCCTTTTTCATTTCGATACAGAGCTCTATAGCTTGTCGCCGGTTTAAGAAGACGTGCGACCAATGAGGAGGCCGAATGCCCAAGGCTCAGATCATCGATGGCAAGGCCATCGCGGAAAGTGTCAGGCAAGAAATCACCAACCGGGCAGCCAAGCTGCTGGAAACCAGCGGCAAACGCCCCGGTCTGGCGGTCGTCCTGGTGGGTGAGGATCCTGCCAGCCAGGTCTACGTACGCAACAAGGACAGGGCCGCCGAAGCCTGCGGTTTTCACTCTGTGAAACACACGCTTGCTGCTGACACCAGCGAGGACGCTGTACTGGCACTTGTCGACCAGCTCAACAACGACCCTGATATTCACGGAATTCTGGTACAGCTGCCTTTGCCGGGACATATCGACGAGAGCAAGGTGCTGCGCCTCATCCGCCCGGAAAAGGACGTCGACGGATTCCATCCTGTCAATGTTGGACTGCTGACTGCCGGAGAACGGGACAGTGCGCTGGTGCCCTGCACGCCTGCCGGTAGCCTGGTGCTGTTGAAGCGCACACTCGGCGACACGCTCTCGGGTCTCAACGCAGTCGTGGTGGGCCGGTCCAACATCGTCGGCAAACCCATGGCGAGCCTTCTGCTTCAGGAAAGCTGCACTGTCACGATCGCTCATAGCCGCACCAGAGACCTGCCGGACGTCGTGCGTTCCGCGGACATCGTCGTCGCGGCGGTCGGTCGGCCGGAGATGATCAAGGGCGATTGGATCAAGCCGGGCGCGACCGTTATCGATGTCGGCATCAACCGAATTCCGGCTCCGGACCTGGGTGAAGGCAAGGCTCGCCTGGTTGGCGACGTGAACTTTGCAGAGGCAGCAGAGGTTGCAGGAGCCATTACACCGGTTCCCGGTGGTGTTGGTCCAATGACGATTGCAATGCTGATGGTCAACACCTTGACGGCTGCTCGCCGTCTGCTTGACCTTCCGGAGGAAGAAGCGCTTTTTTGAGTAATAACCGGCCGGCATGAAAGCGCGAGCAAGAATACTCTCGCTCGTTCTTACGGCACATTCACTAAAGTCTTGTGCCACCTTCTCTCTTGAACTCGTTCCGGTGCCATGGTCTATCGTGTTTGTATTCGCTTAACCATGGCCCTTTAAGGTGCGTAACGTAGGGGCTGCAAACGCAGATGGTTGAATTGCGCTGTAATCAGACGCAATTCGGCTGACCAATTAAACAGGCGGCAGTGAGTGAAGGGTCTACCGTCTTGCAAGTCCGGCAGGTTCGCCGGCAGGCGTTTCAACGCATTTTCCTCATTGGCAGCCTGGTTGGCTGGCGGTGTTTCTTTTGTTGCCTTGCGCCCGGCTGGCGCTGGGTTGGCCTGTGCCCTTCTTCTTGCAGCTCCCCTTCCCGCAAATTCCTTTGAAATCTTCGGCTGGAAGTTTTTCGAATCGGCGGAAGACGAAGCCAACGCTGTTCCTGATCCCCTGCCCTATGAGGCAGACCTGACAATCTCCAATGGTGCGGATGATCTCACCAAGGAATTGAAAGACGCCTCGCTGCTGGTGCAGCAACAGGAAAAGCCTCCCTCCGGCGAGGCAGGCCTGCTCGCACGCTCTCTTTCTGATCGCGAACGGCTGATCGCCCAGCTTTATGCCGATGGCCGCTACGGTGGAACTGTCGATATCACGCTTGCAGGCATTCCGCTTGAAACCGCTCTTGAACAAAGTGATTTGCCTGACGCTCGGCCGGTGAAGGTTGAGATCCTGGTCAATCCGGGGCCGGTCTTCACCTTCAGCAATATCGACGTGTCGTCCCAGGACGGCGATCTGTCCACCGACCCGTCCTTCTGGGGCCTCGCGAAAGGCGAGGTCGCTGCTTCCGGCAAGATCCTGACGGCGGAAAAGCGCATGATCGCGGTTCTGCGCGATCGCGGATATCCGAAGGCGCGGATTGCAGAACGCCGGATAACCGCGGACCATAGCACCAACACCCTCGCCGTGGCGCTGATCGCCGATGCCGGCCACCAGGCACGTTTCGGCCCGGTCTCGGTCAAGGGTACGGAAGTCACCGACCCGGATTTCGTCGTCCAGCAGGCAATGCTTCCGGTCGGAGGCGTCTATTCGCCTGAAGACCTGGCCCGTGCACGCAAACGGCTCAACGAACTTGGCATCTTCTCGTCCATCCGGCTCGTGGAAGGGGAAATCGAAGGCCCAGACGGCACCATGCCGGTCACCATCGAGGTGAGCGAGCGCAAGCGCCACGTGATCGGTGCCGGTGCTTCCTGGTCCAGCACCGAGGGCTTTGGTGTCGAATCCTACTGGCGCAGAAGAAACCTCTTCGGCCGCGGCGAATTGCTCTCTGTCGAAGGATCCGTTGGCAGGATCGGCAACGAGAGCGTCCTCGACATGGAGTACTCGGCCCGGATTGCCTTTGAAAAGCCAGGCGTTTTCGGCCCGCTTACCAGCTTTTCGACCAGCCTGCAGGCACGCCAGGAACATCCCGATGCCTACAAAAGCCGGTCGATTACCTATGACGCCTATCTCAACAGGGAGTTTTCCGAGCAGCTGAAAGGCCGCGCGGGCGCGGAGGTCTTTTACGCCAAGGAAGAAGACGCCTTCGGCGAAGGCGACTACCTGCTGGTCGGGTTGCCGGCGGACCTGACCTTCGACAATCGTGATGACAAGCTCAATCCGTCCAAGGGGATTTTCGCTGCCCTGTTTGCAGAGCCCGCTTACGATACCCTGAACAGCAACGCGATGGGTTTCATCAAAGGCACTGTTTCCAGTTACTATGCGCTCGATCAGGCCAAGCGCTTCATTCTTGCGGGCCGTGTCTCCACAGGGTCGATCCTGGCGCCGTCCGTGGAATCGGTTCCCGCCAGCCGGCGGTTCATCGCCGGTGGTGGCGGGTCCATCAGGGGTTACGCCTATCGCAACGTCGGCCCACGCAAGGATGGTGAAGTTACCGGTGGACGCTCAATTATCGAGCTTTCCGGTGAAGTTCGCGTCATGGTAACCGAAACTATTGGAATCGTTGGATTTGTTGATGCAGGTAATGCATACGAAGACAGCATTCCTGATTTTTCCGAGAGCCTGAAGGTGGGCGTTGGTGCTGGTCTGCGCTACTTTACTCCAATAGGCCCGCTTCGAGTCGATGCTGCGGTGCCGCTGGATCCGGGACAGGATGACCCGGACTTCGCCCTTTATGTAGGTTTGAGCCAGGCATTCTAACGCAGATGCGTTTTCTGAAACTTTCCTTGCGAATCTTCGGATTCCTGATCGCGGTTGCGATTGCTGTTCCCGTCCTCGCCCTTTGTGCGCTGCAAGTGCCGGCGGGCCGCACCTTTGTGTCCAGCGTCGTCAGCACGCTTGCCTCGTCCGACAATCAGATCATCACGATCGAAGATTTGTACATCAGCTTTGGGCTGAAGGCTGAAGTCGGAAAGGTCTCCCTGGCCGACAAGGAAGGAACCTGGCTGAACGTCGAGAACGTTGCAGCCGACTGGCATCCCATGCGGCTCCTTGCCGGCACACTCGATATTTCTTCTCTCACCGCATCCCGGATAGATCTGGAAAGAACACCTGTCCAGCCACCGGCTGAAGAGGTTGCCGCGACAGAGGAGAGCAGTTCATCGGGCGGTGTCTCGCTGCCATTTAACGTCACTCTAGAACGTCTGGGCCTTGACGAAATCAACCTCGGAGCTCCCCTACTGGGTGTACCTGTCTCCCTGACGGCCGCAGGATCAGGCTCTTTCGCGCTCGACCCGGCACTTGTCACTGCCGATCTCGACCTGCACAGGATCGACGGGATAGAAGCCGGTCTTGTGGCCAAGGCACAGTTTGAACCCGCCGCCGAAACGCTTGCCTTCGATATTGAAGTGTCCGAACCGCGTGGGGGCCTTGCAGCACGTCTTCTTGAAGTTCCCGACCTGCCCGCGCTGGATTTGTCGCTCAAAGGTGATGGTCCCCTGACCGACTGGGCAGCGAACCTGAGTGTGGCTCTCGATGGCAGGACCACCGTCACTGGTTCGGCAAAAATCGAGGAAAATGCATCCGAACGGCATCTGGCCTTCGATCTGGATGGTGATCTCGCGCCACTTGCACCTCCCGCGGCACAAGCATTTCTGCTCGGAACGACAAATGCCAAAGGAGCTGCCAGGTTCTCTACGGAGTTCGCCCCTCTTTCGGCCAACCTGACTTTGAAAACACAAACGCTTTCCCTGGAAGCAAAAGCTGATCTTGAGAACGATGCCGTCAACGCCACGGCGGATCTTGCCGTAAGTGCCGGGAATGACGCGCTGATTGCGCTCGACCTTGGCGAGAGGCGCATTGCCTTCGGTCCCTTGAGCGGAATGGTACGCGTTTCCGGACAACGTTCCGCGGTCGACTGGCAAACCAAGATTGACCTTAAGTCACTGCAGACAACGGAAGCCAGGACTGGAGCCATCACGCTGACGTCCTTCGGGAATGGAGCGGATCTCTCCGAAGGAAGTCTGACGTCCCCCTTCTCGCTATCGCTCGCCATTGACAGGCTGGAAGGCATTACCCCGCAAACAGAGCCTTTGACCGGTTCGCTTGAATTGAAGGCTACGGGCGCCGTGAACGGCTCAACCCAATCGGCTGAGATCAAGGACCTTACCCTTTCAACCGCTGTCGCCTCGCTAGCTCTGTCGGACACGAACCTGTCAGCCCACGCTGTCAACGGATCGGGCACGCTTTCGCTCGCCGACCTTTCCCGTCTGTCAGGCCTGGCAGGCCGTGATCTGGCCGGTGCTTTGAACGGAACATTTTCACTGGATCTTGATCCAAGCCAACTGTCGGGCACGATCACCAGCGCTCTCGTCACCAGGGATGTCGGAACGGCAATTCCTCAGGCCGACGCGCTTCTTGAGGGTGAAACACGCATCGACGTGTCTGTCGATCTTCAAGGCGTGGACGATATTACCGTCACCAGTCTCGCTGTTTCGAACAAGGCGCTGGATGCGGAAGGGAATGCCCGTTACCGGCAGAACGAACTCAGTTCCAGCCTGACGACCAGCCTTGCCGATCTCGCCAAGGTCAACCCGCAACTTGCCGGCTCGCTGGAACTCGAAGCGAGCACGGAAGGTCCGATCGATGCGCTTGAAGTGCAGGCGGTCGCCTCTTCAAAGCAGATCATGCTCGCAGGCACACCACTGGATGACTTGAAGCTTTCTGCAGAGGCAATGGCCAACCCAGCCGCGCCTACAGCCAAGATTACCAGCAGTGCCAGCCTGAATGGCCAACCCATTGCGGTTGATGTCGAGCTTACCAGCAAGGACGGTGGGGCAAGTGTCAGCCCGCTTTCCGTAAAACTGGCCGGCAACACCGTGACCGGTGAACTTTCTCTGGCAGACCTCGACAAGCCTGTTGAAACGCTCAAGGGCACGTTGAACATCGATGCTCCGGACCTTGCCTCGCTCTCTCCGCTCCTCCTGACGGAAATCGCCGGACGTATTCAAGGTACCGTGACAGCCAATCCGGAAACGCGGCAACTCGCACTTGATGTTTCCGGAAGCGATATCAGCGTGCCCGCAGTCAGTCTCGGCAGCGTGAAGCTCAAGGCCAATCTTACTGCCCCATACGAGCCGGAAACCGTCACTGCGGACATTCAGCTGTCAGACATCCTGACAGACGCGACCCCGGTTCATGCGGTCAGCCTTCAGGCCCAGCCTCAAAATGGCGGCACCGCAATCACGGCGGACGTCAAGCTGGACAAGAACGGCAAGGATGGCGTGACGCTTGCAGCGCAGGTGAACGAACCGGAAGCTGGCTCCTACGTCGTCGCCCTTTCAGAGCTTGCCATGCGATATCAGGGTATCGCCAGCCAGTTGAAGCAGCCGACGACCATTTCCTATGCGGCCGGTGAAGCGACGATCGAACCACTGGAGCTTCAGCTTGGCAATGGCTCGCTTGCGTTGTCAGGCAAGGCCGGCGAGACGCTTGACCTGAACGCCAACCTGACATCCATTCCGCTCAATCTTGCCAACGCCTTTGTTCCCTCGCTTGGTCTCGGCGGTGCTCTGTCCGGGAAGGTGTCTGCGACCGGAAGCTCATCGGCTCCAGAGGCGACCTGGTCGATCTCCGGAACAGGTCTGACGGCAAACGAGTTGCGAAACAACGGTCTGGCCGCGCTCAGTCTGTCGACCTCAGGCACATTGAAGGACAACCGGATCGACCAGACAACCAAGGTCAGCGATCCGAATGGACTGAATCTCACGGCTGCGGGAACGGTCGGGCTGCAGAAACCCAATCCGATTGCTCTTACCCTGAATGGCAACGTGCCGACCGCCGCTCTCAGACGCCCCATGATCGAGGCAGGTTTGCGCGGTGAAGGTACAATCGCCCTGAGCGGCAATGTCGGCGGTTCTGCGGCAACCCCCACTTACCAGATCACTGCCACGCCCAACGGTTTGAAGATCACCAGCCTGTCGACAGGTATCACTGTTCAGAACATTCGCGGCACAGCTTCTGTCAGCCAGAACCAAGCGTCGCTGAACGGCATTGCAGGTGACCTTGCGACGGGCGGTTCCATGTCGGCGTCAGGTACCGTTGGCATGAAGGACGGTTTTCCGGCGGATCTCAGCCTGAAACTGGACAATGGGCGCTATGTCGATCCTGGCCTGGTGACTGCGGAAGTGAATGCAGATCTCAAGGTTTCCGGTCCGCTTGCTTCCACCAGCGCATCAGCCCTTATCAGTGGGCAGGTATCGATCAACAAGGCGGATGTCTCAATTCCCGAGTATCTGCCCGGTGCGATACCTCCCGTTGATGTTCGGCATATCAATGCTTCTAAGGCGATCCAGCAGCAGGTTGCAGAACTTGGTGGCGAAGTCTCCCAAACACAGACGCAGCAAAAGACCTTCCCGCCGCGTCTGGACATCGTCCTGTCCGCACCGGGACGGATCTTCATTCGCGGTCGTGGTCTTGATGCGGAACTACAGGGCGATCTCAAGATCGTCGGTACAACGGCCTCGCCGCAGGCAATCGGTGCTTTCGGACTGAAGCGTGGCCAGCTCGACATTCTCACACGCCGCCTGATTTTCTCTCGCGGCAATGCCACATTCGAGGGCTCATTGACGCCTGTCCTCGACTTTGCGGCAACGACAGTGGTGAGCGACACGACCATCACCGTTACCGTGAGCGGTGAGGCAGACGATCCCCAGATCGCGTTCTCCTCGTCTCCCGAACTTCCGCAAGATGAAGTTCTGGCACTGCTTCTGTTCGGCAAGAGCGTCGGCAACCTGTCGCCCACACAGGTGGCACGGCTTGCGGCGGCCATAGCCACGCTCACCGGGGGCAGCGACAACGGACCGCTTGCCACGATCCGGAAATCTCTGGGCCTGGATGCCATCGACATCAACACGGACGGGGACAACGGCCCTTCTGTCGCTGTCGGCAAATACATCAACGACAACATCTATGTCGGTGTTGAACAAGGCACGGGTACCGGCTCCAGCCGGGTGAAGGTCGACATTGACCTGGACCGCGGGCTGAAGGTCCGTGGTGAAGTTGGTGCGGACGGATCTTCTAAGGCCGGTATCTTTTTTGAACGCGAGTATTGAGCCCACTCCCGTTCCCGGCAAATCTGACAGGGGCGAAGCGTGTAGCCGCCGCTGGAAACCGCGATTGCGACAAATTGCCCGCCAACGGTTGCGGTGCACTCGCGTCTCGTGCGAGTGTGCCTGCCATGACCAAACAATTTATGAGAAATACTCCGTCCCATCCGGAGGAAACCGTTTTTTCGGTGACGGAGACAGCCGTGAATGACGGGGGTGCAATCATGTCGGTGAACAGCAGTGACTACACTCTGGGTGAACGGATCTGCAAGGCGCGCGATGCCTCCAATCTTTCGACCGCCCAGCTTGCACGTCGGCTGGGCATCAAGACATCCACCCTGCAGAGCTGGGAAAGTGACCGGTCCGAACCGCGTTCCAACAAGCTCGTTTTGCTTGCCGGTATCTTGAATGTAAGCCCGACGTGGCTGCTGGTTGGCCGCGGTACGCCGCCGGTTTCGGAAAGCAGCACGACCTCCGATCTCGACAGCATGCGTGTTGCCCTCGACAGGGTCCAGCGCCAGGCTCAGGCACTTGCCGACGAGATTGCCACGCTGCAGGATCGTCTTGAAGGCTGATCCATTTCGCTGACTGACCATTCTTCTTGTGACGGCTGCCAATAGAAAGGTGGCCGTTTTCAAGCGCTTGATTTGCTTGGCGCAAATTTCTGCAAAGCAATGGGACCAGTGTCCTGCGGCGCAGGCGTTAAGTGCATCATCCGGATCCCCGACCGTCTTGGGTCGCCAGACCATGGCCTGACTGCTTGTTTGTCTGCCCGCTATTTTCCGGCACCAGTACGCTTGGCCGGGAAAAGCGCTTGCCAGACCTCACGCCTCCCCCCTATCTCTAGGTCAACGATTTCCTGGTCGGATTCGAGCGAAATCCGAATGCTGGACCCTCCAGCCTTTCTGGCTCCGCTCCTCGCATTCGTCAGAATGCACTCCCTGCCGGGCGATCCGTCAGACCGCCAGCGTCTGCCCCTCTCACGGTTCAGGAAACTACCCATGTCATTGAATGCTGCACTCTTGAAGGAAAAAGTGTTTATCGGCGGAGCATGGAGCGACGCGGACAGCGGACAGACCGTTGCCGTAACCAACCCTGCGACCGGTGAGACGATCGGAACCGTTCCCTTCTGCGGGCGTCCTGAAACCGCAAGGGCGATTGTGGCTGCCGAGGCCGCGCTTCCCGCCTGGAAAGCATTGACGGCAGAGGCGCGGGCCAACCATATGCACGCTCTCTGCGATGCCATCATGGCCGACCTGGACGACCTGGCTGCCCTCCTGACCACGGAGATGGGCAAGCCGCTTGCAGAAGCCAAAGGCGAGATTGCGCTTGGTGTGAAATACATCCGTTTCTTTGCCGAGGAAGGCAAACGGGTTTATGGCGACACCATCCCTTCGCCCTGGGCAGACCGCCGCATTCTGGTGACCAAGGAACCTGTCGGGGTCGTCGGCTCGATCACTCCCTGGAATTTTCCGAATTCGATGATTGCCCGCAAGCTTGGCGCCGCCCTGGCCTCTGGTTGCACGATGGTGATGAAGCCTGCAGAATTTACCCCTTATTCGGCGCTGGTCTACGGCGTGATGGCGGAAAAGGCCGGTCTTCCCAAGGGCGTGATCAACATCATCACAGGTGACGCACCGGCGATTGGCGAGGAGATGTGCGAGAACCCCGTCTTGCGGAAACTGACGTTCACCGGTTCAACCCGAGTCGGCAAGCTGCTGGCCGGGAATGCTGGCCGCAACATGAAGAAGATCTCCATGGAGCTCGGCGGCAACGCGCCCTTTATCGTTTTCGACGATGCCGACCTCGACAAGGCCGTCGAAGGGGCAATTGCCAGCAAGTTCCGCAACTCCGGACAGACCTGTGTCTGTGCCAACAGGCTCTATGTGCAGGCAGGCGTCTACGACGCCTTTGCCCAGAAGCTTAAGGACGCGATGGCAGCGCAGCTGAAGGTCGGCAACGGTCTTGAAGCCGGAACGACCCAAGGCCCGCTGATCAACGAGGCTGCGGTCGAAAAGGTCGCTGATCACGTGCAGGATGCACTGTCCAAGGGTGGTGAATTGATTACTGGCGGACACCGCCCCAACGGACCGGGAACGTTTTTCGAGCCGACACTGATCACCAAGGCGACGTCCGATATGAAAGTGGCGCGCGAAGAAACCTTTGGCCCACTTGCCGTTCTGTTCAAGTTCGACACCGAAGAAGAAGCGGTGCGACTTGCCAATGACACCGAATTCGGTCTCGCCTGCTACTTCTATACCAAGGATCTTGGCCGCACCTTCCGCGTCATGGAACAGCTTCAGTATGGTCTTGTCGGGGTCAACGAAGGTGTCATCACGACGGAGGTTGCTCCCTTTGGCGGCGTCAAGGACAGCGGCATGGGCAACGAAGGCTCGAAGTATGGCCTGGACGATTATCTGAACGTGAAATACAGCTGCATCGGCGGCCTTGGCATGTAGTTGCGTTGCGTCCCGGCCCAACGCCGGGACGCATTACGCCGCGTTGAGCAGTGTCGACTGGAGATTGGCGGAACTCATGGGCCGCCCGAAAAGGTAGCCCTGACCGTACTTGCAGCCCAGTTCGCGAAGCCGCTCGGCCTGTTCAACGGTTTCGATGCCCTCGACGATGACGGACATTCCATAGCCCTTCGCCATATGCAGAACTGCCTCGATCACGGAGATGTCCTGTTTGCTGGCAATCGACTGGCGAACAAACGTCTTGTCGAGCTTGATCTTCGAGAACGGATATTTGGGCAGATAGCCGAGCGAGGAATAGCCGGTTCCGAAGTCGTCCAGTGAGAAGCTGCAGCCGAACGCCCGCATTTCTTCCATGGCGAACTTCAGGTCGAGCGTTTCATCGATGAACAGGGATTCCGTGATCTCGAGATCCAGGCGGTCCGATGGGAATCCGGTTCTTTGCAGCGCCTCGCCGACAGTGGCAACAAGATTGCCGCGGCTGAACTGTATGGCCGACACATTGATGGACAGACGGAGGTGGCTCGACCAGGTCAGCGCTTCCTTCATTCCCCTGTTCAATGCCCAGGCACCCAATTCCACGATATAACCATTCTCCTCGGCAATCGGGACAAACTCGGCGGGTGAGATCGGTCCCAGTTCCCGATGGTCCCATCGCAGCAAGGCTTCAACACCGAAGATCGACCGGTCGGCCAGATTGGTGAGTGGCTGATAGACCATGTGCAACTCGTCGCGGACAATAGCCTTGAAGAGTTCCGTCTCCAGTTGGCGCCGGCGCTGCAGCGCTGCGTCCATCTCCGGCAGAAAACGCAGGACCGGCGACCGGTTGTTTCGCCGGACTTTGGCAAGGGCATTGCCGGATTTCTTCAAGAGATGCTCGGGTGTCATGTCTCCACTGGAAACGATGTATCCGAACTTGAGCTGCACCGAGATCCTGGCGCCTTCGATCTTGTAGTCTTCGCCAATCACTTCCTGGAGTGTCTCGATCAGCGCCAGATCCTGATCCGGCTCACAGCGAAATACGCCTGCAAATACATCTGCTGTAATGGCTGCCCATGTCGTGTGCGCGGAAAGATGGCTTTTCAGACGCATCGCGACCGTTTCACGAAGCTGGTCTCCGTAGGAAAATCCGAGCGAAGCAACGATCTGATCGAAATTGGCGATCGCGAATTGAACCAGACAAACTTCCTGTCCTGTGCCGCGAGCCAGCTTAAGCGTTGCGGCAACTTCTTCTTCAAAACCGTTCCGGTTGAAAAGCCCGGTGCTTGGATCGAACCGTGCGAGATAAGCAAGGCGTTCCGCGGATTCCTTTTCTTCCGTCACATCCCGACATGTCAGACAGGCGACCGCTTCGGTTTCCATATCGCGCAGTTTCTTCGATTTCGCGATCGTGCGTTCAGAGCGCGTGACGACATATTCGATAAACCGGCGTCTACCATCGTCCAGGCGCATGTCCAGGATCTTGGTTACAGGCTGACGGTTTCCGGTGTCGGCAAGCACTGACAGAGCTTCCTCAACCAGTTCCAGCGGCAGTACATTCCTGGCAGGCTTACCGACAAGAGCATCGCTTTGGAACAATGAGCGGGCCATTTGGCTTGCAGCGGAGACACGACCGTCATTCTGAAGGACGACGATTGCATCAAAGCTGTCGTCGAAGACAAGACCGAGCATACGCTCGCTGTTGCGGCGTCTGACGTTGGCGATGTGCGAGAGGAATTTGTGAAAGCCCAGTTCCCGCAGGACGATGCTTGCGGCTGCCAACAGCAGAATGAGATGCGAGCTTGCGGTCGGCACAAGAACGGGAGCCGACTTCTGGATGGCAATGGCACCAATTTCAAACATTAGCGCGCAGAGCGCCAGAATGCTGATCTTGAGGGCCCAGCCTTCGATTTTCGTCAGAAGCAGAGCGAAGAAGACGAGAAGTGCCCACAGGACCGCAATCCCCTCACCCCTGACTTCCATTGCCCTGTTCTGCAACAGCGTTTCGGCCCCGAGTGCCTGAATTATGCTTCCCGGCAAGACATCGTAGACGGGAACAGGAAACAGGTCTCGAAGCTCCTGCGCACTTGCACCGACGATCACCTTCTTGTCCAGAAACAGACCTGGGGCCGCTGACTTGTTCAGGACATCAACAAGCGATACCCGCTCCATCTGTTCCAGTGAGATACTGTAATCAATGCCGAAACTTCCAGCTGCGTCTCCGGTGTACTCGCCCAGGAGAGCCGCAGCAGAGATCTCCGAATTCCCATTGATCTCGAAACCGTACAGATTTCGCCAGATGCGGCTGTCGGTTTCCATCGGAACCATGACGACGACCGGCCAGGCTACATTCAGAAACTGTTCGATCGGCTGGTTGACGACTTGCCCGGCATCCTGTTCAGCCGAAGCAGCTTGCAGGAACGTGGCAAGGCTGACGTTCCCGGCGCGCTCGATCGCGGCTGCAAACAGCGTGTCATCTTCAGGATTGGAAGTTGAGCTGAAATCGATGTCGAATACGATGTCGCGGGCGCCCGCTTCAGCCAGATGATCTGTCAGGTCGGCATAAAGACGGCGCGGCAATGGCCATACGCCAAGTTCATTCAGGCTTCTGGCATCGATATCCACGACCACGATGTCGCCGGAGACCGGTCTTTCGATCGTGTGGAAACGAAACTCCCAGAGAAACCGATCGAAAGCCGTGGTCAGGGCGACCGTGCGCAGAACAGCCACAGCGGCGATCACGCCGACCACGATCAAGACCGCGCTCGCTATCCGTTTCCGCTGTTCAGAGCTTCCGATCAGCACACCCACCGCCCACTTTCTCAGTCCGCACTTCAGGTGTCAGAGGCAAAGCCTCGCACCTGCGGCATCCTGATTACCGTCAATTCTTGTTTTTTCCGTTTCCGTTTCCGGAATTTCCTTTGCCGTTCCCGCCGGCATTGTTGTTGCCGCTTCCGGAATTGCCACTTCCGTTGCCACCGGAATTCCCGTTCCCGTTACCACCGGAATTGCCGTTACCGTTTCCGCCTGCGTTGTTGTTCCCGCTTCCAGAATTGCCATTTCCGTTGCCACCGGAATTCCCGTTGCCGTTGCCACCGGAATTGCCGTTACCATTGCCACCGGAATTTCCGTTGCCATTGCCGCCGGAATTGTTGTTGCCTTTGCCACCGGAATTTCCGTTGCCATTGCCGCCGGAATTGTTGTTGCCTTTGCCGGCATTCCCGTTCGAGTTCGCCGATTTCGCTTCCGCTGCATTTGACGGCACGTTTTTCACGGCCGGTGTTTCAAATGCAGGCGCGCGCTTGGCTCCAGGTTTTACGGTCGGTTTGGTGCGACCGCTTACAGACAGGCCAACCCGGCTCGACGGTGCACTGGCTGCAGCCTGACCGGCTGTCAGGTCCACCCTGTCGCCGGAGGCGAAATCTTCCACAGCGACGACGCCACGTTCGACGGAAACGCGAGCCTGCTTGCCCTGGACATTGACCTCAAATCGCGTGCCTTTGACCACAGCGGCAAAGAACGGGGTTTCGACGGTGAAATGCGGCTGCTGCCGTTTTTCAACATCGATCTCGATCGTCCCTTTTCTCTGCAGCAGTGTGGTCTTTGCTCCATTGCTGCGAAATGCCGACATGGCAAAGGTGGTGTTCGGCCCAACGGCGATGGTTTCGCTGCCTCTGCCTATGAGAGCGCGGGCACCTGCCCTGGTTCCGATGGTGTAGCCTTTTTCAAACACCATGCCCTTTTTGACACGGAAAGCTTCCACGCCAGGCGCAACGAAATAAACGATGCCGGACACACGTTTGACAACCCAGTCCGAAGCATTCGCAGTAGCAGGAAGCAGAACCAGAGCTGCAAGCAAGAGGACCCGCAGAAGTGATCCTGCTTTCCGCTCGACTGAATACATAGCGTCTTTTTTCATCTTGCTCTTCAACACGTTACGACTGACTGTCAATGCCGTGCGCAGAACCCACGGACAGGTTTATTGAGTTCTACACATCCTGTGTAGCATTTCAGCGTTTAACCCAACGTGAAGACAGGCGGAAAATATTGCCTATGCTCGTCACTAGTTGCGATAAACGACTACTTCAAAACAGAAAGGAGCTAGGTAATCTTCCGTAAAATACGGAGTTACCCAGCCCGACCTCCACGACTTGTATCCGCCAATACGGATTGCTTGTCGTCATATTCCTGGAACGTCTTCAGCAGCAGCGAGACTTAATATCCCGAGCGATACCTTTTCGCAGACGGATTGGCGTTACCGACCCTTGCCATTTCCGTTGCCACCGGAATTGCCATTGCCGTTGCCACCGGAATTGCCATTGCCGTTGCCGCCGGAATTGCCGTTGCCGTTGCCACCGGAATTGCCGTTTCCGTTGCCACCGGAATTACCGTTGCCGTTGCCGCCGGAATTACCGTTTCCGTTGCCGCCGGAATTACCGTTTCCGTTGCCACCGGAGTTGCCATTCCCGTTGCCACCGGAGTTGCCGTTGCCATTGCCACCGGAGTTGCCATTGCCGTTGTTCCCCGAGCGGGAATCTCCAGCATTGCCCCGGTTGCCGCCATTGGCAGCTCTTGCTTCAACTTTGGTAGCTGGCACGTTCTTCACGACGCGTGTTTCGAATGAAGGAGCCCGTTTGGGGCCAGAACGCACCGCAGGCTTGTTCTTTCCGCTGACGGATAAACCGACGCGGCGCGAAGGGTTGGTGGCGGCCGCCTGACCGGCGCCTACGTCGGCACGATCTCCGGATGCAAAGTCATGAACACCGACAACGCCCCGCCCCACATTGACCGACGCAGTCCTGTTGCCGACCTTGACCCTGAACTGAGTTCCTTTGACAACAGCGGCAAGGAAAGGGGTTTCCACTTTGAAATGCCGATACCACCGGCGCTTTACGTCCACATCTACCTGACCAAGGTCCTGGTAGACGACCATTCGCTTGATCAGCACGCCCTTCGGCTCAAGCGTCACAACAGAATTTGGAGAAACAACGAATGTTTCTTCACCCCGATTGATGACTACACGCCCACCGCCGGTCTTGATCTTCCATCCCTTGCGCACCGTCATGCCACGCTTGACGGCAAAGGTCTCGCCGGCACGGGTTTGCACCATGACCCGGCCGCTGACGCGTTCGACCGACCAGTGCCACGGCGTGCCACCTGTCTCCGCGTCTTGCGACAATGCCTCTTGAGAAAACCAGAAGGCCATAAGGGCAGCCAGCAGAAGCGACGCTGCCAACCGCATCCGGAGATCCCAGAACTGTCCAACGTCATCAGCTTTTGCTGCCATGCAACTGGCCTGACCTGAGCAATTGACGTTTATTTTGTTGGACATGGGAGCCCTCTCTTGGCCCAGCTTCGGAAGCTCGGCAAGCTATTCCGCCCCCGTTAACAAGACTTGAATTATAATGGGAAACCTTTTTATTTCATTCTTTTAGTAAAAATTGTTCTATCATCTAACGTTTCCAACTTTTTCCCATATTAGATAAAATTTTAATATTAAAACTATTTAAGATTGTGTTTTTGGATAACTAGAGAAAAATCACAATCATAGATACCTGCGATCCCTGATCGAAATGGCGTATGACGCTCAAAATATTTTTTCAATCATTCCAAAACAAAACGGCCAGGAACCCGTAAGTTCCCGGCCACGCCAGTCAATGATTTCCGTCGCAGTGCAATTTGCATCACGCTGGAGCGTCAGACTGTTGCCAAAAGCTCTTTTTCCACGGACTTGAAAATTTCGACCTGGTCGATGTTCATTTGCTCGACGCCGCAGCGCACGGCTTTCTCGAAAACGGCTCGTTCAGACCCGGCGTAGAACATCTGCGTAATCAATCCGGCCTGCTTTGCCTCGTTTATGAGATTCTCTTCCAGGTCATCCTCATGGAATTCCAGGATATGCGCACCCTGGGCAACGGCGCGCTCGACCGAACCAACGTGAGCGTAAAGAACCATGCGCCGCAGGTCCGGTACCTTAGCACGGGCTTCAGCGCGGATTGCCTGATCGAACGAAAACGTCCAGGCGTCACTCAGCATGCCGCGGACTGCCAGCATGTCGCGAATTTCCGCGGGGTCGCCTTCCTTGATCTCAACATAGGTGCCAATACGGCCCTTGCAGGTATCCAGAAACGCATCGAGCCTTGGAACTCGCTCGCCCTTGAAGGTCTCCTTGAACCAGTTTCCTGCATCAAGACGGTCAATTTCGTCGGAAGTCATATCCGAAATTCGGCCACTTCCATCCGTCGTCCGGTCAACAGTTGCATCGTGCATCACGTAGAGGATGCCATCCCTGGACGGTCGAACATCCAACTCGACAACCTCGGCGCCAAGCGCAATTGCTCCCTCGAGCGAGGCAATCGTGTTTTCCGGAGCCTGAAGGCTGGCTCCGCGGTGGCACACAACGACGGCTTGTTTCACGGTTAGGTCTCCTGTGTCTCCAGAGTGATATCCGGAGCTTGGATAGGGCTGGCAAACGGCCACTCTAGAGGGAAGTCGATGAAACAGGTGCCTGAAATTCTTGATGAAATGATGACACTGCAACTTCCCTCGCAATTTCATGTACTTACCGGCTGCGACAACCCATAATTGAATGACTGAACAATTCACTTCAGGCTCGGAACTCTATCGCGATTCTCACCCGATACCGCAGGGTCGACTTTCTATCCCCCTGACGCTTGAAAATCTTTCCAAAGCCACACAGTTAACGGTGAAGAAATCAACTGAATTATTGTTCAGCATTTACGAACAGTCAGTCAAATTGCACCGCACAATTTTCTTCCTATGTTCCAGTCTGCAGCGTTCATGAGCGAACGCTTCTGGTAACATCTATGAGGTTTGATCATGATCCGTCTCGCAGCTTCTGCGCTTGCCCTTTCCCTCGTCGCAGGCACCGCCCTTGCCGAACCGGTGGCCTACGACTTCGACAAGTCCCACGCCAACCTGGCTTTCTCCTATAACCACCTTGGCTACTCCACGACCGAAGGCCGTTTCGGCGAATGGGAAGGCACGCTGCTGATCGACAAGGACACACCTGCCAATTCCTCCATCGAATTCACGATCGACGTCGGCAGCCTCGACACGTTCTGGGCAGAGCGCAACGCGCACTTCCTGAGCGCGGACTTCTTTGACGCAGAAAAATTCCCGAAGGCGACCTTCAAGAGCACCAAGGTCGAAAAGACCGGTGACAACCAGCTGGAAGTGACCGGCGACCTGACCATCAAGGACATCACCAAGCCGGTGACCCTGACCGTTGATGTCACTGCACTTGGTGAGCACCCGATGGCGAAAAAGGAAGCTGCCGGTTTTGCCGTTTCCACAGTTCTGAAGCGTTCCGACTATGGAATGGACATGTATGTTCCCTATGTAGGTGACGACATTACCGTGACCTTCCATTCCGAAGCTCTGAAGTCCGACGCGACCAACTAAGTGAACACCCTCGGAGGCCGGACAGACCGGCCTCCGTTTTCCAGGAGCCGCCATGCTGCGAAACACTTCAACCGGGTATGGAAGGATCGCCATTGCGTTCCATTGGACGATGGCCGTCTTGATCATCGGCATGCTTGGCCTCGGCCTCTACATGCACCAGCTTCCGCCAACCGAACAGGCAACCTTTGAGCTCTATCAGTTGCACAAGTCGATCGGCTTTGTGGTGCTGACGCTTGCCGTGCTCCGTCTTGTCTGGCGCCTTCTCAATCCTTCGCCGAAACTGCCTGACAACATGCACCCGCTGGAAAAGGTCGGGGCGCATCTGGGACATGTCGGCCTATACGCGCTTCTGTTTGCTCTGCCACTGACCGGCTGGTTCATGGTGTCGGCTTCGCCGTGGGGCATTCCGACCATCCTGTTCAACACCTGGCCAGTGCCGCATCTGCCGGTTCCAGGTGTGCTTGGTTCGCAGGAACAGGCGGAAACCTTCTTCAAGCTGCTGCATGAATATGGGGCTTATCTGTTGATCGCGCTGATTGCCGTTCATGTCGCAGCAGCGCTGAAACACCACTTCATCGCCCGCGACACCACGTTGAAACGCATGATTTCAACCGCACCCGCCAAAGCCGATAGCTGACAACACGAACTGGAAATCCGCAGATGACATTGAAGCATTTTACATATGCCGTTGCAGTCCTGTCGGCGACGACCTTCACCGCACCGGCGTTTGCCGACACCTGGAAAGTCGATCCGGACAAGAGCAAGCTCGGCTTTGAAGTGAAACAGGGAGGCGGCACGCTGACTGGCGTCTTCGCGTCCTGGGAAGCAGACATCGATTTTGATCCTGCGACCCCTGAAACCGCCAAGATCAGCGCTGAAATCAAACCCATGAGCGCCACCACCGGCAATGCCCAGTTCGATGGCACCCTGCCTGGCAAGGACTGGTTCAACGCCGGGGACTTCCCGACGGCTGAATTCACGTCCGACACTGTCGAGCTTGTCGAAGGCAACAGCTACCGGGCACAGGGCACGCTCTCCATCAAGGGAATTTCCCAGCCGGTCGAGATGGATTTCACCCTGGACATCGCGGGCGACACCGCCACAGCAAAGGGGACGGCCATCGTCAACAGGCTCGACTATCAGCTTGGCAGCGGCGTCGGTACCGACACGGTCGGAGATATCGTCACCGTTACCCTGGATCTTACGGCGATCCGCTGACATCGCGTTCGGCAAACAAGCCTTCCGGCTCCGACCATTTGATCAGGCTGCGGCACTTGGCGTCCGCAGCCTTTTTGCCGTATGAGAACAGCACTCAACGTTCCAGCGTTTCCCGATGTGACGGGAAGCAGCCAGATCAGGAAAGCCTCCTATGAACGCTCCGCTCACACCTCCAGCTTATCAGCACAGCGCCCTTTTCCCTCAGGGAGAAGACAAGACCCCGTATCGGAAACTGACGTCGGACCACGTCAAGACAGCCGAGTTCAACGGCGAAGAGGTACTGGTTGTCGAAGCTGAAGGTCTACGCCTTCTTGCCGAAGAGGCTTTCAAGGACATCAACCATTTCCTGCGTCCAGGCCACCTGGAACAGCTGAAGAAGATCCTGGAAGATCCGGAAGCGACCGAGAACGACAAATTCGTTGCGTTTGACCTCCTGAAAAACGCGAACATCGCCTCCCACGGTGTTCTGCCGATGTGCCAGGACACGGGCACCGCAATCATCATGGGCAAGAAGGGTCGTCGGGTCTGGACCGACGGGTCGGACGAAGCGGCACTCGGCGAAGGTTCCCGGGACGCCTATTTCAAAAAGAACCTGCGGTATTCCCAGCTTGCGCCGATTTCCATGTTCGAGGAAAAAAACACGAGCAACAACATGCCGGCACAGATCGAGCTCTATGCCGAAGGTGAAGATGCCTACAAGTTCCTGTTCATGGCCAAGGGTGGCGGTTCGGCCAACAAGACCTTCCTGTTCCAGGGCACACCATCACTGCTGACGCATGACCGGCTGGTGGAATTCCTCAAGGAAAAGATCCTCACGCTCGGTACTGCTGCCTGCCCGCCCTATCACCTTGCCATCGTCATCGGCGGCACGTCTGCGGAAATGAACCTCAAGACAGCAAAACTGGCTTCGGCCCGCTATCTTGACGGCCTGCCGACGCAAGGGTCGGAACTCGGACATGCCTTCCGTGACCTTGAGCTGGAAGCCGAGATCCACAAACTGACCCAGGCAACCGGCGTCGGTGCCCAGTTCGGCGGCAAGTATTTCTGCCACGATGTGCGTGTCATCCGCCTGCCGCGTCACGGCGCGTCCTTGCCAATCGGCCTCGCCGTGTCCTGCTCTGCGGACCGGCAGGCCGTCGGCAAGATCACGAAAGACGGGATTTTCCTGGAACAGCTCGAGATGCACCCGGAAAAATACCTGCCGGAGGTCACCGACGACCACCTGTCCGACAATGTGGTCAAGGTCGACCTGACCCGGCCGATGTCCGAAATCCTGGGCGAACTTTCCAAACACCCGATCAAGACCCGGTTGTCGCTTTCCGGACCGCTGATCGTTGCCCGCGACCTTGCCCATTCCAAGCTGCGCGACCGGCTGGAAAGCGGCGAGCCCCTGCCCGACTATTTCAAGAACCATCCGATCTATTACGCTGGCCCGGCCAAGACACCGGAGGGAATGCCTTCAGGTTCGTTCGGTCCGACAACCGCAGGACGCATGGACGCTTACGTCGATCAGTTCCAGGCAGCTGGCGGTTCCATGGTCATGCTGGCCAAAGGCAACCGTTCCGCTCAGGTGCGCCGCGCCTGCCAGGCTCATGGCGGGTTTTATCTCGGCTCCATCGGCGGTCCGGCCGCTCGCCTTGCGCAGGATTGTATCAAAAAGGTGGAAGTGGTCGAGTTCGAGGAACTGGGCATGGAAGCCGTCTGGAGAATCGAAGTCGAGGATTTCCCGGCCTTTATCGTCATTGATGACAAGGGCAACGACTTCTTCAAGGAATTGAACCTCGGCTGAACGCCGCTTCAGTTGAAAACACCAGACCCGCGGTTTTTGCCGCGGGTTCTTTTTTGTCTGTCGACAGACCAACAACAGTAGCCACGCGCCGTTTTGGCGCGATTTGGATCGCGGTCATACGATTCGGAAACAGGCACAGAATCGCCCAATCCGGATCAAAGATAGCTGACGATTTATGCCAAGACGGGCAAATTCCACAATCTCAGCGAGCGAACGCGTCTTCGTCGCGTTTTTCACGAAAAATCCGTTGCAATTTCAGCACAGACCCAGGACATGGTCGGTGGTCACATCAACGTGAGATTTTCCCGAACGCCGTTTTGCGACATAATAATTAAGAGTGCGGCAAGGACATTTTCGTAACGTCACTTTGATTGAGAATCGCATCGTTGAGGCATGAGCCCGATGCTGATGGGGGATCGGAATGAAGAAACTTTTATTTGTAATGGTTGCGGTTCTGGCGGGCGCTTTTGCGCTGACCGCTCAGGCAGCTCCGCGATATGGCTACTTTGACCACAGCACCAACACCTGGGTCACTCCGAAATATCACCCGGGCGGCCCGTCCCCGGTCAAACGCAAGCGCGTGAAATATGATGGCCCGTACCCTGCAGGCACGATCGTCATCGATACCTCCGAGCGCCGTCTTTATCATGTCCTGCCTGGTGGCAAGGCCATGAAGTACGGCGTCGGCGTTGGCAAGGATGGCTTCCAGTGGGCCGGCACGCACCGCATCACCCGCAAGGCTGAATGGCCGAGCTGGACCCCGCCTGCACAGATGCGTGCTCGTGAACGTGCGAAAGGCCGTATCCTTCCGGCTTACATGCCGGGTGGACCGAACAACCCGATGGGTGCTCGCGCGATGTACATCGGCTCGACACTCTACCGCATTCACGGCACGACCGAGCCGTGGACCATCGGTTCGGCTGTCTCTTCCGGCTGTATCCGTCTGGCAAATGAAGACGTGATCCACCTCTACAACAGCGTGACTGTTGGTTCGAAGGTCATCGTGAAGCGCTAAACTGCGGCACCAATTATCAAGAAATAAAGCCGGGCCCTGCCCGGCTTTTTTTTGATGCTCACATCTAGATCCCAGACTTGATCAATTTTCCGGGATGTAGGCATCGATCAGCACCGCTGCCGCGTTCTTTGCCGCGCCTGACGGATCCGGGTCGAACCCCATCTGAGCGGCAACGATTGCCCCCTCCTTGAGAAGGAGGATCTGACGTGCCAGCAGATCCGCCTCGCGAGCCCCCGCCTTTTCCGCAAGGCTCTTGAGTGCCGACAGAAGCAGGCGCTTGTGTTCGGTGGACTGGGCATATGCAGGGTGTACTGGTTCCTGAAACTCAGCCGATGCCTTGATAAACATACATCCCTTGAAACCGGGTTCTTCGAACCACTCTTTCAGAATATCAAAAACTGCGAGCAGCTTTTGCCTTGGCGAAATATCGCGTTCATCCAGCCTGCGCAGGAACCAGTTCCGGAAAGTCTCGTCCCGGTATCTCAACACCGCCAGGATCAAATCATCCTTGGTTCTGAAATGCTTGAACATCGTCGTCTTGGAGATGCCTGTTTCAGCAACAAGCGTATCCATGCCGGTCGCATGGAAACCGTCTCTGTAAAAGACAGCCAGAGACTTGCGTACCAGTTCATCGCGTTTGCTTGGTCGCATGAGCTTCCTTTCTGTACTGACTTGTAAATAGTCAAACATCAGCGATCGTTCAAGATGCCCAAAATAGGTGCTGCCCAAATAGCTGAAACACGACCTCCTCACGTTTTAATGATCTCAAGCACGAAGTTAGCGCCTTGCTATCATGTACAGATCGGTACATATATAACTCGTAACTGAACAGAACGGTACACTTTTATCTGTTTAACACTGCGAGGCAAACCCATGTTCTCACCAAGACCTGCATATCCGCGCGGCTTCTACCTCTTCGGCGCACTTGTTGCCGGGGTACTTGTGATCACATCAGCCTTGACCCCGGCCCCCCAGCCGCTGGACGCCCGCCTTCATGCGGGGTTGGCCTCGTCTCCTCAAATTCAGACCCTGGAGCTTGCGCGATGACAGAACAGCGCCCCCCGCTGCCGCCTTTTACCCTTGAGACCGCCCGCCAGAAGGTGCGTGCTGCGGAAGACGGCTGGAACAGCCGGAACCCGGAGAAGGTCTCGCTAGCCTATACACCGGACACCATTTGGCGGAACCGGTCGGACTTTCCGGTTGGGCGGGAGCAAGTGGTGGAATTCCTCACCAGCAAATGGCAGAGGGAACAGGAGTACCGCCTGATCAAGGAACTGTGGACCTTTGCCGGCAACCGGATTGCTGTTCGCTTTGCCTACGAATGGCACGATGCGGCCGGCCAATGGTACCGCTCCTACGGCAACGAGAATTGGGAGTTCGCACCCAATGGACTGATGCATCGCCGATTTGCCAGCATCAATGATCTCGCCATTTCCGCGAATGATCGCAAGATGCACTGGCCTCAGGGCCCGCGCCTGGCAGACCATCCTGGCCTGAGTGAACTCGGACTTTAGCCAGCCACAACTCTAATTAGCCCGCGAAAACCCAGGACGTTTCAAGACGTGCAAGCAACCGGTGCCCTGCGTTCAGCAGGACACCGGCCGGTGATCCCAAAGACCGGAAGGGCAACTCAATGTCCGGACAGCATCATCTCGCCGTCGTGCAGGAAACAGCCCTTGTCGAAGTGCGATAAATCGACAGGATTGGTTGTGCGGATATCGGAGAACCCTGGCAGTGACCGGATCTCGGGATCAAAGCTTCTATGAACCTGCGACAGGAAGACAAGCGTGATACGCCGCTTGTTTGCAAATTGTCTCAGCTCCTCGATCTGCGCACCGAGCGGAGGTTGCGAGCGATGCTGATCCATGACCTGAAGATAATCGATGACGGCTATGGAGCCCGGCACAACATCAGCCAGCGTCTCTTCAATCTTCTCGGCGCAGACGTTGTCGGAAAGCCTAATCCGGAACGTTCCCGATTTTTCCGGATCGCGGTATCCGCTGGCGGAAAGCTTCATACGAACATCGCGATAAGAACATTCTGACGAGAAGAACACGGACGTTCTGCCGGCCTTGGCCGCTTCTGCAAGCAACTCAAGCCCCAGCACCGTTTTGCCGTGCCCTGGCCGTGCACCAAGGATGACCATGTCGCCTGGTTCAAGCGCTGACAAAAGCCTGACCGACGGTCCTTGGTCGCGTACAGCAGATGCGAGATGGCTCCAGCTTCTGAAACCTTCGCGAACAGCAATTTCGTCCAACGCCCGGCTCAACGCGATGGATTTGCTGCGGGCGAGTGTCCTGGCTTCACGCTTCAGGCGGAAAACGGGTGCAGTAAGTTTCATGGTGCGACCTCCAGATCGAGTGCATCAGCCGCTGTCCCTCCTTATGCGAACGCACGATCGTCTGGTTGCCAGTATGAAACGACCCTGCAGTTCGGCTGCTGCTCCTGATGGAGGGGGATGGCTTGGGTCGAGCCTCGCCCTTTATATCTGATTCCAGCTGGCTTCAGCCAGCTCGGCCTGCTCTCAATCAACGATCCCGTGTCAGGCCCTTGTCCGCCAGTTCCTGCAGGTAGACACCCCAGTGTGCTTCCGGATCTCTGCCTAGCTCGAGGAAATACGTCCAGGTAAAAATCCCAGAATTATGCATGTCGTCAAAATGGATACGGACAGCATAGTTGCCGACAGGTTCGATCTTCATGATCTCGACGTTGCGTTTGCCGGGCACGGTCTGCTTCTGGGATGGATTGTGGCCCTTCACTTCCGCCGAAGGTGAACACACCCGGAGATATTCAGCAGACAATTCGTGCCGTTCACCCGTGTTGAAAGCAACAGTCAGGCTCTTCTTGTCTTTCGATACGCGTAGTTCCGTCGGCCAGGGAGCAGTCGGGTCGGTCATCTCCGGGTCCTTTGATTCCACCCGGCACATGTCGCCGGGACTTGCGCGCGGACGATACCGGTAGCACCGGCACCGTCAAGCGGCGTCTTGTCCCGCCTGCTTCACCGCTTCATAACCGTCGAGCGCTGCCTTGCGTGCCTTGGCATGGTCGACCAGCGGTTTCGGATAGGTCTCGCCAAGCGCGATACCGGCCTTTTTCAGGGTTTCGGCCGGGGCATCAAATGGCGCAAAGAGATAGTGCGTGTCCAGATCGCGCAGCTCTGGAACCCATTTGCGGATGTACACACCTTCCGGATCAAATTTTTCTCCCTGGGTAATCGGGTTGAAGACCCGAAAATAAGGAGCAGCATCAGCACCTGATCCTGCAACCCACTGCCAGCTTGCTGAATTGTTGGCAAGGTCCGCATCCACCAGCGTGTCACGGAACCAGGCCTCGCCATGGTGCCAATGAATACGCAGATGCTTGATCAGGAAACTCGCCACGATCATGCGCACCCGGTTGTGCATGTATCCGGTTTGCCAGAGTTCGCGCATGCCGGCGTCGACAATCGGATATCCCGTTTGTCCTTTCTGCCACTTCTCCAACTCGTCGCCCGGCTCCTGCCAGGGATAGGCATCAAACGTTGAACGCCAGTTGTCCGACGGCAATTTCGGGAAATGGTAGAGCAAGTGGTACGCAAATTCCCGCCAGGCAATCTCGGACAGGAATTTCATACCGTCACCGGCAACCGACGATTTCCGGTCCATTACCTTCTGCGTTGCATGCCAGATCTGTCGGGGTGAGATTTCGCCGAAGTGGAGATGCGGTGACAAGCGCGACACGTTCGGCAGATCCGGGCGATTGCGCAATGTGCCATAGCCCTTCAAGCCTTCCTCGAAGAAGCCGTCCAGCCGCTCCGCAGCACCGGCTTCACCGGGCTGCCAGCAATCCTCCCATCCCTTTGCCCAGTTCGGTTTCGTGGGCAAGAGGTCAAAGCTCTCAAGCGTTTCACCGCCATCGTAGTCCGCAAATTCCAGCTTCTCCGGTGCTGGCAAGGCGTCATCGATGGTCTTTTGCTGAGCAGCCTTCCAGAACGGCGAATACACCTTGAACGGGCCGCCGGATTTTGTCTCCAGTTCCCAGGGTTCGAACAAGAGGGACGCCTTGAAGCTTTTGACCTCAAACCCGTCTTCTTTCAGCACCTTCTTGAGATCGGTGTCCCGCTCGATTGCATGTGGTTCGTAGCATCGATTCCAGAAGACAGCCTCGGCCCCGACTTCCTTTGCGAGCTGTGGGATCAGGTGTCTCGCGCTCCCCTGCAGGAAGGTCAGACCTGGCAGATCCGCCTTCAATGACGCCAGACTGTGATGCAGCCACCAGAGGCTTGCCCCGCCAAGCGGGTGCGTATCACCGGCCTGCTCTGCTGGCTCAAGGATGAAAACCGGAAGGACACGTCCATTGCGGGCCGCCTCGAACAGGGCCGGATTGTCCTTGATGCGCAAATCCTGTCGAAACCAAACAAGTGTTGTCATGCTGCTCCTGCCGCTTGCTACAGCTCAGATACGCCGCAAAACACAATCGGATCAATGGTGTGCCGGATTTATTGGCTCCAATTCCGGGCGAGCGGCCAGTAAGGTGCCGCTCGCTGCATTGTGACCGGGCCATGCACTCGTCAGTGGGCGTTTCGATGCGGGCTCCCGGTCGCGCAGGCGAGCGAATTCCGGCATCTTTCCAATTGATTTGACAAGAGTACACTCACAAGTTTACCTGATGCCGTAAACCGGACATTTGCAGTCCGGTTTCAATTGATCTTGCCCGCATCGACGCCATATGATCTGGATAAGATAAAAATCGAGGGAGAGCGAAACGTGACAGACGGCAAGATTGTGGTCCCGGCACAAGCGGCAATCGGAAAAGCGGAATCACATGGTCCGATGATCGACCCGTTCGGCCGCGCCGTCACCTACCTTCGCGTCTCCGTGACCGATCGTTGCGATTTCCGTTGCGTGTATTGCATGGCGGAAGACATGACCTTCCTGCCCAAACGCGAAGTGCTCAGCCTTGAAGAGCTCGACCGCCTGTGCACTGCCTTCATCGAAAAAGGCGTCCGTAAACTGCGCCTGACCGGCGGTGAGCCGCTGGTCCGCAAGAATATCATGAGCCTTATCCGCAGCCTCGGCCGGCATCTGGACAGTGGCGCTCTGGAAGAGTTGACCCTGACCACCAACGGCTCGCAGCTCGCCCGCTACGCGCAGGAACTTTACGATTGCGGCGTGCGCCGGATCAATGTGTCGATCGATACGCTCGATCCGCAGAAATTCAAGGCAGTCACCCGCTGGGGCGACCTTGGCAAGGTCATGGACGGAATCCGCGCAGCGACTGCCGCTGGCCTCCAGATCAAGATCAATATGGTTGCTCTCAAGGACGTCAACGAGCATGAGATCGTGACAATGCTTGAGTGGTGTCATGAGCACGGTCATGACCTGACCCTGATCGAGACCATGCCTCTTGGCGAGATCGACGGCGACCGCACGGACCAGTATCTGCCACTTTCGACCGTGCGTGCACGCCTGGGCGAGCAGTTCACATTGACGGACATCCCCTACAAGACCGGCGGACCCGCCCGGTATGTGACCATCGAGGAAACCGGTGGTCGTCTCGGCTTCATCACGCCGATGACGCATAACTTCTGTGAAAGCTGCAACCGGGTGCGCGTCACCTGCACCGGCCAGCTATACATGTGCCTTGGACAGGAAGACATGTCGGATCTTCGCGCGCCTCTGCGCGCTTCGGAAGGCAACGACCTTCTGAACGATGCGATTGATGAGGCCATCGGACGGAAGCCAAAAGGGCATGATTTCGTGATCGACCGGAACCGCAACCAGCCTGCAGTTTCCCGGCACATGAGCGTCACCGGCGGTTAAACAGCCAAAACTTCAGTTACCCAGGCAGCGGCAAGTTCAGCGACCTTGAAAACCGGCAAAACTATTCTGCCGGAACGAGGTCGGCGCGCGTGGTGTAGAACCTGATGCAGACGGTCGCGATCAGGCTGCACCCGATGCCCAGTCCCATCATCAGGATCATGCCCCAGGGCGACGAGGCCAGCAGGCCATCGGCATAAAGCGAGGCGACGATGGATCCGGCCAGTGCGCCCATGGCGACCTGAAGTGACGCCGTGAGGCCGGAAGCAGCTCCCGTCAACTCAGGCCGCACACTGACAGCACCGGACAATGCACTTGGCAGGCAGACCCCATTGCCGAGACCAAGAAGGAACATCGGCAGGAAGAGGCTGGGTGCGCTCAACGCTCCGAAATAGGCAAACCCGGAGATAATTGCCACGCAGACAACGCCGATGAGAGTGCCGGACAGTATCATCGGAAACAGGCCAACTCGTTCGGCAAACCGGCCGGAGATGAAGTTTCCTGCGATATAACCGAGCGCCACGAACATGAAGTAGAACCCCATTTCCTGCGCACTCAGGGACAGGAGATCGGCGGCGATAAAGGGAGCCCCTCCCAGATAGGCGAAGTAGGCAAGCGCGTTGGACGCCGCTGTCAGACTGTAGCTCCAGTAGAGCGGCTCACGGCAGAGGGTTGCGTAGGACTTCAGGATCTGCCGCCCCCCGGCCGCTTTTCGGTTCAGGTGCGTTTCAGGCAAAAGCGCAATGCTTGCCCACAGAACCGCTACACCGAACATCAGCAGCAGCACAAACCCGCCCTGCCAGCCATAATATTGATCCAGAATTCCGCCGATTGCGGGTGCCACTGTCGGCATCACTGCCATGCCCATGGTGACATAGCCGATCATGCTGGCCGCCTGCTTGGGGCTGTAGAGATCACGCAGGATCGCACGGCCAAGAACCATTCCCGTACAGCCACCGGCTGCCTGAAGAACCCGGGCGGCGATCAAGGCTTCAATTGTTTGTGCGAACAGACAGAACACGCTGCCGATTACGAACAAAGCCATGCCGAGAATGATTACCGGCCGGCGGCCGAACTGATCCGACAAGGGCCCCCAGAACAACTGGGAAACCGCAACCGCGATGAAATAAGCGGACATCGACAGCTGGATCTCCCCCGCGGTTGCGGAAAAGACCACCATCATCCCTGCCAGGGACGGCAGGTATATCTGCATGGCGAGCGGGCTGACCGATGAAATCGCTACAAGCACCGCCAGGGATGGTTTGGCATCGGTGCTGGAAGTCTGAGTTCGGCTGGTGAGCATGCCCGGGTAGGAACCTTTTGGTTTTCACCCTCGCGGGCGATATATTCATGTTCGAATATATATTGGCCGCGTGATCCGGACGTGAAAACCTGAATTGTTACAGGCCCACCATCGAAAGACGGCGGAAACCGCTAATGTTTCCCCTCATTGGCTTTGAAATTGTTTCAACTTTTCAAGCTTGACCGGAGCCTTCGCAACGGGTGGAAATTGCTGCATTTCACGGATAAATCCGCGATCAACACCGCCAGTCCTGCAGCCAGGTAAACCCGGACGAAAAAAGGCCACAGCTCTCGCCGTGGCCAAAACTTGTCTCGTCGCCTAATCAGGAATTACTCAGGGATCGACCCTGCCCTGTATCAATCGAAGACGATGTTGGGGGCGGCTCGTGTGGGTTCCGCGCTCTCCCGATCAATGCTGTCGAGTACCTTGGCAGCAATGTCCTTGTAGATGCCTGCGACCGAGCCTTCTGGATCAGACACCACGACCGGTGTTCCGGCATCGGAGGTTTCACGGATCTTCATCGTCAAGGGAACTTCGCCCAGGAACGGAACGTTCAGCCGGTCCGCTTCCGCGCGCGCTCCACCATGGCCGAAGATATCATGGCGACCACCGCAATCGGGGCACAGGAAGTAGCTCATGTTCTCAACGATCCCCAGCACGGGAACATCGACACGTTTGAACATGTTGAGACCCTTGCGGGCATCGATCAGGGCAAGGTCCTGCGGTGTCGACACGATCACGGCTCCGGCCAGCGGCACTTGCTGAGCCATGGTGAGCTGGGCGTCGCCGGTTCCCGGTGGCATGTCGACCACAAGAACGTCAAGTTCGCCCCAGGCCACTTCGCGCAGCATCTGGGTAAGCGCGGAAATCACCATCGGTCCACGCCAGATCATTGGCGTTTCCTCTTCCACCATGAAGCCCATGGACATCACCTTGATGCCGTAGCCTTCCATTGGCTTGAGCATCCTGCCCGACAAAGCTTCCGGCCTGCCGGAAACGTTGAACAGCCGCGGCACCGAGGGCCCGTAGATATCAGCATCCAGGACGCCGACTTTCTTGCCGAGGGACGCCATCGCCAACGCAAGGTTCGCCGTGGTGGTGGATTTACCAACACCGCCCTTGCCGGACGCAACCGCGACAATGTGCTTGATGCCCGGCACACCCGGTTTTGCGGGAGCCTGCTCTTCCGCAGGTCGTCGAGGCTGCTGGGGGGCTGGTTTGGGAGCTGATTGTGGCGCCGCATTGCGAGCGCCACCCGCCGCACGTTCGGCAGTCAGCGCGACCATCACGGTTTCGACGCCATCCACTTCCTTGACCACCTTTTCAGCAGCCTGGCGCAGGGGCTCAAGCTCCTGTGCGCGTTCTGCGGGGACGGTGATGGAAAAAACAACACGGCCATCGGACACAAACACGTCCGAGACAAGGCCCAACGAGACGATATCGCCTTCAAGGTCCGGTCCCTTGATCTGCCTCAGTCGTTCCATGACTGCGCTTTTTATGGTGTCGGTCATCTTTCGGTCCTGTTTCGTACACCGGCCACTGTGTTCAACCGGCTATTTCCGGTGCGAACTCTAGTTCGCCGCTCCATTCAGGCAACCTGCCAAAATGAAGCACGGCGCGTTCCGGTTTCAGACCGCGAGTCATAGAAGGGGTGAGAATCCGACACAAGCCCTGCACAGTTGAAAGCTGCAAGCTTCAGAAGCCTTCATTGTTAGCGAAGGTGCCATGGTTGCTGCTGGATCTCCCGATTGTTACCCCTCCTCAAAGGGAGACAATGTTTTCGTTGAACAGCCAGACGGCCCGGTTAATTTGTTACGGCCCTACACAGCGTCCTTCCCAAGACATTCCAGCTTCAGGAATTTGACATGCCAACCTGCCTCATCACCGCAGCCAATCGCGGGATCGGTTATGAACTTGCCCGCGCCGCACTGGACAGTGGTTGGACCGTTTACGGCTCCGTCCGCACGCAGCAGTCCGCTGACGAGACAGCGGAACGGCTCGGCAAAGATTTTCATCCGCTGGTTTTCGACGTGAGAGACCATGCCGCCGTTCGCGCGGTCGCCCGCGACCTCGACACCCCGCTGAACCTTTTGATCAACAACGCGGGCATCATCACTCCGGAACGTCAAAGCGCACTGGATATGGATTTCGAGGGTTTTGCCGATACCCTGGCTGTCAACACCCTTGCACCTTTGGCGGTCTCGCAAGCTTTCCTGCCCCATTTGCGCCGGTCGGGATCCGGTCGAATCCTGACCATCTCCAGCCAGATGGCCTGGATGGGATACCGGAAGTCGGACACCCTCGCCTACCGAGCCTCCAAGGCGGCAGTAAACAAGGTCATGCAGGGGCTGGCGACCGATCTGGAACCGGAAGGCATTCCGGTCGCGCTGATAGATCCGGGCTGGGTGCGTACAGACATGGGTGGCCAGCTGGCAGACAATGACCCGGTGGATGTGGCGCGGGGCATTTTGAAGATTGCCGGTTCCCTGTCTGTTACCGATACCGGAAAGTTCTTCAAATGGAGCGGTGAAGAGCGCCCGTTCTGACCTGCCAATTCGACTGGAGACACATGATGGCCTGGCCTCTCCCCGTAACCCTGAAGGGCGGTACCGGCACACTTGCGCCCTTGAGCCTATCCCACGCCGCTGACCTGGCTGAAGCTGCCGCCGACGGCGAACTGTGGAAGCTTTGGTACACCAGCGTCCCGAAACCGGATGCCGTTCGGGTGGAAATTGAAAGGCGGCTGTCGCTTCAGGAAGCCGGCTCGATGCTTCCGTTCGCCGTGTTGACACCAACTGGCAAGGCCGTCGGCATGACCACCTATATGAATATCGATGCGGCCAACAAGCGCGTCGAAATCGGTTCGACCTGGTATCGCAAGGCGGTGCAGCGCACTCGCCTCAACACGGAATGCAAACGCATGCTGCTGGCACATGCATTTGAGGAACTGGACTGCATCGCGGTCGAATTCCGGACGCACTTCATGAATCGCCAAAGCCGCGCCGCCATCGAAAGACTAGGCGCCAAACTGGATGGTGTTCTGCGATCCCACCAGCGCTCGCCCAACGGAGCGCTCAGGGATACGGCGGTTTATTCGATTCTTCCTCACGAGTGGCCTGCCGTAAGAGCCAGTCTGGATTTCAAGCTCGAAGCTGGTGCCTGACCTCCTTATCCACACAAAGATGTGCGCACGTTGTTTTGCACAGTTTTCTTGTTCTGTTCACCGGGCTGCAAAGCACACTTTTGCGGAGGACTTGGCAACGCTTCGGTAACATGAAAAGCTCTTCTTCGTATTTGATTCAAATTTTAAGCAAATGTGAGGAATTGAAGCGCAGGCTGGTTTCATCGGCAAAAGGATGGACACGCCATGGAACTTTACCGCGCCTGCTACCGAAGCAAGATCAACTGGGGCAAGATGCGTCTGCCTCTGCCCGACGAAATCGACAAGACGTTGCTGCGTATTCGGCGGATCAACAGAAAGGCCGGCGTAACCGGTGCGCTTCTGCTGGTCGATCAGCACATCATCCAGGTTCTGGAAGGCCTGACCGGCCCGGTGCTTGATACCGTCTATTGCGTGATGAACGATCCGCGTCTTGAAGCCATCGAGGGCATCATTCACGAACCGGCGGATTTCCGGCTGTTCCCGAATTCACTGATGTTCTTCCGGGATCTGACCGATGGCCTGGCCGCTTCCAAGCACGACGTGCTGCGCCCCCTGCTTGACCATCCTGCCGACGTAACGCGGGAAGAAGCCTACCGGGCGTTCGGACATTTCGCGCAGGAACTTCAGGAAGGCCGCCTGACCAACGACATGTTGATGATCTGAGCCACTCCGGGTTTTCTGCCGCGGAGCCCCAGCTCATCTCATGTTTCGCAAAATTATCCGGTTCGTGGCCGCAAGGTCCTAGTCCGATTGCCAGGCATGCCGATATTGTGCGCCCTTGTTAACTGGGGGATTGCATCATGTCAGGCAGGTTCGCCGGCCTTCAGCCGGCATCAGCCGGCTTTCTTGCCGCCATTGTCGGCTTTGCAAGTTCATTCGCTATCGTCATTCAAGGGCTGACAGCAGCCGGCGCTTCCCCAGCCGAAGCAACCAGCGGCCTGATGGCGCTATCCATTTCCATGGGCCTTTGCGCGATCGTTGCCTCGCTCGCCACGAAGATCCCCGTTAGCATCGCGTGGTCGACACCCGGTGCCGCGCTCCTTGCGACAGCAGGCCCGCTCGAAGGAGGCTTTTCGGCAGCCGTTGGTGCTTTTCTGGTCTGTGGCGCGCTTATCGTACTTGCGGGCCTGATCAAGCCTTTCGGACGGGCGGTCGCGGCCATTCCGGCACCACTTGCCAACGCGATGCTGGCAGGGGTCCTGTTCGGACTGTGCCTTGCGCCGGTGAGAGCTGTCGCAGAACTGCCTTTCAGCGCGCTAGCCATC
This sequence comes from Labrenzia sp. THAF191a, assembly GCF_009363335.1. GTDB lineage: Bacteria > Pseudomonadota > Alphaproteobacteria > Rhizobiales > Stappiaceae > Roseibium > Roseibium algicola. The sequence continues at coordinate 4,822,527 of NZ_CP045333.1, forward strand.
ATTGCCGTCTGGGCGATCGCCCTGCGCTTTGTCAGGCTCTTCGCGGTTCCCCTTGCCATGGTCATGACATTCGCGATCGGCCTTTCGGGCAGCGGCCCGATCGACCTGAGCAACGTCCAGCCGATCACCGAACCAGTCTGGATCACGCCTTCGTTTTCCCTGGAAGCATTGATCAGTATCGCGTTGCCACTCTTCATCGTGACGATGGCGTCCCAGAACATCCCGGGGGTCGCCGTGCTGTCCGCCTATGGCTACCGCCCCAAAAGTGGACCGCTTTTCACTCTGTCTGGCGTCTTCAGTATGCTGTCCGCCCCATTCGGCGGACATGCGGTCAACCTTGCCGCCATCACGGCTGCAATGTGCGCGGGTGAAGATTCGCACAAGGATCCGGCAAAGCGCTACTGGGCGGCAGTGACCGCAGGTGCGGTCTACGTCCTGTTCGGCCTATTTGCAGGGCTGGTGATGGCCTTTGTCGCTGCCACGCCGACTATCCTGATCGAAGCCGTTGCGGGATTGGCCCTGCTGGGGGCTTTTGCCTTTTCCATCAGCGAAGCCACAAAGGCTCCCGCGGACAGGGACAGTGCCATCATTACCTTCATGGTGACGGCTTCCGGGGTTAGTTTCCTGGGTGTTTCGGGTGCATTCTGGGGGCTGCTGGCCGGCGGTGCCTTCATGGCACTTTCGCGAACCAAAACGGCAAAGTAACACCTTGCCCCGCGGCAATCGCGTCCCATAGTGTTGAGACAATCGAAGCAAATGGAGTCGTTTGCCTGTGTCAGGCTCATATGTGCTGCAACCCGACCCGGAAGATTCGCGTCTTTCGACATCCGTAACCGGTATCGATCAGGACGGACAACCGGTCGAAACGCGTGTCGTGACGGAAAAGCCTCTGACCCTCTACCTGAATTCTCAGGAAGTGGTCACCATGATGACCATTGGCGATCATCCGAACCTTCTCGCCGTCGGTTATCTGAAAAACCAGAACATGCTGGCCGAAGACGATGTCATCACCGGTATCGACCATGACGACGATCTGGATGTTGTGGTGGTTCGCACCGAGCGTGAGACCAATTTCGAGGAAAAGCTGAAGAAGAAGGTGCGCACCTCCGGCTGCGCCCAGGGCACTGTTTTCGGCGATGTCATGGACAGCTTCGATACCGTTCAACTCGCTGAGGACGCCCGTCTCAACACTTCCTGGCTCTATGCGCTGACCAAAACCATCAACACAACGCCTTCCCTCTATCTCGAGGCGGGGGCGATCCATGGCTGTGTTCTGTGCCAGCACGACCGTGCGCTGGTCTACATGGAAGATGTCGGTCGCCACAATGCGGTCGACAAGATCGCAGGCTGGATGGTCCTGAACAACATCCCCGCGCACGACAAGATCTTCTATACCACTGGCAGACTGACCTCCGAAATGGTCATCAAGACCGTGATGATGGGCATTCCGATCCTCGTGTCACGCTCGGGGTTTACCGCGTGGGGCGTCGAACTCGCACGCAAAGCCGGCCTTACGCTGATCGGCCGCGCACGCGGCAAGCGGTTCGTTGCCCTGTCTGGTCACGACAGGATCGTGTTCGACATGTCCGCAAGCGACGTGGAAGACGAGCCGGATACGGCCCGCCGAAAAGGGAGCGTCCCGGCAGAATGACCAGACACAAGAAGTCCCTTGAGAGCAACAAGGTGCTTGGCTGCGTACTTGCCGGCGGCCAATCCCGCAGAATGGGCGGCGGTGACAAGAGCCTGATGGATCTTGGCGGCAAGACGATGCTTGATATGATCCTCGCCCGCCTGAAACCACAGCTGCACGACATAATCCTGAACGCCAATGGTGACCCAGACCGGTTTGCGCGCTTTCAGCTGCCTGTTGCCGCAGATCCGGTAGGCGACTTCGCAGGGCCGCTGGCAGGTGTCCTTGCCGGCATGACTTATGCTCACAACGAGCGACCGGATATCAGCCATGTGATTTCGGTGGCCGGTGACACGCCGTTTTTCCCTACCAGCCTTGTCAGCCGGTTCTGTGCTGCAGTCCCCGGTGACAGACCGGTCATTGCCCTCGCCTCCTCTGAGGACAAGCTCCACCCTGTCTTCGGCCTGTGGCCTGTCAGCCTGAAAGCGGATCTCGAGGACTGGCTGCAATCCGGCAAGACAGGCAAGGTGCTTGCCTTTGTCGACTGTTACGACAGTGTCGAAGTCGCCTTCGATGCGGATCCTGACAGCGGGTTGGACCCCTTCTTCAATGCCAACAAACCTGATGACCTTTCGACTGTCAGAGACGCGCTGAGCTTACATTCCAGATGACCACCCCCCCTGTATTCGGCATCACCGGCTGGAAGAATTCCGGCAAGACACAACTCGTGGCGAGCCTCGTGGCCGAGTTCACCGCGCGGGGCCTGAAGGTTTCGACCGTAAAGCATGCTCATCACGGCTTCGATATCGACAAGCCGGGAACAGACAGTTTCCGGCACCGCGAAGCAGGTGCAGTGGAAGTTGCACTGGTGTCCGGACGCCGTTGGGCCTTGATGCATGAACTGAAAGAGGAAGACGAGCCGCCGCTGGAAGACGTTCTGGAGCGGCTTGCTCCTTGCGACCTGATCCTGATCGAAGGCTACAAGAGCGAACCCCATCCGAAGATCGAGGCACGCAGAACCGAGGCAAGCGAACGCGGCCCCCTTGCCGTTTCCGATCCGAATATTCTGGCCATCGCAACCGATCACGATTTACCGGACGAGGTGTTGCCGGTATTTCATCTGGATGACATTGCCGCCATGGCGAATTTCATCGAGACTCATCTCGGGCTGAAAAGGCCGACAACATGACCGGTAAACAGCTTCTGGATGACTGCTTCCTGCACGACAAGGACCGCTTGCGCCACCACGAGGCGCTGGAGATCCTGAAACAGCGGCTGCATTGCATTGCCGAGACCGAAACCGTGCCCCTGCAGGATGTCGCCGAACGCATCCTTGCAGATACGGTGACCGCTCCCCGCAATGTACCACTGGCCGACAATTCGGCCGTTGACGGTTACGCCTTCCGCAACGCCGATTTCGAGGAAGCCGGAGGGTTCTTCCGTCTGGAACAGAGGATAGCTGCAGGGCACGCGAGCAACGCCGATCTTGGCCCATGGGCTGCAGCCCGGATCTTTACTGGCGCGGTGATGCCACCCGGTGCGGATACGGTCGCCATGCAGGAAGATTGTGAAACGCACCAGCAGGATGGGCAGGACTTCGTGATTGTGCCGCAAGGCCTGAAAACGGGTGCCAACCGCCGCAAGGCGGGAGAAGACGTGGCGGAGGGAACGACGCTGCTGAGCCCCGGTCAGCGCTTGCGCCCGCAAGATATCGCGGCAATCGCGTCCACCGGACAGGCAGACGTTTCCGTTTACCGGAAACTGAAGGTGGCCCTTGTGTCGACAGGCGACGAGCTACGTCGGCCTGGCGACCTCATCACGCTCGGAGACGTTTACGATTCCAACCACTTTCTGCTGCGCAGCCTGTGCGCAACGCTGCCTGTCGAAATCGATGACCTGGGCATTCTGAAAGATGACGCCGACGCACTTGAAGAGGTGCTTTCGACGGCCGCAGCCAGCCATGACGTGATCCTGACCACCGGCGGGGCAAGCCGCGGCGAGGAAGATCACATGCTCAAGGTTCTGGACAAGATCGGAAAACGCCACATGTGGCAGCTTGCGATCAAGCCTGGCCGCCCGATGATGTTCGGAAATATCGGATCCTGCGTTGTCCTCGGACTGCCGGGAAACCCGGTTGCCGCGATGGTCTGTTTTCTGCTTTACGCACGGCCGGTCTTCAGCGTTCTTGGCGGCGGCGCCTTTCTGGAACCGCAGGCCTTTCAGGTTCCGGCAGCCTTCGAAGTTCCCAAGAAAAAGCCGGACCGCCGAGAATTCTACCGTGCCTATCTGAAGCCTCGTCCAGACGGATCACTTGCAGCGCATAAATTCCAGCGCGACGGATCCGGCCTGATCACTGGCCTGCGCGAGGCCGACGGTCTTATCGAAATACCTGAAGACGTGACCTCGATCCGCAAGGGTGAGCTGGTGTCCTTCCTGCCCTTCTCCGGGTTCGGACTGCGCTGACCCGGCAGCGTTGCCGGGCCAGCGAGAGGTTCTTTGTTAGTAGGCGTAGGGCCAGTTGGCCGGGACGAAGCGATAACCCTCGCCGTCCTTCGCAACGCGGCCCATGCCGGGGAACGGAATATGCGCGCCTGCAAAGAACAACTTGTCGGCGGCAGCCTGGTCCAGGAATGTCTTGCGCGTCGACACTGCCTGCCCTGGATCAATGTCGAACCCGATACCCCAGTCCGGCCGGTTGAACTGATAGACGGCCATATGGACGATATCGCCCGCAATCACGAGGGTTTCGCCGTTGCTGTCGAACAGATAGCCGGTATGCCCCGGCGTGTGCCCCGGAAGAGCCATCGGCCGGATGCCGGACAGAATTTCCTTGTCGCCGGAAATCAGGGTCTGGCTGTCCTTGTAGGCATCGGCAGCCTTGCGTGCACCGAGGAAGAACGGTTTGAACTGCTCGGGAGCGCCATTCATTGCCGCATCATCGAACCAGAAGGCCTTGTCCACCTCCGGGAGGATCAGTTCCGCATTCTTGAACACCTTGTTACCGTCACCATCGATCACGCCGAAGAGGTGGTCCGGATGCATGTGGGTGATCAACAGCGCGTCCACCTGATCGGGCGATACACCTGCGGCTGCCAAGGCATCCGGCAGACGCCCCATGGTCGGGCCCAGAGCATCCGAAGTGCCAGCATCGACAAGGATCAGCCGGTCACCGGTGTTGACGAAGTAGGCATTGACGGGAATACGCAACGCCTCACCTTCAACCATGGCTGCATCTCTCAGGCGCTGCCCTTCTGATGCGTCGTAGCCGATCACCAGTTCCGGCGTGACATCGAGATACCCGTCGAGCAAGGCGGTGATTTCAAGATCGCCGACCTTGTAGCGGAGTGCGCCTGCCATCGGCTTTCCGGCCTGATCGACAGCGGCCTCTGCGGGTGCGGAAAGAAAAGTGACACCACCGGCAGCGGCGAGCGCCCCTGCCCCGGCAGCCGCACCGAGCAGCGAACGTCTGGAAACGGAAATCTGTGAAGTGGTCATAATTGGCCTCCCGGCTCGACCTGATGGAAAACTTTGACGCTCGAACCGTTGGACCGGTCCGGCAGCCCTAAAAGTGTTTCATTGGCTTTGTTTTTAAAGCGGCCAATATCTTATATTACTCATAATCCGTGCTTATGTATGAGGTCGCTCCTCACTCGCTCTCCAACCGGTACCGCCATGGACAAGCTTTCCTCCCTTTCCGGCTTTGTGCAGGCCGTCAATCTCGGCAGCTTCTCAGCAGCTGCAAAACTTCTCGGCATCTCGCAACCTGCCGTCAGCCAGCAGGTTCGGGCGCTTGAAGACGATCTGGGCATCAGACTGCTGAACCGGACCACACGTCAACTCAGCCTGACGGAAGCCGGGGAACGCTATTATGCCTATGCAAGGGATATTCTGGAGCGCCTGGATGAGGCCGACCGCTCGGTTCAGAGCGAGGAGGCCCAGATGTCCGGGCCGCTATCGGTGGGGCTGCCTCTTGGCTTCGCGGAAACCATCCTTTCGGACTTCCTGATCCGCTTCAAGAAGGATCACCCCGGTATCCTGCTGGATGTGTCGTTGTCCGACCAGTTTGTCGATGTCATCCAGCAACGACTCGACGTGGCAATCCGCATGGGCGAGATCGAGGACGACCGGCTGATTGTCCGAAGGCTCGGGCTTGCTCAGCGCTGCCTGGTGGCATCACCAGCCTATCTGGATAAGCGTGGACGCCCTGTCCATCCCGACGAGTTGCCCGATCACGATTACTTGCTTTACAAGAATATCGCGACCGGGAACCGGGTTCCGTTCATCAGTCCGATCGGTGAAAAGCTGTCTATCAAGATCACGCCGACAATGCTGGTCAACAACTCTTCGACCCTGCGCCGTGCGGCACTCGCCGGTCTCGGAATTGCGCTCTCCAATCGCTGGCTGATCGAGCCGTACCTGCGAACGGGAGACCTGGAAGTGGTGCTGCCACAATGGCAATACCCGCCGCACCCCGTCCATGCGGTCTATCCTTCCAATCGGTTCATTCCGCTGAAAGTGCGCCGGTTCGTCGACAGCCTTTATAGCTTTTTCGAAGACGAAGGCGCGTTCCAATACGCTGGCAAACCCGCTTCAGGCAGCAGTGATTTTCAGCAAAGTGAGGACACTGCGTTGGCCGGCAACGCGGTTACGGCCTGATGGCCACCCGGCGGCTGACGCCGGGCAGACAGGAACCTCACTCGGTATCGACGACCCAGGTTTCCTTGAGTGCAGCCACTTCCCAGACTTTCCAGGCCTCGGTTGCCTTCATGGCTTCGCTGTATTTGCTCACCACAGGGTCGTTGGTTAGCTGGTAGGTCTCGAAACGGCTGACGACGGGTGCATACATGGCGTCGGCAATCGTGAAATCGCCAAACAGGAAAGGACCTCCTGACGCTTCCAGGCATTCTTTCCAGACGGTCACGATGCGGTTGACCTCACCCTCAACAGCGTCGCTGACGGCATTTGCCGCTACAGGCCGCTGCATGTTCATGGAACATTCGCTGCGAAGAGCGGTAAAACCGGAATGCATCTCCGCCGAGATGGACCGTGCCCAGGCGCGTTTGGCCTTGTCCTCTGGCCACAGGCCTTTGTCCGGAAAGCAGTCGGCGACATATTCCAGGATCGCCAGGCTGTCCCACACCGTCAGGGTGCCATCCTTGAGCACCGGTACTTTTCTGCTTGGTGAAAATGCCGCGAATTCTGGATTTCCATTCTCGAAATCGAAAGGAACCAGGGTCTCCCGGAAGGGAATATCCTTATGCCTGAGAGCGATCCACGGTCTGAATGACCAGGAGGAGTAGTTCTTGTTTCCGATGAAAAGTTCGTAGTCCGACATTGCAGGGCCCTTTTCCGAAACCCGGCAGAAATAACCATGTGTCACCGGGTAGTCTTTTCCTAGGAAGTTCGGCTTCCAGCATCAAATTCAATAAGTTCATGAGATTCATCAGGGTTTTTAATATCTCCTCTCGGCACTATTTTTGCTTGCATATTTGGCAATGCTTGCAGCCAGAAAGAGGATCCGATGACATCTGCTCTGCCGCCCACGCCTTCCGTGTCGCCGCAATCCGCCAGGGCGCTCCAAAAGCAGCCGAGCGAAACCGAAAGCCGGTTTCTGCAATTCCGCAGCATTCTTGCGGAACAATATGCAGATTGGCGTGAATTGCCTGAAGAAGAGCGAATTCGGCACAAGTATCTTGAAGATCACGGGCTGACCGAACTCGGTCTGGACAACCTTTCCCCCAGAAACAGGGCTGTTCACGAAGAAAAGATCGCCGAATTGACGAAGCAGCCGGTTGTTTCGCCGACACCCTATCGTGGGGCCGATGCAGGGGACGCGCTTTCCCGACCGGTGATTACCCTGCAATCCGTTCTCGACGTTCACGACGCTTCCCAGGAAGCTGAAGCAGCAGAAGCAACAGCCGACTCAAAGGCCTGATTTCCGCCCTTCGGCCGACATTCGTTTAAGGGTGGCATGCTTCTACGGCACAAGAAACGGTCTCAGGGAACAGTCAGGTTTCCACAATGACTTGACGCTTCCCCAACGACATGCCGGAAAAATTGAAAATTCGGCGAAATCACGCTGTGTTTTTTTCGTAGGCATGCTTGAAATTTGAACCGAAGTGTATGGAATAGAGCGCTCGGGCAAGAAGGCGGGACGAACCCGCTTGCGCCGCGAAGAAGATATTAGGGGAACAAAATATGCGTGTATTGCGTATGGCTGCGGCCGCAGTAGCAGTACTGGCTGCCGTGAGTGGCGCTGAGGCGAAAGACTGGTCAAAGGTGCGTATCGGCACCGAAGGCGCTTATCCTCCGTTCAACTCCCTGACCGCAGACGGCCAGCTGGTTGGTTTCGACATCGATATTGCCAAGGCACTCTGCGAAGAAATGAAAGTCGAGTGCGAATTCGTTACCCAGGATTGGGACGGCATGATCCCTGCCCTGCAGGCCGGCAAGTTCGACGCCGTGATCGCTTCCATGTCGATCACCGAAGAGCGCAAGGAAAAGGTCGACTTCACCAACAAGTACTACAACACCCCGCCGGCAATTGCCGTGCCGAAGGATTCCGCTCTGACCGGTACGTCGGATGAAGACCTCAAGGGTGTCGCACTTGGTGCACAGTCCTCCACCACCCACTCCAACTATGCTGAAGAAAAGCTGCCGTCCGCAGACCTGAAGCTTTATCCGACGCCGGATGAATACAAGCTCGACGTTGCCAGCGGCCGTGTCGATGCCGTCATTGACGACGTTGTGGTTCTGTCCGATTGGCTCGCGACCGATGACGGTGCCTGCTGCAAGCTGCTGGGCACCCTGACGCCGGACCCGGTGATCAACGGTGAAGGCGCCGGCATTGCCATCCGCAAGGACGACGGCGAGTTGAAGGAAATGTTCAACAAGGCCATCGAAGGCATCCTGGCGAACGGCAAGTACAAGGAAATCAACGACAAGTACTTCACGTTCGACGTTTACGGCGGCTGATTAGCCTCCAGTTGATCGCATTCCGGTGCAGCGCGCCCTGTGCGCTGCACCACCTGCAGGGAAAAATCCCGCAGTACGGCCGGAGGGGCGGCCGGAATAACAACGACAAACAGAAAGAAGCGCCGGCTTATGAATGAAGCTTTGACGCTACTCTCCTTCGGACCAGAGGGTTGGGGAGACGAAATTGCCTGGGGCGTGGTTGTAACCGTCTGCTTGGCAATAGTGACTTTGCCGTTCGGATTGTTTCTGGGATTTCTGATTGCGCTTGCGAAAAAGTCATCGGAACCCAGCTTGCGCCTGGCGGCCAATATCTACACCACTCTTTTCCGGGGCTTGCCGGAACTGCTGACCTTGTTCCTGGTCTACTTCGGACTACAGATCGCGATACAGGTCTTGCTGAAGATGGCCGGCTTCGACTTCTATTTTGAAGTCAATTCGTTTATCGCCGGTGTCATCGCACTCTCCTTCGTCTTTTCTTCCTACGCTTCCGAGGCGTTTCTTTCCGCCTTTCGCGGGATCCCGCAGGGACAATACGAAGGCGGATATGCGCTTGGACTGTCGAAAGGCAAAACCCTTCGACTGGTAGTACTGCCGCAATTGATCCGGCTCGCGCTGCCCGCACTTGGAAACAGCTGGCTCGTCCTTCTCAAGGACACCTCGCTCGTTTCCGTGGTCGGCTTGTCTGACGTGATGCGCCAGTCCGGGATCGCCGCAAGGGTGACCAAAGAACCCTTCATGTTCTTTGGCATCGCCTGCCTGATCTACCTGGTCCTGGCAATGATATCGTCCACCGGTCTCGTGCGCATCGAGCGCTGGAGCAAACGCGGAGATACGGCACGATGATCTCCGCGAACCCCGCCACAGGCATGAAACGGCCGCCCGCACCGCCCCGGGGTTGGACCAAGACACGAATTCTCGGCCATGTCCTCATGGCACTCTGGATCGTCTCTGGTGCCTGGCTGCTCTACTATCTGGCGATAAACGTCGCCAGTCCGTTCGTGCTGAAGTATTGGCCCGAGTACCTCAGCGGTTTTCTGGTCACCCTTCAGATCGTCGGCCTGTCGTTGCTGATTGGTGCGGTGCTGAGCGTTCCCATCGCAGCTGCACGGGCGTCGAAATGGTGGCTTTTGTCGAAGCCGGCCTATTGTTTCGTCTATTTCTTCCGCGGCACACCGCTGCTGGCACAGACCTTCCTTGTCTACTATGGCGCAGGCACCTTCCAGGCACAGCTGGAAGCGGTCGGCCTGTGGGGTCTTTTCCGGGAGGCCTGGTTCTGCGTGATCTTCGCGTTTTCACTGAATACATCCGCGTACCAGGCCGAGATCCTGCGCGGCGCCATTCAAAACGTGCCCAGAGGTCAGTGGGAAGGGGCTGCTGCTCTCGGCCTCAACAAGCAGATTACCTTCTTCAAGATCATCCTGCCGCAGGCACTGATCGTTGCTCTGCGCCCCTATGGCAACGAGATCATTCTCATGCTCAAGGGTTCCGCCATTGCGGCAATCGTGACGGTGTTCGATCTGTTTGGAGAAACCAGACGGGCCTACTCGAGATCGTATGATTTCCAGGCCTACATCTGGGCAGCGGTGATCTACCTGTTCCTGGTGGAGATGCTGCGCCGCCTGTGGGACAAAATCGAAGCACGCCTGACGCGTCACCTGATACGCTGAGCAGACCTTCAGCGTTCGAAATGCTTGGGCCGGGCTTTTTCAAGTTCCGGCCCGTTTTTCTGTTACCTGTCCCGCGTTCTCCTTCTCGATATTCCTTTGGACGCAAGTCGGCACCGCTCTCCGAAATGGTTTGATTTCATTTGATTATCCAAGCGGACGGCGATACCCCCAAGGGACACCCATTCACGGAGCTCTCCCATGCCGAAAACGCCCTCCATTGCCCATGGCCTTCACCTCGACAGCCTGCTGGCCCATGGCGGCGGCGGTTTTGATGCAGCAACAGGCGCCGTCGTGCCGCCGATACAGACTGCAACCACATTCGTGCGTGACGAAAACTATGAGCTGGTCAACCCGGGGCATCTCTACAGCCGTGACGACAATGCGCTTTTCAAGAAGACCGAAAAACTGATCGCCGCTCTTGAAGAGGGAGAAGACAGCCGGCTGTTTCCATCCGGCATGGCTGCCGTCGCCGCCGTTGCCCGCATCGTCAAGCCAGGCGGCACACTGCTTGCCCAGTCCGGCATTTACTGGGGTACCACGTTGTTCCTGCGCAAGATGTGCGCACGCAACAACATTGCTCTCGTAGAAGCTGATGCAAGCGACCTTCAGTCCTTCCAGGACGAGATAGCCGTCACCCGCCCGGATCTTGTCTGGCTTGAAGTACCCAGCAATCCATTCTTGAAGGTTGCCGACATCAAGAGCATTGCCAACCAGTGCAAACAGGCGGACGCCCTGCTTGCCGTCGATGCGACTGCCGCAACACCGCTGATCCTCAAGCCTCTGTCGCTCGGAGCGGACCTGGTGATGCATTCGGCGACCAAGACCCTCAACGGTCATTCAGACCTTCTGGGTGGCGTCGTCACGACCGACAATGCCGGCAGCGAAGCGTGGGCATTTCTGACCGAGGAACGCAAGTTGGCCGGCGCCGTGCTCGGCTCGTTCGAAACCTGGCTTTTGCTCCGGGGCCTCAGGACACTTGCCTTGCGTGTGGAGCGCATGAACAGATCGGCACAGGTTTTCGCGGAACACTTCGAAAACCATCCGAAAGTGGAAGCCGTGCTTTATCCCGGCGTCAAGAGCCACCCGCATCACGAACTTGCAAAAAGCCAGATGACCGGCGGTTTTGGCTCGCTGATGTCCATACAGGTCAAGGGCGACAAAACAGCGGCCTTGAACGTCACCGGTGCGCTTGACCTGTTCCAGCGAGCGACATCCCTCGGTGGCACCGAGAGTCTTGTCGAGCATCGTTTCACCATCGAAGGCGAAGGCTCCGGGATTCCGGAGAATCTGTTGCGGCTGTCCATCGGCATCGAGCATTGCGACGACCTGATTGCGGACATGGAGCAGGCTCTCGCTGCAATCTGACGTCTGCCAAGGCTAATCGGCAAGCTGTTCGGCGCGCATTGCCCGGAGCCAGCTCATGAAGGCCTTGAGCGGTGGACGGTTGACACCGGGGCGGGTCACCAGATGGTATCCCGTCCCCGGATAAACGCCGTCTTCAAAAAGGACCCTGAGGTTACCCGCCTCGATTTCAGGCTCGACAAAGGTCTTGGCGGTGGCTGAAATACCATCGCCGCGTCGCAACCCTTCCAGCACCATGTAGCCGGGCAAATGGGTGATGTTGAGCTTGCCCTTGGGCACGACGCCCTGGCGCTCCAGCCAGATGGTCAATTCGTTGGTGCCGTATTCCTGCAACCAGGGAAACTCCAGAAGGTCCTCGGGACTTTCGATCTTCTTGTCTCCGATCAGGCAATTGGCACCGATCACCGCAAAATTCGTCGGGATAAACAGTTCCGATTCAAGTCCTGTCCAGTTGCCCTTGCCGAAACGGATCGCGAGGTCGACGCCGCCAGGTCTGAGCTCAACCACTTCGGCCGTCGGATTGAGCATCAGTTCGATGTCGGGATGCTTGTGCCGGAAATCGCTGATCCGCGGCATCAGCCAACTTATGGCGAAGGACGGCGTCATGGTGATGTTGAGCGGACGGACCAGATCCTCCCGCGTCAATTCATCGACTGTCTCCCTGATGATTTCAAAGCCTTCACTCAGACCTTCGAAGAGCTGTTTGCCTTCAGGGGTCAGCGCAATGCCCCTGCCCTCGCGAACAATCAGTTTCAACCCCAGAAACTGCTCCAGAGCCTTGACCTGCTGACTGACAGCCGCGTGAGTGACGTTCAATTCTCTTCCGGCGGCCGAGAGACTGCAGGTCTCGGCAACGGCTGTGAAGGTTCTCAGACTGTTGAGGGATGGGAGAGATCGCCAATCCATATGTAATTTCACCTTACATTTTGAAAATCTTCCTGACTGGCATAAGCAGCCGTAAACAGCCACATTACTCTCACACAACGCAGCGAGAGGATGTAAGCAGATGTTTGATATTTACGCACGTAGCTTCCTGGAAGCAACCCGGTTCTCCAGCAACACCCGTCCGGATCCGCGCACCCAGCGGCACCTGGACGCCAAGACGGCGAAGCGGGAACGTCATTTGCGGCTCTGGCAGCGCGGGCCTTACTGGATCTAAGCTGACAGCACGAGGCAAATGGCCTAAAACCATGATGAACCAGTTCAATTAAAGGCCCGGCTCGTTCCGGGCCTTCGCATGCGAAGGGAGTGTCATCATGGCAAAGGTTGCATTTATCGGTCTGGGCGTCATGGGATATCCGATGGCCGGATACCTGAAAACCAAGGGTGGTCACGACGTCACGGTCTATAACCGCACGACCGCGAAGGCCGAGAAATGGGCTGCCGAATATGGCGGCAACTTCGCCAAGACTCCGAAGGAAGCAGCTGAAGGTTGCGATTTCGTCTTTGCCTGCGTCGGAAACGACGATGATCTGCGCTCCGTCACGACCGGCGATGATGGTGCCTTTCATGGATTGAAGGAAGGCGCGATCTTTGTCGACAACACCACCGCGTCTGCCGAAGTTGCCCGTGAACTTTATGCAGCGGCCAAGGACAAGGGCTGCGGCTTCATCGATGCTCCGGTTTCCGGTGGCCAGGCAGGTGCCGAAAACGGTGTCCTGACAGTAATGTGCGGCGGAGATAAGGATGTTTTCGACAAGGCCAAGCCGGTCATCGAATGCTTCGCAAAATTCGTGGGCCTGATGGGAGAAAGCGGTGCAGGGCAATTGACCAAGATGGTCAACCAGATCTGCATTGCCGGCCTGGTGCAGGGCCTCTCCGAAGCCATCCACTTTGCCAAGAAAGCGGATCTCGACGTCGCCAAGGTCATCTCCGCAATCAAGGGCGGGGCTGCCCAATCCTGGCAGATGGAAAACCGGTGGGAGACCATGAATGCCGGCAAGTTCGACTATGGCTTTGCGGTCGACTGGATGCGCAAGGATCTTGGCATCTGCCTGAAGACCGCAAATGATACCGGTGCCCGCCTGCCAGTTACAGCGCTGGTCGATCAGTTCTATGCCGAAGTTCAGGCCATGGGTGGCAAACGCTGGGATACGTCCAGCCTGATTGCCCGCCTGGAAAACGCCGACAAGTCATAAACGGGCACCCACATGCCCCATGTCCCGGACACGACCTTCACACTTGAAAACGTATTGAACGATCTGCGTGAAGCGGGAACGGAGCCGAACCGTGCTGGAATGGCGCGGTTCGGCATCGAAACAGATCGGGCCTTCGGCGTTCCACTCTCTGTGCTGCGTCCTTTGGCCAGATCTATAGGCCCTTCCCCGGACCTTGCACGGGAACTCTGGGCCAGCGGCTTTCACGAAGCACGCCTCTTGGCAATCCTTCTGACCCCACCCAGACACCTGGCACCCGAGCTCGCCCTTCAGTGGCTGAACGACATCAATTCCTGGGATCTGTGCGATCAGCTCATGAATGTTCTGGCCCGGCGTGCCGGTTCAAATGAACTGGTTCCGGCACTTGCCGCAGACGAACGCGAATTCGTCCGGCGGGCCGCCTTTGCACTGATCGCCTGGCGCGCCGTCCACGCCAAGACAGCGCCCGAAACCGAGTTTCTGGACTACTTTCCCTTGATCCGCGCTGCTGCCACGGACGAGCGAAACTTTGTCTGGAAAGCGGTGCACTGGGCCCTCCGCCAGATCGGCAAACGTTCCTTGCCTCTGCATGGTGCCGCTCTCGCGATTGCCGAAGACCTGGCACCATCCGAAAACCGGACAGCGCGCAAGGTCGGCAATGCGGCCGTCCGGGAGCTTTCGTCCGAGAAGGTTCTGAACCGCCTCAACAAGGCTGCGGACATCTAGTCAAATGTAGCTGTCGATCAGTTACGAACTGCCGCTTACTGACCTGCCGCTTCCTTGGCGATGGCATCCAGCAAGGCATTCACTTCGCCGATGGCCGCCTTGGACTCCTCAGAGCCTGTTTCGCCGAGGTGTCGATATCCGACCGTTACGGTGCCAGGCTGGTCCGGCGTTTCGTAGACGAATACCGAATAGGGGCAATAGGCAATGTTGGCAGCGTCAGCCTCCATCACCTTGCGCGAGAGACTTGCCGAGCAGAACAACATGGCCTGCGCCTTGACGAAGATCTGTTTCTGACCACCGACATCTTGTGATGTGCGATCCAGCATGTCGCCTATGTGCGAGACGTAATCGATGACCAGTCCATGATTGACGATGGCATTTTCAAGATCGAAACGCACATCATCAAAGGCTGCTGAAACCTGGTAGGCGGTAACGCCTTCCGGAATTGACTGGGCGCTGGCGGCTACGGTGCCGCAAGCTGCGAGACCCACAAAAGCAATTGCGATCCGAAACGGTTTCCTGAAACTTTCAAACATGCGACGTCCTCCCGAGCATGAAGACCAGAATACTCCGCTCTTCATGCCCGCGCCATTGATACATCGCAAATTTTGAATATTTCCTCGACTATCTCCGGTTCAGATATCGACCTCGACGGTACCGATCGGATTGGAGCAGCAGGCCAGAATGAAACCGGCCTCGATATCTTCATCGCTGATGCCGCCGGAGTGGACCATGTGAACTTCACCGGAAAGTTTCTTCACCTTGCAGGTGCCACACACACCGAACGTACAGCCCGACGGGATATTGAGCCCTGCATCCTTTGCAACCGCCAGAACCGTGTCGGTTTCCGAACACCAGGAAGACACCTTGGAGTTGGCAAAGACGATCTGGGCCTGCACGTCGTCCTGAGGTACGACGTCATCGAACTCTGTCAGTTCAGCCTTGGTTTCTGCGGGCGCCTGGAAGCTTTCCTGGAAATAGTTTTCCATGTTGAAACCAAGCGAGTTCAGGATCTCACGCACGGATTCCATGAAGCCTTCGGGGCCGCAGCAATAGACTTCGCGCTCCAGATAGTCGTTGCACATCAGGCCCAGCATAAGCTGGTTGAAGTGCCCGCGATAACCGGTCCAGACCTCGTAAGGATCGCTCTTCGTGACGACGAAGTGCAGTTGCAAACCGTTGACGCGGCTCGCCATGTACTCAAGCCGCTTGCGGAAGATCAGATCAACAGGCCGTGTTGCGCACTGGATGAAACAAATGTCCGGATCCTCACCGCGCTCGAAGAGCGTCGTCGCCATCGACATCATGGGCGTAACGCCGGAGCCGGCTGAAATGAACAGGTACTTGTTGTCCGGATTGCGCGGCAGATGGAACAGTCCGGCCGGTCCATAAGCCTTGATCTGCATGCCGGGAACAAGGTTCTCCAGCATCCATTTCGTACCGACGCTGTCCTGCTGGACCTTTACCGTTACGGATATATAGGCGTTGGTCACCGGCGACGAGGAAATCGTATAGGTACGTTGAACGTTTCCGCCGGGTACCGGTAGATCGAGCGTGATGAACTGGCCAGCCCGATAGACGAAAGTCGCGCCCGATGGCGGACGGAAGGTGAAGGTTTTCACCCCCGGCGCCTCGGGCAGAACACTCACGCATTCCAGAACTTCACTGTCGGACCAGACCGGCGTATCGCGTCCGGGCATCGGGATCATCGTACTACTCCGCCGCGACACGGAAACGGCCCATCAGACCGTTTTCCAGGGTTCGGGAATACCAGTCGACGAACTGGATGACGCCGCTTTCCTGAGCCGGAGAATACGGCCCCGGTTCATAGGCCGGCGACTTGATGCCGATCTGGTTTTCCTCAACGATCTGACGGTCCTCATCGTTGGTGTGGACCCAGACTTCGGTCAGCCGCTTGAGGTCGTAGTCGACCCCTTCCTGAGCGTCCTTGTGCACCAGCCAGGTGGTTGTCACCTCGGTTTCCATGGGACTGATCGGCAGAACGCGGAATGTCAGCACCTGGTCGGACAGGAAGTGGTTCCAGGTGTTCGGATAATGGAAGAACAGGCAAGACCCTGCGTTGTCGAAAGGCACGGACCCGATACGCTTGGAAACAGCTGCCTTGCCATCCATGGTGTAGCTGACCGCATCTCCCAGGAACGGAATGCGCACGAAACGCCATTGCTCGGACGGCGAAATCAGGAACCTGGACGGAAGCCCTGCGCCTTCGCAGCGTTCCACATGCGCCTTGCCGACGTTGGAAGAGGTTGAATCGTCACCACCCACGAGGTTGGGATCGTCCGGGAATGTCCGGCATAGCGACGGATGAGACCCGGAGCAGTGATAGCACTCGCGGTTGTTCTCCAGAACAAGCTTCCAGTTGCCCTGCTCGACGATGGTCGACTGGTGGGCAACCTTGAGGTTGGAAAGGTCGTGCGGGCCGAGATAGCGTTCAGCCTGCTTTTCCAGTTCCGTGGTGTCGGGTGCAACAGCAGCAAGGCAGATGAACACCATGCCTGAGACGGTCACGCAGTGTACGGTCTTCAGTCCATGGTTTTCCGGCTTGAACTCCGGACCCATTTCGCGCGCCCACAGAAGCTTGCCGTCGAGTTCGTAGGTCCACTGGTGGTACGGACAGACCAGCTTGGGCGCCGAACCTTTGGATGCTGCACAAATGCGGCTGCCGCGGTGACGGCAGGAATTGTGGAATGAGCGAATGACTCCGTCGGCTCCACGCACGATGATGATGTTGTAATCGCCGATCTGAAGCGTGACGTAATTTCCCGACTTCGGCAGCTCGGCAGACGGAATGGCGAAAATCCATTCCTTCTGCCAGATGTTCTTCAGGTCCGCCTGGTAGACGTCGGCATCGGTGTAGAAGGCCTGGGGCAAAGAATACCCGGCTCGTCGGCCCATCAGAAGTGATAGAATTTCCGCATCGCTGAACATGGTGACACATCCTCTTTGGCCGAGTCTCCCGGCCTGTCCTTGCCGGGAACGTTAGGCCCACCAGACCCCACCGCCGTAGCGCAAAAGCGTCATTTGCTTATCCATGTAAGACGCTGCCCAAATTTTCCGCGTGCGGTGCAGCATCACGTCAAATGTCCTTGACCAAACGTAACGCATCATAGATTGCCGCATGGGTGTTGCGAGCCGCAACCGCATCGCCAATGCGGAAAAGCGCGAATGTGCCATCCGGGTTGGCCTCAAGAGGCTGCGGGCGGCCAAAAATCAGCGCTTCCTGCTGAACAGCACCAAGGTTTTTCGACATCGGCTTCAGCTCGAAATAGAGTTCGTCCATCGGTATTGTACCGTGATTGACGACGATTTGGTCGAATTCCCGCTCTTCCGTGTGGCTGGAATAGTCTGTTCCGACGACCGCGGTGATCAAGTTCCCGGAACGTTTTGCAGCTTTCAGTCGGTAGGTGACCGTGAAGCGAACGTCCTTGTCCTGCAGCGATCGCATGTAAGGCACCAGGTTCATTGCCATGACATCCGGGGCGAAGGACCTGTCCGGCGTCATGATCTCCACATGAGCGCCTGATTTTGCGATCATCTCGGCCGCCTGAAGTGCGGGATGATCACCAGCATCGTCGTAGACGAGTACACGCTTGCCCGGTTTGACGTCGCCAGCAATGATATCCCAGGCAGAGACAACAAGATCATTGCCTTCGCTCAGGACTTCCGTATGCGGCAAGCCTCCTGTTGCGACGATCACCACATCCGGGTTTTCTCCCGCGATATCTTCTGCTTCTGCAAAAGTGTTGAAACGGAACTTCACGTCTTTCGCCAGGCACTGGTCCATTCGCCAGTCGATTATGGAGATCATTTCGCGCCTGCGCTCGGACTGCGCTGTCAGCCGGACCTGACCACCGGCATGTGGCGCTGCCTCGAACACGATCACATCGTGCCCCCGTTCACCTGCAACGCGCGCCGCTTCCATGCCGGCAGGCCCTGCGCCAACGACGACCACCTTCTTTTTCGTGCCCGCGAGCGGGATCTCGTGGGGCATGGTCAATTCCCGACCGGTTGCCGGGTTGTGGATGCAAAGTGCATCGCCAGCCTGATAGATGCGGTCGAGGCAATAGGTTGCTCCCACACAGGGGCGGATATCCCCTTCCCGCTTTTCGGCAATTTTCCGAACCACCATCGGGTCGGCCATATGCGCGCGCGTCATGCCGACCATGTCCAGAAGCCCTTCGGCGATCGCATGGCGCGCTGTTGCGACATCGGGGATCTTGGCTGCATGGAAGGTCGGCATGCCGACTTCCTTCTTGATGCGACCGGCGAAATCCAGATGCGGGGCGTTGCGCATGCCCTGAACGGGAATCACGTCTGTCAGGCCAGGGTCGGTGTCAATGTGGCCCCGAATGACATTGAGGAAGTCGACCTGTCCCGTAGCCTTCAGGCGACGGGCAATTTCAAGACCTTCGTCTTCCGTGATGCCTCCGTCCAGATCCTCGTCCGCGGTAAAACGGATGCCCAGAATGAAGTCGTCACCAACCCTCTGCCGAACCGCCTCGATGACTTCGAGCGAAAAGCGCATCCGGTTTTCCAGTGAACCGCCGTACGGTCCATCCAGCGTGTTGGTGACCGGAGACCAGAACTGGTCCATCAGATGACCGTAGGCCTGCAGCTCTATGCCATCCATACCGCCGGCCTTCATGCGTTCCGCCGCGTCGGCATAGTCGGCGATGATGCGGGCGATGTCCCACTCTTCGACCTGCTTGGGAAAGGCCCGGTGCGCCGCTTCACGTTCATGGCTGGACGAAACCGCGGGTAACCAGTCCCCCTTGTTCCAGTGTGTCCGGCGACCAAGATGGGTCAGCTGGATCATCACCGCACAATCGTGTTCGTGGCAGGCATCCGTGAGCCGCTTGATCCACGGCACGACTTCGTCCTTGTAGGCAAGGATATTGTTGAAGACGGGCGGCGAGTTGCGAGAGACGGCCGCGGAGCCGGCGGTCATGGTCAGTGCGACACCGGCCTTTGCCCGGACCTCGTGATAAGCGCGATACCGGTCCTTCGGCATGCCATCCTCAGGATAGGCAGGCTCGTGCGACGTGATCATGATCCGGTTTTTCAGCGTCAAATGTTTCAGCTGATAGGGCTGCAACAACGGATCTTTCGACATCTCTTTCCTCTCCGGGCATTCCACCGCGTCACGGATTTCCTCAGGTTTGCAAAGATTAATTCCCGTCGATCATCTTTGAAAAGTCTGAAAAGCGACATAGGTGTCGCTTTTGTCGACATTGGTGTCAATTTTGATTGTCGGCACGCCGGAGCTTTGTTATCGCAAGCACATGAGCGACCTATTGATCGAAAAAACGTCCGGTTGGCGCGGCACACGTGAAATCTGGATCGAAGCTGCCTACCAGGCGCTGATTGAACATGGCATTGATGCCGTCAAGGTGATGCCCCTGGCCGACAGGCTCGGTCTGTCGCGGACCAGTTTCTATGGCCATTTCTCAGACCGGAACGACCTGCTCGACGCCTTGATCACCCAGTGGCAAACGAAAAACACCGGCAATCTGGTGAAACGGACCGAGGATTACGCCGAGACGATCACCGAGGCGATCCTGAACCTTTTCGATTTATGGCTACTGCCGGAGCTATTCGATTCCCGGCTGGAATTTGCGATGCGCAACTGGGCACATGCGGATCCGGACCTGACGCCCATGCTGGAAGAAGCCGACCGTGTACGCATCGAGGCTTTTACGGCGATGTTCGAACGTTTTGGCTATGAACATGCCTCGGCCGACGTGAGAGCCAACACCATGTATCTTACGCAGATCGGCTATATCTCCATCGTCAAGGATCGGCCGAGCGAGCCGCTTGGCCCCAGGCTTCAGCGCATGCCCCACTACATCGAGATCTTTACCGGGAAAGCCGTATCCGATGCCGAATTCGCCAGGTTTCGCGCGCGTCATCCGCTGGGCCCGGTAAGACTGAATGATTATGGGTGACCACGACCCGAGTTGATCCTATCCTGCCCCGACAAGGAAGGATCATGACCACCTCGCAAGACGCCTCACCGCCCTCCTCCTCGGTTCCCCCCGGAATTGATGCCGGTTTCTGGCGCCGGACAGCACCGCCGGACTTGCGCAGCCTTTTCACCGACATCATCGGCTACGAAGAGCGAAACCCGCAGACAAACAGGCAGGTTGAAACCGCCTCGCTGACCATTCCGCTCATCCTGAGTTTCGGCGATCCGTTTGAAATCGCGCTTGGTCAGCATCCTACCGCTGAAAACGAGCGTCCCACCTTTCTGGCTGGGCTCAGCAGTTCTCCGGTTTTCATTCAGTCAAATGGCCGTGCCAAATGCCTGCAGATAAACTTTACTCCCATCGGTGCCCGACATTTTTTCCGGTTCCCCATGGACCTGCTGACCGACCAGATGTTGCCGTTTGCCGATGTCGCGGAACCGGAACTGGCTGAATTTGTCCGCCGGATCGAGGATCTGGCAAGCTGGAATGCGCGGCTTGATCATGCCCTTGCCTACGTCATCAAACGCCTACGGCAAGACAACGTTCAACGAACGCCGGCGGACCATGTGTTGCGACGGCTACTTGAAACCGGAGGCCAGGTCTCAGTCACATCTTTGGCTAAGGAGATTGGCTGGAGCCGAAAGCACCTGGCACAAAAGTTTCGGAAGGATATCGGCCTTCGGCCCAAGACGGTTGCCCGGGTGATCCGCTTCGGCAAGGTGCTCAAACATGCACAGAACTGCTGCGACATCGATTGGGCCGGCTTGGCGGTTGATTGTGGTTATGCCGATCAGGCCCATCTCATTCGGGACTTTTCCGAGTTTTCCGGTTAGTCACCGGAAGCCTGGCGCACACGGCTGCTGAATGGCACTGCCAACACCTGGTAGGTAACAAAACTTCAATCCCGCAAAATCGCGAAGAGCTATCACCTCCTTCATCAAAGGAGGTACGACATGTCTCATGAAGCAAGTAGAATTTATCCCGTTTTCCGGTTCGGCAATGCCAATGCGATGATCAAGTGGCTCGCAGATTCATTCGGGTTTGTCGAACACGAAGTGCACAGGGACGACAACGGCACTGTGGTGCATGCAGAGCTGGCTTTTGGTTCAGCCATGATCATGGTCGGTCAGGCCCGCGACGACGCTTTTGCAAAGATCATCGGGCATCCGGACGGCCCTTGCGGCAAGGCAATCTATCTGGCGGTGGAGAATGCCGACAAACTGTTCGACCGCGCCACTGCTGCTGGGGCGACAATCCTGGAGGGGTTGACGAACCGGGACTACGGCAGCCGGGAATTCATTTGCCAGGATCCTGAAGGAAACATCTGGAGCATCGGCACCTATTGGCCCAAAACGTCCACGTGAACCAACCAGAAGAATGAATGAACCTGAGGGGTTCGCTGGCCGGAACGGAACGTGTTGCCGGCCAGTTCACTTGTCCCGGTCGGGTTTAGGCTTTTCCGGTGCCACATAGCTGAGAGGCAAGGCCGTGGTGTTCTTGATCTGCTCCATGGCGAAGGTGGTCGAGACATCCGAGATGTCGATCCGGGAAATCAGCTTCTTGTAAAAGGCGTCATAGGCCTCGATGTCCGGTACGGCGACACGCAGCAGATAGTCGACCTGACCTGCCATCCTGTAAAATTCGACCACTTCGGGAAACTCCCGGATGACATCGGCGAATTTCTTCAGCCAGTCTTCGGAGTGCTGGCTCGTGGTAATGGCGACGAAGGCCGTTACCTTCGCATTGACCTTTGCCGGGTCCAGCAAGGCGACGCGGCCGGTGATGACCCCGTCTTCTTCCATTTTCTGGATGCGCCGCCAGCACGGCGTGGTCGACAGCCCCACCCTGCGGCCGATTTCAGCCACCGGAACGGTACAATCTTCCTGGAGAATGGACAGGATGCGACGGTCGATACGATCAATCATGAATTCAAGATCCGGCCAGGAGCAACAGAGATTCCCGACCGCGCAGTCCGCAACATGTTGGGAAATCATTTTCATTGAAGATAAAAACTCGTAACGGAGTTTCAATGAAAATGTCAATTCTCACCGAAATGAGAATTATTTTCGAATTTCAGCAATTAGGGCACCATTGTAAGGCGCTGAACCTCGCCTCTCAGAACCGGTAGCAGCTCGGTTTCAAACCACGGGTTCTTTCTCAGCCACGCATTGTTGCGCCAGGAAGGATGCGGCAACGGCAGGACCGCCGGTTTGCCGTCCATCTGCCGAGCGAAATGCTGACGCCAGTTCGACACTGTCTCGGTAAGGGATTTCTGGCGGTTTGAACCGAGATGATAGGCTTGGGCGTATTGGCCGATAACCAGCACCAGTTCGATCTGCGGCATGGCGGCAAACAAGCGATCATGCCAGGCCTTGCGGCATTCGGTGCGCGGCGGCAGATCGCCCCCTTTTGCGTCCAGTCCAGGAAAACAAAACCCCATCGGCACGATAGCCAGTTTACCGGCGTCGTAGAAAATATCCTCGTCGATGCCCATCCAGTTTCTCAACCGGTCACCTGAGGGATCGGTGAACGGTCTGCCGCTCTGGTGAACGCGTGTGCCTGGCGCTTGTCCGCAGACACAAAGCCTTGCTGTTCCAGACACTTGCAGAACTGGTCTGGGCTCATGCGGCAATGCCGACTTTTCAGGTTTCTCGACGCAGATGCGGCACGACCGAACGTCAGCCGCAAGTCTGTCGAGTGTTTTCGAATTCGTCTTTTCTGACAATGAGTTGCACCTTGGCACAGCCTGTTAACACTTCCCTTACCACGATCTTGAGGACGATCTTAAGGAATGGTGAGTCAGGTTGAATAAACACGCGGCAGCGCGATAACAAAATCAAAACTTTGGGCAGCAAATGGCATCGGTTGCGTCAGAAACCGGCGACGACAAAGTCACCATCAACGAACAGCGCGCCAAGCGCCGTCGTGAGATGGCGCGCTCGGCCAACGATGTGCGCAGCCGCCTTGGTACGCCTGAAAACTGGTACACGTCCTTCGATCTGGAACGACAGCATCTGTTTGCCGACACCCGCATCAACGCGGCCTACGCAGTACCACTTCTCGCCCTGATCGTTGCCGCAATCTCCGTTCTGTGGATCAACCCGCTCTTCATCGGCGCCTGGTTTACGGCGACGCTTTGCACCCACTTCATGATGGTGATCACCAGCCACTCCTACGAGAAGGCTCCGTCCGACCAGAAAGCCCGCATCTACTGGCGGCGCAGGTTCGCCTTTGGTGACTTCGTCTATGGCTGCAGTTGGGCCAGCTTCTTTCTGCTGCCCCAGACCAGCGAATCCGGCGACGGGTTTGTCATCTTTCATTTCGCGACGCTGCTGATCGTGGTTGCCATGAACACGATGCAGTCGGCCACCCTGCCGAAATGTCTGCTTGCCAGCACCTTGCCCATGACACTGATCGTCACCGTCAGCTTCCTGCAGCAGGTGAACCCGATCCACTATACGCTCGCCGCCATGGCGATCGGCGCGCAGGGTTTCTTCCTGATCCTGGGCAACCAGCTTCTGAAGAACGCCAACACGATGCTGGAATACCGGGCCGACAAGGATCACCTGATCGCCGAGCTGGAAACTGCGAACGCGATGTCCGACGAAGCGCGCCGCCGCGCAGAAGCTGCCAACCTTGCCAAGTCCCGCTTCCTGGCCACGATGAGCCATGAACTGCGGACACCGCTCAACGCCATCCTGGGGTTTTCCGAAATCATGAAGGATGAAGTGCTCGGCAAGATGCACAACAAGAACTACCAGTCCTATGCCGAAGACATTCACGGCTCGGGACAACACCTGCTCAACCTGATCAACGAAATTCTGGACCTGTCCCGCATCGAGGCCGGTCGGCACGAATTGCATGAGGAACCGATCTTCCTGGACGATATCGTCGAGGAATGCGGGACCATGATGAAGGTTCGGGCAAAGGCCAAGACGATTTCGCTTCACCACACCCACGAGCCGGACTTGCCGCGCGTTTGGGCGGACGAGCGAGCGCTGCGTCAGGTGGTGCTCAACCTCCTGTCCAACGCCGTGAAGTTCACACCGGTGAACGGCGAAGTCTGGATCAAGGTCGGACCAACGTCAGATGGCGGACAATACGTCTCGATAAAGGATACGGGCCCCGGCATTCCGGAAGACGAAATTCCGACGGTGCTGGAAGCTTTCGGTCAGGGGTCTCATGCTATCAAGACGGCAGAACCCGGGACAGGTCTTGGCCTGTCCATCGTCCAGGCGCTGATCAACATGCACGACGGCAAGTTCTCGCTGAAGTCCAGGCCCGGCGAAGGCACGGAAGTGATCGTCACCCTGCCGAGAGCCAGGATCATGAACTATTCGCCGGATGTCATCTGGGTGGACCCGAACGACAAGGACAGCGGCGTACCGTCCGGCAAGGCAAGATCGGCCTGATCCGCATCAGCGGTTTCAGGCCGCTTCAATTCCTGAAAGAGCTTCAGTCGTCTTTTTCGGACACACCGGCGTCCGCAAAGGTGGCCATGCCGGAGTGCATTTCGGCGGCTGCCTTGGCAATACCTGCAGCGAGCGCAGCACCGGAGCCTTCCCCCAGACGCATGCCAAAATCGAGCAGCGCATCCTTGCCCATGTGCTCGAGCACCTTCGCATGGGCCTGCTCTGCTGAAACATGGGCGAAGAGGCAGTGGTCGAGACCGGCCGGGTCCATCGCATAAACAACAGCGGCAGCAGCCGTCGTGACAAAGCCATCGACAATCACCGGAACGCGCTGCAGGCGTGCGGCAATGATGAGGCCGGTCATGGCTGCAATCTCGCGGCCACCGATGCGACGCAGGATCTCCAGCGGATCACGTTCGCCGTTCAGTCGAGCAACTGCTTTTTCGACAGCATCGCGTTTGCGGGCAAGGCCCTCGTCGTCAACGCCGGTACCGCGCCCGATCCAGTCTTCAGCCTTGCCGCCGAACAGCGCATTGATAACCGCAGCAGCGACTGTGGTGTTGCCGATCCCCATTTCGCCAAGACAGATCAGGTCAATCCCGCCGGCAAGCGCTTCCATGCCGTATGCCATGGTCGCAGCGCAATTGGCTTCGTCCATCGCGTCTTCCCGCGTGATGCTGGGGGTCGGCATGTCGACGGCCAGGTCGAACACCTTTAGGCCGATGTCATAAGCGCGGCAGATCTGGTTGATTGCAGCGCCGCCAGCCGCGAAGTTCTCGACCATCTGCCGGTTGACCGCACTCGGAAATGCGGACACGCCTTCATCCGCAACCCCATGGGCGGTCGCGAAGATGCCGACCATCGGCCGCGTGATCTTGGGCGGAGCCTTGCCGGACCATGCGGCCAGCCATTCGGCAATTTCCTCAAGCCTTCCGAGCGAACCGGCAGGTTTGGTCAACTCCGCATCCCGGGCCTTCACCCTCGCGAGCGCTTCCTCGTCCGGCCCCGGCATGGATTTCACCAGATTACGGATATCGTCAAAGGGCAGCGCGGTCTCGGAGAGGGACATGTTCTTTTGGTTCCGGTTGTTCGCGGCCGTCGAGCGGCCACTTGGTCTCGCTTAGCCGCTGTTCTATAACTTCGCCCGGTAAAAACTCAAGCACGGGACCGGCCTGATGAGCTCTGAAACCGACCAAGGGCCTGATTCACAGGCTGAAACGCGGTCCGGAAAAACCTGGGATCGACACCAGGTCTGGCTGCACGGGGGCAAGGCACTCGCCGCGGACACGGCAGCTTGCGTACGATTCTTCTCCCGGCTTCCCCTGCCTGCAGTCAACACCGAAGACGACCCGATGTCCCCTCCGGACTTTGTTCGGATCGCCCGTGCAGCGCCTCTGGCTGGTGCAATCATTGCCCTGCCTGCGGCCGGCGTTGGTGTTGCGCTCGGTTTTACTCAACTGCCACTTCTGGCCGTTGCAGTTCTCCTGACCGCGGTTCTTGCGGCAACGACCGGAGCCCTTCACGAAGATGGCTTGAGCGACGTAGCCGACGGCTTCTTCGGCGGTGCAACCCGCGAAAGACGGCTCGACATCATGAAGGACAGCCGCATCGGAGCCTTTGGGGCTCTCGCCCTGATGATCTCGGTACTCCTGCGTACCGTCCTGCTTGCAGCGCTATGGCAAAAATTCGGGCCGGCTGATGCAGCGCTGCTTTTTCTGGCGGGAGAAGCCCTCAGCCGGATGCTGCTTGTCTGGCAGTGGCAATGTCTGCCATCAGCAAGACCTGAAGGGCTCGGAGCTCGCTTTGGAAAACCTTCCCGGTCGACCGTGCAACAAGCTTTTCTTGTGACGTTGCCCGTGATGCTGCCTGCGTTCTTCCTGCTCTCCCTGCCGGCCTTGCTGCTGGCTCTTGCCATCGCCACCGCCGCAGCACATGCGACCGGCCGGCTTGCCGTTTCCAAGATTGGCGGAGCCACTGGCGATGTTTTAGGCGCTGTTCAACAACTCACCGCTCTTGGCTTTCTTGCAGGGATGCTTATGGTGCCGTGAGTAGCGGATAGAGGCCTTGGTGGCGGGAATGGCTCACATGTCAGTATCGGGCAATTCAGTTAGACGAGAAGCAACAGGTTTGCGTGCAGCAACCCTGTTGATCGTTTTTGCCATCTTGTCCGCCTGTTCCGGAAGACCGGAAGTCGGAGCGCTCGCGCTCAACGAAGACCCGGTCGTTGGTGCCAGGGTGAATGATATCCTGATCGTCACCACCCGCCAGCGGGACGACCGCCCCGACACCTATTTCAGCGGTGAGCGTTCAGCCGCGGTCAATTACGCGGAAGCCTCGATTTCGGTACCGCCGTCTCACAAACCGGGCCAGATCGAGTGGCCCGAAAGTCTGCCGGGAAACCCCAAGACCGATTTTGTTGCGCGCAAAGCCGACTACATTGCCGACAAGGCCGCCTTCCGGCGTTCCGTCAACGCCAGACTTGCCAGTTTGCCGCGCGGCGAACGCGACATCATGCTGTTCATTCACGGCTACAACACTCGCTTTCCGGAAGGGCTTTACCGGTTCGCGCAGATTGTCAACGACAGTCAGTTCCAGGGGGTACCAGTTCTGTTTACCTGGGCCTCACGCGGCAAGCTTCAGGATTACGTCTACGACCTCAACAGCGCCGCGATTGCTCGCGGAGCCCTTGAAGAAACGCTTGTGGAACTTGCCAAGACCAATGCCGACAACATCACCATCCTCGCCCACTCCATGGGCAATTGGCTGTTGATGGAAACCGCGGTACAGGCACGACCGGAGAACCGCCGGCTTGTCGCAAAGCATGTCAACGACATCGTTCTGGCAGCACCCGACATCGATATCGACCTCTTCAAGTCCCAGCTCAAGCGGATTGGCCCGATGCCCCGGCCCTTTACCGTTATCGTTTCGCGTGATGACAAAGCCCTGCGCATCTCGCGCACCATTGCAGGCGGCAAGGAACGAGTCGGGGCTTTTTCCAACGATCAGGAACTGGCGGAACTCGGTGCGGTCGTTATCGATGTGACCGAGCTTGAATCGCTGGACAGCACGAACCATTCGAAATTTGCGCAGCTCGCACAGCTGCAGCCTGACTTGCGCAAGGCACTAGGCAGCTCCGCTCTCGGGTCCAGTGCCGACCACAACCGTGGCGCCAATCTTGGCGACGACCTGGGGTCCTTTGTGGGCACCACGGCACAGGCAGCTGTT
Organism: Labrenzia sp. THAF191a; assembly: GCF_009363335.1. Lineage (GTDB taxonomy): Bacteria > Pseudomonadota > Alphaproteobacteria > Rhizobiales > Stappiaceae > Roseibium > Roseibium algicola. Next base: position 4,850,646 of record NZ_CP045333.1, read on the forward strand.
ACCTTGCCGATCAAGGTCATCACCGCGCCGTTCACCTATGCGTCAGGCGGCTATTGATCCGGTCGTTTTTCGCTGTTTTCCGCCCATTACAGTCTTGGCAACGCCACAATCAGCGGCCATATGCGCTTCATGAAGTCACCTTGTATCAACATCTGCCAGATCGACGCCAAATCAGGCCTTTGCACAGGCTGCCTGCGCACTCTTGACGAAATCGCGTCCTGGGCGAGTTACACCGAGGCCAAGCGCAACCAGATCCTCGCAGAATTGGCGAACCGGCCTCAGCCGACCACTCCGCCCGGAGTGCGCGGATGAACAATCGCAGAAACTACCGCGGCCTGATGGTCGTCATTCTGGTGCTGGTCATGGCAGTTGCCGCTTTCTATGCGTTTTTTGGTGACCCGACCGACCCGGCGAATGTCAATTTCGATGATACCGGCCCCCGGGTTGTTGCCCTTTCCGCACTCGCCTTCGTTTTTCTGGCCAGTTTCCTGTTCGGCCAGCCGAAAGCCCGCGAAATTCTGCACGGCACGGTTTTCTGGGGTGGGTTCTGTGCCCTGCTCGTTGTCGGCTATGTCTACAAGGCGGAACTGGTTCAGGCGGGTTACCGCGTTCTTGGAGCTCTGGCGCCTGGACTTGCCGTGACCCAGCCCGACGGCACCATTCTGATAGTCCGCGATGCTGGCGGGCATTTTGTGCTGGATGGACGCATCAACGGTGCCCGAGCAGAGTTTCTGCTTGATACAGGCGCCAGTGCCGTTGTCCTGACCTATGAAGACGCGCTGCGTGCCGGCTACCGGCCACAAGACCTGACATTTTCAGTACCGGTTTCCACCGCCAACGGCCGTGCACTGGTCGCGCCGGTAAAGATCGACACGATCACGATCGGCGATCACACACTGCGCAACATCCGCGGTTTCGTCGGGCGTCAGGGGACGCTCGATTCCAGCCTTTTCGGCATGACCGCACTTGATCATCTGCGCAGTTGGCGCATCGAAGGCGACAAGCTGATCATGACGCCTTGAGCGGATCGGGAACCGCGCGATAGTCCTATTCGGCTGCCGCCAGTTCGGCTCCTGCAGGACTGACCGCTGCAAGCGCCTTTTCGACCACTTCCAGACCAGCACCGGGCTTGATCGCCTCCACTGTCAGAATGCGCCGCCAGGACCTAGCCCCCGGACGCCCGTGGAACAAGCCCAGCATGTGCCGCGTCATATGTGCCAGCTTTACGCCCTTGCCCAGTTGATCTTCCAGATAAGCCATATGCGCCTTCACTGCATCCCAGGGCGAGATGTCCGGTCCGCTGGCGCCATAGAGCCGCCGGTCGACCTCTCCCATGATCTGCGGAGTGTGATAGGCAGCACGGCCAAACATCAGGCCGTCCAGGGTCTCCAGGAACGGCTCCGCCTGGTCCAGCGTCTGTAAGCCACCGTTGAGGCCGATGAACCTGTCCGGCAGACGCTGCTTCAGGCGCAGAACCCGCTCATAGTCGAGCGGCGGAATGTCCCTGTTTTCCTTTGGGCTGAGTCCCTTGAGCCAGGCCTTGCGCGCGTGTACCCACAAGGCATCTGCACCCGCAGCAAAAACGGCATCTGCCATGGCGTCAAGCGCCGCTTCAGTGTCCTGTTCGTCGACACCTATCCGGCATTTCACGGTTACGGGAATATCGACGGCGGCCTTCATGGCCTCGACACATGCCGCCACCAACGCCGGTTCTTCCATCAGGCACGCGCCGAAGCGGCCGGACTGAACCCGGTCGGACGGGCAACCCACGTTGATATTGACCTCGTCATAGCCAAAGTCGGCAACAATCCGCGCGGCTTCCGCCATGTCCTTCGGATCAGATCCGCCCAACTGACAGGCAACCGGGTGCTCAATATCGGAAAAGCCTAGCAGATGCTGCCGGTCGCCATGGATCACCGCACCAGTCGTCACCATCTCCGTATAGAGCAGCGCATGCCGCGTCAGTTGCCGATGAAACGCGCGGCAGTGGCGATCCGTCCATTCCATCATGGGGGCGATGGAAAACTTATGCTCTTGATACTTTTGCATTTTTCTTCAACTGCAAGGAACTGGTTCCGGACGTCCACCGTCCAGGCTGGACACGCAGTGAGGTGCGTTATCCAAGCTTGTTCTCATGTCGATCGACTTTAGTAGACGCGAAATAACAAATTTCGGGGCTTTTCAAAAGCTCCGCATTTCACAAAGGGTGATTTCAACGTCCTTAGCGTCTATTCCGCCAAAGACCGCCAGCGCGACACGCCAGTGCCCTGGACGCCGGCGGATCTGGAAGGAACTGGCCGGACGGCGGAGGTCGGGCGGCGCGGAAATTGCGATATCCCGATCGTCAGCCAAGGTGAAGCTGACGGTGGTCAGATCGGCTGAAATGCCTAGGCCGACAGCTTTCAGATACGCCTCTTTCAGGGTCCAGAAATCCAGAAATCTGGAAGTTTTGTCAGCTCCTTCAACCTTCGCCAGCTCTTGTCTTTCTCCCGGTGAACAGACGTCGCGCATCAACATGTCTACTTCGACCGCGCGCTGATCCGTTTCCGCGTCAATGCCGATCACGCCTTCCCTCGTCACGGCGCAGGCAACCAGGCCACGTGTATGCGTCAGGCTGAAGTCGAGTTCCGACCGACCGGCGACTGCCGGCTTTCCCGTAGCCATTGGCGCGAACTGCCAATCGCGCGGTGCCGTACCGGGTTCCAGATCACTCAGGGTTTTCCGCAGCAACGAATGTGCAAGCGCGTAGTCCTTCCGGTCCTGATCGAAATGAAACGCGCGAAACCGCTGAAGTTCGTCCTCCGAGAGAATTTCCAGCGCAGATTCGAGATCCTCGGAGCTGCAGCTGGCCGTCTCCAGAATGATCGCCTTGGTGCCTGGCAAGTTAACTCCCGGATCTTTGGAGATGGTAATCGGAGGGCAGACTGTTTCACCCTGTTGAGAAGTGACCTGGACACTGGCCAGGCTCTACCGTCAAGAACTCAGCCGACGGTTTCATACCGTGGCATCAGCCGGACTGGACACCTTGCTGATCCTGCCTTCTTCCATCCAGACGATCTTGTCTGCAACATCGAAGTACCGGTCGTCATGCGTGATCGCGATGACGGTGCGGCCCTCTTTCTTCAGTTTCATCAGGAAATCGGTATAGAACCAGCGCCGATACTCCGGATCCTGATCGGCGGCCCATTCGTCAAAGAGGTAGACATCCCTGTCTTCCAGCAGGGCAACGACCATGGCGAGCCGCTTTCTCTGGCCGGTGGACAGGTTCGTCGTGCTGAACCGGTTGTTCCGGTAGTGAACCTTGTCGTCCAGCTTCATGTCTTCCAGCAGATCGTAAAGCTTCTGCTCGTCCGACAGATCCACACCATATAGCCGGTCGAAGAGGTGGAAATCGGAGAAGATGACCGAAAACAGACTGCGAAATCGGTCGATGTTTTCAGGTTTGACGACCTTGTCGTCCCACGACAGATAACCACCATCCGGCTCATAGAGACCGGTCAGGATCTTCGCGAGGGTCGACTTGCCGCTGCCGTTGCCACCAACGATGAAGACCATTTCGCCCGATGCAATTTCCAGGTCACACGGCCCGATCGAAAACGGGCGATCGCCATCTTCGCTATGATAGGTGTAGGCGATCTTCTTCAGGGATATGCCTTTGGAAAGCCTTGCCTGCCGCACTTCGCTGCGCTCATCCATGGCTTCGCTGTGTTTTTCCAGAAGCTCTTTCAACTCCTCGATATTGGAGACCGCCAGATTGGCGCGCGAAACCACTGGCAACATGCGGATGATCGAGGTGATCGCACCGCTGGCAAAGACGATCACCGTGACAATCTTGCCCGGGATCGAGAGATCCGACACATAAAACGGTATGGCAAAGACCAGCGTTCCCATGAGCGTGTAGAAGAAGACATCACTGACAGACTGGCCATAGTTGAAGGAGCGGCCGGATTCCACCCGTAGATCCTCGACCTGCTCCGACCGCGGAATGATGTAGTTGTGGAAGAGATCGTCGCTGCGCTGCGCGTTCAGCTTCACTTCCTTGAAGCCGCTGAGAATGTTCTCGAAGCTGTTGTGAAAGGCCTGTTCGCTCAGGCTTGCCTGGCGCATCAGTTCCTCCGCATCGCGGTAGCTCTTGCGATAGAAGAAGATGGCGCCGGCCAGAAACGCCAGCGTGACGACAAAGGCAAGCGGCGAGAGATAGCAGATATAGAGCGCCGACATGACCAACTGCATGACGAAATAGATCAGACCGACAAGCGCCGGGGCGGTTTCCTCGATTGTCTGATGATCACGACCAACTGCTGCCCTGATACGGGTCAGGCCGATTTCTTCGACGGTTGCAAGGTTCAGACTGCGGACTTGCGCGGTCACCCTGATCCGCAAGCGACACAGATAATCGGCGATGATTGCGGTTGCCATGTTGAGGGCGCGATTCATCGTGAAGAGAACGGTCGCGCAGCCCAGCACGAAGAGACCGAGATACTGCCACTGCAGACCGGTGTTCTGCTGATAGTTCGTCACCGCGTTGATGACGGCGATGATCAGCCCCATGACCAGCCCGGGCACCAGGGAAAGCAGCAGGAAGGTGCGTTTGCTGTCGCCTGCTTCACGATACAAAAGACGAAAGAAATTCATCGAAGACCAGGCGCTCCAGGTGGATCATCACCGCTTGAGAAATATGTCAGTTCAGGGCAGCATCCCGAAGGCTTTTCGGGCGGATATCGGTCCAGTTGGCGTTGACATAGTCCACGCAGTCCTGCCGCTTTCCGGGGCCGAAGACCGACCGCCAGCCATCGGGAATCGGCACGAAATCGGGCCAGAGAGAATGCTGTTCCTCGTCATTCACCAGCACATGGAAAATGCCGTCCGGATCGTCGAATGGATTTGTCATCGCCGTCTCTCCCAACCTTGCGCGTCAGTCTTTCCACGCCGTGTTGCACCAGCCGAATTCATCATAATCATCAAGGCACTGGTCAACAAGCGACAGCATCTGGTCCATTGAACCGTCGCGCCGTGCGATTGCAGGAAGCTGCAGTTTCACCTCTTCATGATTGCCGGCATAATTGCGTTCGTAAAGCTCGTGACGCCCTGCAAATTCCGAGCCTGTGGCGTCCCACAGCAGCTTCATCAGCTTGATACGGTCCTTGTAACCGACGCCGTTGGAGCCGCGCACGTACCGTTCCAGATAACCGTCGATTTCAGGGTTCTGGAAATCCTTTGCGGAAGACGGCAGATAGATCAGCGCGGACGCGACGATCTTCTGGACAATCTCCTTCACACGACCGTAGGCATCGGGCGCAAGCGCGCGATAGGCCTGCGCGGCCGATAGTCCCGGCAGGAAAGCGCCGTCCGCAAAGGCTTCGGGTGTCCGGGCCATTGCATCCGACAACGACCAGAACAGGTGACGCAGCGCGATCACCTCCCCTTGCAGAACCTGATTTCCGCGAAACTCGTCACCGCTCGTGATGTGCAACGCCCTGGTCAGAAGACCGGCGAGAAAGTCCAGCTTCACCGCAAACCGGGTGCATCCGTGGAAACAGGTGCCTTGCAGGTAGCCCGTGTCCATCAGGAAATCGATAGGCTTGTGTGCAGGCCCATAGACCAGCACGTTCTCCCAGGGCACGAAAACGTTGTCCAGAACGAGAATGGCATCGTTTTCATCAAAGCGGGAAGACAGCGGACTGTCGAACGGGGTCGAGGATTGGCTCGCCGCATATTCGTAGGAGTTCCGGCAGATCAGCTTGATGCCCGGCGTCGACATGTCGAGAAAGAACATGAACGCTGTAGGTGGCTCGTTGGTTTCCGAGACCGCGTGGTGGCTGAGAAAATTGTAGTGGGTCAGTGCTGCCGAAGTCGCGACGACCTTTGCACCTGAAAGATAAAGCCCCGCGTCTGTTTCCTTGACAACGTGAACCAGAATGTCTTTTGCGTCACTAAAGGGCTTCGCCCGGTCGATGGGTGGATTGGCCACAGCATGGTTCATGAAATAGGTGCGCTGCTGAGCCAGATGATACCAGCAACGCGCGTTGTCAGCGAACGGGCCGTAATAGGCCGCGTTGGCGTCCAGCGTGTTGACGATAGCTGCCTTGTAGTCCGGTGAGCGCCCCATCCAGCCGTAGCTCAGCTTCGCCCATTCCGCGATCGCCTTCTGTTGCCCGAGCAGGTCCTCTGCCGATCTGGCCACCTTGAAATATCGGTGTGTATAGCCGGTTGGATCGGCATCGGCAGGTGCGGTCAGGACATTGGTGCCGCTGTCGTGGTCCTGGTGCAGGGCATCGTAAAGCCGTGCCAGGGATCGTACCGAGTTGCGAAAGGCAGGATGACCCGTCAGGTCGGTCACCCGCTCTCCATTGAAATAGACACAGCGCTGGTCCTGGAGACTGTCGATGAACTCCGCGCCGGTCATGGGCGTCGCGCGCTGCACAGCGTGTTCCAGTTCCACGGGATTGAGGATATCAACCGACATTCTTTAGTCTCCCTTCCGCCACGGCCTGCCTGAACGGCTGATCGCCAAGGTCCATCAAAGCAGTCAGCCGCTTGCCGATTTCGCAAAGGGCCTGCTGCGATGTCATTTCATGGTGTGTGCAGTCGAGTGCATGCGCCTCGAATTGTCCGCTTGTCCGGTTTTCCCAGGGATCGGCCTCAACACCCAGCATACGCTTCGTATCGTTTGAAGCGTAATGCACCAGGGGACAGTTTAACGTCTTGGGCCGATAGCCATGTGCGAGCAGCGCGTTGTTTCGGGCGATCCGCAGCATGTTGTTGAAGTCGACAGGGCTGAGGTCCGCCAGAGGATGGGCACTGTCTTCCAGAAATCTCCGGACATCCTCAAAGGTAATGTCTTCGGGTACTCGTCCCTGCGGATCGAAGCCGATCATTTCAAGGAACGCACCGCGCGCTCCACTATCCGAAAGATCCGGCAATGGGTCTCCTTCGTGCATCGGATAACTGTCCAGAAGCATCAGGAACTCGACATCTCTGCCGCTTTCTTCCAAAAGACGTGCCATTTCGAAGGCAACCAGCCCTCCGAACGACCAACCAAACAACCGAACCGGGCCCGTGCTGGCCACCTTGTTGATACTTGCGACGTAATCGGCCGCCATTTGGTTCAGCGTTGAAGGCAAAACGGCCTCGCCGATGTAGCCGCGCGCCTGAAGGGCGATGATCGGGACATCGGCTGATAGTACGGAAGCAAGACCGGCATACGTCCAACCAAGACCAAAGCCCGGATGAACGCAGAATAGTGGTGCCTGACACCCTGCCCGCCGGATCTGCAGCACCGGCTCCAGCAAACCGGTCTTGCGACCTTGCCGAAGCGACAGCAGACCGCGCACCGTCGGTGTTTCGAAAATATCCCGAAGGCTGACGTCCAGCCCCATGCGTTCCTTCATCAGTGCCTTCAGGCGTGCGGCGAGCAGCGAATGCCCCCCCATATCGAAGAAACTGTCTTCCGGTCCCGGCACTACGCCGGGCAGCAGTTCGGCGAAGAGATTGCACAACAACGTTTCCTGGAGTGTTGCCGGACTTGTTTCTCCCTGTTTCCAGACAGGATCCGGCAGCGCCAGACGGTTGAGCTTTCCATTTGGTGTCAGCGGCAATTCCGGGAGCACGATAAAAGCGGCAGGCACCATGTAGTCAGGCAGGTTTCGCTGGAGCACGGAACGAAGCTCTTCAGTTTTGAGTTCAGCCCCTTCTTCCGGAACAACATAGGCAACGAGCGAAGAACCTCGCTCTCTGTCTGGCCGGTCCAAGACCACCGCCCGCGCAATGTTTGTCATCGATGCGATAGTCGCCTCGATCTCGCCAAGCTCGATACGATGGCCTCGAATCTTGACCTGGCTGTCTCCGCGCCCCAGGAACACAAGCTCACCGTTGGTTCTGCGATAGACCGTGTCCCCGGTCCGGTACATGCGCGCTCCACGGCCTGTAAACGGATCGGCAACAAAGCGTTCGCTCGTCAGGTCCGAACGCCCGTGATAGCCACGTGCGAGCCCAAGCCCGCCGATGTAGAGTTCGCCGGAAATACCGTCGGCGACAGGCTGAAGGGTCTCATCAAGTACGTAGACCTGCGAGTTCCACAAAGGTTGCCCGATAGACGGAATGCCCGAACTTTCAGGGCGAACAGATGCGCTCACGGACCAGATCGTTGTCTCGGTCGGGCCATAGACATTCGTCACCGGCCCTGCGGCTTGCAGCTGCGACGCTAGTCCGCCGTCCAGAGCCTCACCACCCACAAGAACCTGCAATCGCGGCAGTGGTCCAACCTCCAGAAGCGACCGCCAGAGCGATGGCGTTGCCTGCATGACCGTTGGTTTTTCCTGGCCGATCCAGTCATGGAGGCGGTCCGCTTCGCGCTGGTTGCCCTCAAACAGCACTACGCCTGCACCAACCAGCAGCGGGCCGTAGAGCTCAAGCCCGGCAATGTCGAACCCGATCGTGGTCGCGCTGAGCACCTTGTCCTGCGGCAGAAGGCGAAGCTCGGTACTCAGGCAACACAGAAGGTTCTTGAGTCCCTCGCGCGTAACAACGACACCTTTCGGCTTACCGGTGGAACCAGACGTGTAGATGACGTAGGCCGGGTGTGCGGGATCAATCGGCTGTATCCGGTCGGCATCGGTCGGGGCCGAAGCGGACATCGCAGCCAGTTCGACACCGGTCGCCTCGGCGTCCAGCAGCAGAAGCGCCGATGTCGGCGCACCATCCGTCAAGGCGGCTGCTGTTGCCGTCTCGGAGATCACAAGACGCGGCGCGGCATCGTCCAGCATCATCGCAATGCGGGCTGCCGGATAGTCCGGATCCAGCGGCAGATAGGCGGCGCCCGTTTTCAGCACCGCCAGCAGCGCCACGATCATGTCCGGGTTTCTCGGCAAGGCAATCGCAACCCGGTCCTCAGCACCGATGCCGCGCCGGATCAGAAGATGCGCCAGCCGGTTTGCCCGCGCCTCAAGCTCGGCATAGGTCAGCCGCTCTGTGCTGCCGACAACCGCTTCCTGCGAGCCAAACCGGGAAGCCGTTGCAGAGATCAGCTCCGTCAGATCCCCTTCCGGCAAGGCGTGCTGTGTTGCGTTCCACCGGTCCTGCACAGCCTTTCTTTCAGAAGCCGGCAGCATCTCGAGAGACCCGAGCGGCGCTTCCGGACGGGAGGCCATCTGCACCAGCACATTGCACAACTGCCCAAGAAGACTGCGGCCAAGGTCTGCGCCGATCCTCTCTTCCCGGCAATCCAGCCGCAGCAGCAGCCGTTTGCCCGGAACGACCATCAGGCTCAAGGGATAGTGGGTCTGGTCATGCACCTCGACACCGCTGATCCGCAGGCCATCCGGCGAAGCTTCATGGGTCTCGTCGCTGAAGGGATAGTTCTCGAATACCACCAGCGTGTCGAACAGGTCTCCCAGTCCCGCTTCTGCCTGGATCTCCGGCAGCCCCAGATGCTGGTGCGGCAGAAGCGCTGCCTGACGGGGCTGCAGATCCTTCAGGAAGCTGCTGACGGATGTTGCCGGAACAGGCTTTGCCCGTACCGGCACGGTGTTGATGAAGAGACCCGCCATGGTTTCGACGCCGGTCATTTCGGCCGGCCGGCCGGAGACCGTCGTGCCGAAGACCAGATCATCCCGCCCGCAGATGCGGCCAAGCACGACCGACCAGGCGCCCTGGAGCACCGTGTTCAAGGTGATGTCCAGCGTGCAGGCCAGGCCTTCCAAGGACCGTGTTGCGTCCTCGCTCAGGAGATCGTCAAAGCGCAACACCGCACTGCCTTCACCTGACGTGGAGCCGGTGGAAGTTTTTGCAGACTGGCCATAGACAGAGGCCGCCAACCGGGTCGGTTCCTCCAGACCGGACAGAGCTTCTTGCCAGGCCGCTTTCGCAGCCGTCTTGTCCTGCTGCTGCAGCCACCCCAGATACCGGTCAAACGGCGTTACAGGAGGCAGAGCCCCTGCCCCGCCGGCTTCATAAATCTCCTTCAGCTCCCGCATCAGCACCGGCAGCGACCAGCCGTCGAGAAGAATGTGGTGATTGGTCAACACCAGCCAGGCGCCACCGTCCGGACGTGTCACCAGGCAAGCACGCAGCAATGGACCTTGAGCAAGGTCGAAA